>NZ_JBJDMY010000002.1:0-465738 GCF_044900305.1 Agrobacterium sp. NPDC089420 | reverse complement strand
GCTTGTTCGCCTGTGCATTCATGCCGGATACACCGGTCCGCATAGTGCCGAAAATACTCATTCAAAAACCCTCGTGGTCATCTTTCAGGGAGAAGGTAAAGCCTGGGGCTTGCGTGAAGCTGTCTGAAATACCGCGTTTGAAAAAGACCACGCGGGTCAATGAAGATCATTGCCAATCAATGCTGTAGCCGAGGAACCGCTTGGAATCGACCGGGTCGTAACCGAGCTTCTTGCGCAGCTTCTTGCGCAGCTTGCTGATGTGGCTTTCAACGACATTCTCTTCGACGTCATCGTCGAAGATGCCGTAGATGGCATTGAAAATCTGCGCCTTGGAAACGCGACGTCCGCGATTGGCGATCAAATATTCGAGGATGCGGCGCTCGCGGCGCGGCAGGGGAAATACTTCGCCGCCCACTTCGGGGTCGCGACCGTCCGAGAAGACCCGGATCGGCCCGGCATCGGTAAAATTCGAGATGACCTGCAGCCGGCGACGAATCGCCGCCGCACGGGCAAGGATTTCACGCGGGTGAACCGGCTTGCGCACGACATCGTCAACGCCGCTGTCGAAAAGCGCCAGCGTCGATTCCAGCGAGGGCTGGTCGCTGACCGCGATGACCGGCGCCGTCGTGCGATCCCTGATCGCCTTCGGCAAAGAGAAGCTCCGGTCGCCCTGGCCGATCAGAAAGGCCTCCACGGCCGCAAGATCGCTGTCCGCCGCCGTCGAGACCCATTCCCCGAATTCGACCGGATCGAAACCGGTCGAGGGGATGCCCTCACGCCCAAATAGAGAAGTATAGCCGTCCTTAACGAGCTCGCGCTCATCAACCACTACGATCATTCGTCCGCCTCCGAATCACTGTGGTGTTTTCCAATGTGGCATTGGTACGAATCGGAGGATTCAGCGACAACTGTAGGAAATCATCGATAGTTATTAATAATTGATTAACTATTTTGTGCCGATTTGACCTATATATAGTGGGTGTTAACCATATATGGCACAAAATTTTTGTGTAAAAATTTTAAAAATCAGAAAAAATCGCTTGAACCGCCTTTTTTCGGGCTCTCTATCGCCACATTTCAAATTGCGAGTCCCGACGCCCCTTTGGACAATTCAAGGTTGTCAACCGTCGCAGAAATTCTTCGCGTTGGGCGTCCATTTCCCATAACCCGTCGCCACCAGATTGGCGATCACCCGGCAGACATATTTCTTCTGCGCCGGGTCATTGTTGGGACCGGCATGATAACGGGCAACCGCCATGGTCCAGGTTTCATGCCTGTTGTGAAGATTGCGCAGGAACATGGCGGCATATTCGACATTGCGGCGCGGATCGAACATTTCTCGCGCGGATGTGAAGTTTTCGCCATGGAAATAATGATTTATCTGCATGCATCCGAGGTCGATCAGCTTGGCGCCGTTGCGTTTTGCCGCCTCGAAAGTGGCCAGAGCCTCGTCCGTGGACGCGGCAAATACCGGTTTTCCTTCGATATTCATGGCATTGGGGTCGAGCCGCCCCTTGCGGCCCGTTTCCGTCAGGCCCACGGAGTAGAGAATTCCCTCCGGCACGCCATATTTGCGCGCGGCAGACTGGATTTCCCTTTCGCAGACACCCGGCGTTGCCGAAGCGACGGCGTTCTCAGAGGTAGACGCCATTGTCAGCAGAAGAACGGCCAGAGCCGAGAGCGCCATCCAAGCCTTCATTATGCACCCCCAAATTCTCACCATTGCCATCGCGGCCGCCCCGTGCGCCGGACTCGTCACGGTTGCGTCCGGCGGCGGCCTGCTGGCCCTGCTGCTGCGCCTGCTGATTTTGCTGATTGTTGGCTTGTGTGCCCGTTTGGTCACTCTTGTCGGAAGAAGCGATGCTGATGGTGATGTTGTCGACCGTCAGACCCTGAGCCTTGAGGCCATCCAGAATG
Source organism: Agrobacterium sp. NPDC089420 (assembly GCF_044900305.1). Taxonomy (NCBI): domain Bacteria; kingdom Pseudomonadati; phylum Pseudomonadota; class Alphaproteobacteria; order Hyphomicrobiales; family Rhizobiaceae; genus Agrobacterium; species Agrobacterium sp. NPDC089420. The sequence goes on along the minus strand of NZ_JBJDMY010000002.1, from coordinate 463,821 downwards.
CTCTTGCTGTCTTCCTGAAGCTTTTTATAGGCCGCAACGCTCTCCACCGTCATGTGAACGGCAAGCTCGTCGCCGGCAAGACGCAGCGACATCGTCACCGATCCAAGCTCGATCGGCGTCATATGCAGCTTCAGCGTATGCACGACCTTGCCGGTGCTGCTCTGCGCGGCTGCATTGGACAGCGCCGAACCGGGCTGCATCGCACTGACCCATTCAGGATCATTGACGATGAGGCCCGTCAGAGCCGAAGCGTTCGATGACGGCGCCAGGCCGATGAACCGCCGCGAATCCAGAACCGTGACCGTATCCGCGATCTTTCCGGTGCTTTCCCGGACGTCGAATTCCACACGTCCATCCCGCTGGACCGTATTCATGTCAAGGGCGCGGGCCGTGGCCGAGCGCGGTGAGGAGAAGCGGAAGGCCGAGGCGTCGCCGCCGGTTTCAGAGTCGGATCCCGCCTCTTCTGCGGCAAGCTGCGTCCTAGTCGGCATATCCTTGAGCGAAGGTTCGATCTTGCCCCGGGCTGGTTCGGACCTGTCGGACTTTACCGGATCCGCCCGGCCGGCGATCGCCTGCGCGATTTCCTCAAGCGGTGACCTGAGCGCCGCACCATCAGCGGCACCGGCGCCGGCCACGACCGTCTTCAGTTCCGCCAGCTTCGTATCGATCGTATCGGCCGCCGTCTCGCCATCCCCGTCGGTCTCGTCCTTGAGCTTCTTGCCCGTCTTGCCGCCGTCAGGCGATGTCCGCGCCGTTTTCACCGCATTCTGAAACTCGACCGCCGCATCATGGGTACGGCCTTCTCCGGCATGCTCGTTGGCGATCACATTCAAAAAGCCGGCTGGCCGCTTGACCGGGACATCCATCTTTTCTCCCTCGCTATCGGGCTGCGCATGCTGGTCTTCAGCCGAAGCCGCATCACGCTCATGCCGAGAATGCGGCGGGCGGTCGTCGCGAACCGTGGAAAGGGCGTCACCGAAGCTGCCGCCTTTGGCGTCGTCGCGTGCGCCGGCGCTGCCGGCACGCGGATCAGCCTGCGGCGTATTCACTATCGCATTGATGGTTGCGTCGATCATGGTGCCCCCTCGCCTTTCTTCAACAGGCTATCGATTTCATCGAGCTTGCTGCGGCCGCTCGTCACGAGCTGCCGGACGTTCTCGCCCTCGTCGTCAACCTTGTGGGTTTCAACCCGCCATATGCTTTTTTCTCCGGCGCCGGCAGCCCCGTTTCCGGACGCCTCCTGCCCGGGCTGTGCCGCCGCCGCAACGCCGACATCGACGCTGGACAGGGAGGGAGGGCGTACCACCTGTTCGGCAATCGCCCTTGCCGCCTCTCGCAAGGCCCTGTCCCGATCCGACAGCTGCGCTTCGGGGATCTGTCCGATGGTTTCAATCGCGCTGACCACGTCGGGCGTGCCGATATTGGACAGGCTTTCATAGAGATTAGCCTGCACTTCCGGCTGGTCCGGCAGCAATGGCGACAGGGCCTTCACCTTCAGCGCCGCCATACGCGCCAGCGAATCCTTGCCGCTGATCGCCGCAAGCCGCGAGAGGCGAAGATAGGCTTCCTTCTGCCGCTCGGTATCCATCAGGGCGAATGTTTCCTGTATCGCCGCTTCACCGAGGGAATCGGCGCGCTTGACCACCAGCGCGACAAGAAGATCCGCGAACTGGCTGGCATAGGGCGAATGCAGGAACCGCCGGGCGTAACGCTGCGCATAATTGACGCCGCGCGCCGCATCGCCATCGTCAACCGCGATCGCAAGCGAACGGCGCAGTGCGGCCTCCTCGACGATGGTGCCCGGTGCTTCTAGCCGGGCTATATCGTAAAAGCCAAGCGCGGCCAGCGGATCGCGCGGGATCGTCACATTGCCGCCGATCAGGGCCAGATAGGCGCCGATGCGGGTGCCACGATATTCCGGCACCATGGCCGCGATGCTCTGCGCCACCAGCGTGCCCTTGCCGGACAGGTATTTGCGCAGAATATCGGCGACACGGCTGTCGAAATTGCCGTCCACGTCGCGCGCTACCAGAAGTTCCAGCGTTGCCGGATTGCCGCCGCTCATCGCATAGATAAGCGCCGCATCGACATTGCGCGGGTCCTTGAAAATCGCCGGAGGAGCGCTTTTCAGCCGCTCATCGATCGTCTGAAGCAGAAACCGCTGCATTTCCGCCGCCGAATGGTCTCCCATGGCCACGGAATCCTGCACGAATTGCAGCGAGCGCAGCATGGCATAGGGCATGAGATTGTCTTGCGATTGCGAAAACGCCTTGATCGGCTCGGCGCCGAGACCGCAAAGCGTAGCCGCAAGAAAAAGCCAGCGTTTCGAGGTTTTCGTCACACTCACCCCCGATCGGCCTCAAGCAGGATTTCGATACGGCGATTTGCGTCCGCCAGAGGATCTGCCGGCACCTGCAATCTGCGATCCGCAAAGCCCGAGACCTGCTTCACCCTCTCTTCCGACAGGCCGCCGCGCACCAGCATGTAATAGGCGCTGTGCGCACGGTCCATGGAGAGCCGCCAGTTGTCATTGGCTTCACCCTTGAATTGCCGCCCGTCGGTATGGCCGCGGATCACCACGCTGCCCCCACGCTCCTGAAGCAGCTTGCCGATCTTTTCCATCGCCAGAACCATTTCGCGGCGGGGCACGGCCGATCCGATATTGAACATCGGCGTTTCCGTCTGGTCGGAAATCGTCAGCAGCAATCCGCCTTCGGCCGGCATCACGACCAGGCCTTCGGATAGCTTGCCGGTAATGCCGGATATCTGCTTCTCGATCTCCTCGCGCAGCGTGTCGGCCTTTTCCCACTCGGCGTCACTGGCGTCCTGCTTCTTGTCCGTTCCCGTTTGAGCAAGCCCCGCCTTCTCGGCGGCGTCCGGGCGTTGCTGCGGCACCACCGCCGCGACTTCCATAGGCTTGCCGTCCTGCGCCTGATCGGCCGGCGTTTCGGATTGCACAGCCTTGACCGCTTCACCATCCCTGGTCGCCGTGTCCGGCCTGGTCTCGGCGGCCTGCTGCGGCTGAACCGGATTCTGCTGCTCGTCCGCGCGGGTGATTTTCACCTGCTGGGTCCAGAAGTCGGGATCGAATGGATCGCGGTAGGCTTCACCGCCGCTCGCGCCGGTCGCCGGCCCGGAATCGGCCGCACCGCCCTCGCCCTTGGCGCTGACATTGGCCTGCTGGCCAACCTGCTGGGCGATTTCCGCCAGCACGGAATAGGGATTTTCGAAAAAATCCGCTTCGGAGAAATTCGACTGTTCTCCGGTCTGGGAGGTCAGGTCCTCGCCCGTGGCCGCGGCGGACCCCTGGGTCACCTTTTCCGCCTTGATGTTGGACTGGTCCTTTTTCTGGACGCCCTCTTCCTTGTCGACCGGCTTTTCCAGCCCCTTGGAGGAGGGTTTTTCATCGGACAGCTTGATCGGATTGAAATAGCTGGCGACCGAGGCCTTGGTTTCCTCATTGGCGGCGTTGACCAGCCACATGACGAGGAAGAACGCCATCATCGCCGTCATAAAGTCGGCATAGGCGATTTTCCACGCGCCGCCATGGGCGCCGTCGTGGCCGCCCTTGTGACGCTTGACGATGATGATCTCGTTTTTGCCGTGGTGGTGATTTTCGCCTTCACTCATTTCATCACCTTGCGAAGACTGGACGCCCAGGCGGACATGCGCGTCACGAACACGCTTTCATCCAACTCGACGGAAAGATCGATATCGGCGGTCTCGGTAAACTTCATCGTCTCTTCTTCAAAACCGGGCTGCATCGTCAACTTGTCGAACAGGTCTTTCGGGCCTTTCACGACAAGCGTGACGGCCTCACCATCCGGCATGGAGGCGCGCACCACATCCGCCAGTGCCGACACCGCCTCAAGCGACAGCTTTTCCGTCAGAAACGGTGCGAGGATATCGGCGGTCTGTTCGCTGAGACTGGCGGCAATCGCATCGATACCCTCGCGCAGACCGCGCGACAGAAAAACCGCGATCTCCTCAAGATATACCGAACGCAGTTCTTCCAGCTCAGCGGCATGGGCGGCCAGCAGCTCTTCCCGCTCGGCCTGCATCCTGTCCGCAATCTCGCGGGTCGCATCCTCGCGGCCACGGGCATAGGCCGCCTGTGTCTCGCTTTCCACGTCGACGGTCCCGAAGTCATCGAGGCCGGCCGGCAGATCGGCAAAACCGGAAGCATCGCCGGCATCCGCAAACGGATCGCCAAAAGCCACCCCCGCCGCCGGCTGGGCGTCGCCAAAGTCCTTGAGATATCGTGCAATGGACGCGCTCATGCCCGCCCCCGGCAAAACAGGCCAAAGGGGCGGGACATGTTTCGTTGCCTGCAATCTAAGCCGTTTGGCGGCACCACCGTCATCCTTGCTACCCTGCCCGTCTCTTCCATGATTTCCGGAAGGATAACGCCATGCGATCCGACCGATATTGCCCCGACGTTAGGTGCTCAAACTTGTGCGAGGATGAAGGCGGGGCTGTCCGGCATGCCTGCGCCATGCGTCCGCGCGAGGCCGCGCCGGACGAAACCCGTTACTTGAAGAGCTGGAGGATATTTTCCGCATTGGCATTGGCGATGGACAGCGCCTGGATACCGAGCTGCTGCTGTGTCTGTAGCGCTTTCAGCCGGGTCGATTCCTCGTTCATATCGGCGTCCACAAGGCGGCCGATGCCCTTGTCGATGACGTCCATCAGGCTCGATACGAAGTTCTCCTGCATGTCGATGCGGCTTTGCAGCGAACCGAGGCTGGAGGCCGTGCTGGTCATCGCTTCCAGCTGCTTGTCCACGAAGGACATCATCATGTCGATGGCGTCGGCATCGGTATAGGTCGTGCCGTTGCCGGCAAGACCGCCCATGGCCGCGGCAACGATATCGAGATTGCCGAGATCGAGGGTGGACACGGAAAAACCGAGGGAACGATCGGCGGACGGCTGACCGGCGCTGGTATCGTAAAACCAGTCATTGCTGCTGGTATCACGATAGGCGGCGGAAACGGTCGTTCCCCCACTCGACGGATTTGTCGCCGTCACCTTGACCCAGACGTTTTCGGCAAGGCGGAGATAATTGTCGGTCCCGTCGCTATAGACATTCGGATCGGTGTTCGTATCCGTCGTCGTCGCATTCAGCGCGCCGATCTGCGCATCGCTGAGCTTCGGGACAACATAGCCCGTTTCCGTCGTCGCACCGGCCGTCGTCGAGGTCTGGGTGACTTCATATTCCGTCTTCGCGACAAAAACGGCGTTCTTGTCGAGAATGCCGAGCTTTCCGCCACTGAGATCGAAAAGTACCGTACCGCCATCCAGCTTGTAGTCGACGGTGGTGACCCCGACATTGCCCGAACCGGTACGGGTGAAGGAGGCAACCACCTTCTTCGTGATCGGTTCTTCGGCAGGAGGCGTGCCGCCATTGCTGATACTGGCCTGCAGCCAGTTTTCGCCGGAGAAGGAGGCCGATTCGGAGATGCTTTTCAGCTGCTCCTGAAGCTGCTTGATTTCATCCTGGATCTTGCCGCGGTCGGCTCCGACGCCATAGGCGGCAACGAGCTTGGCCTTGATCTGCTTGACGACCTCGATCGTGCTCTCCAGCGCGTCATAGGCGGTGTCGACCTTGGCGGCGCCCAGGCCCAAGGCGTCCTGCACGGCGGAAAGCGCGTTATTGTCGGAGCGCATCGTTGTCGAGATGGACCAGTAGGCCGCATTGTCCGCAGCGGTTTCGACACGATAACCGGACGACACTCGCGCCTGTGTCGTTTCCAGACTCTTGTCGATCATGCGCAGGGTCTGCAGCGCGGCCATTGCCGCCGCATTGGTCAAAATGCTGGTCATGGGATCCACCCAACTCAAAATTTAAGAAGAAATCCGGCGCAGCGCCGACAACGAGCAGAAGCATCATGCGCATCGGCGATGGCTCAAACCGGCCATCGCGACCTGCCGTTCGTTAACAAATCGTTAATGCGATAGGTAACAAACAACGAGGCTGATTTGCAAGGCGTTCCTCGCTGTCACCGGCGAGTTTCGCATAAACCGGCAGGCTTCGGGCAAGCTCGGGTTACAACACACCGGAACGACCCCGTTGCACCGGCGCATCCGGCCGGTGCAACGAACAATAACGGCAATGATCGTGCTCGGCTCAGGCTGCTTCGCCCTGGCGGCTTGCTACGAAACGGGCGGCCATCAGGCTCCGGCGGAGGAATTCGGTATTCTCGTCCGGATTTTCCGAAGGGTTCTGAAACGAGACGTGATTGATCTCGATCGCCGCATGTTCATTGGCAAGAACCAATCGCGCATAGACCGTGGCGCCCTTCGGCTTGATCTCCAGATCAAGGACGACCTCGGGAGCGCCTTCCCATTCGAGCTTATACTCGCCACCGGCGCCGAAATTGATCGTGCCGGGATGATAATAAAGCTCCGCTGCCGACGAAACGAGGTCGGCGATGCTGCCGTAGCACTCGAATCTGAGCAGCGAAATCAGGTCGGCCGGGTCTAGCAAACGCAGTTCGGTGGCAATCGGGTTGATCGCCTCTGCGACGATCATTTCCCGCTGTTCGGAATAGGCGGATTTTTTCATTGGTTTTATTGAACCCGTATTTTCGATGACTTCATGGCGTAAACCCGATGAACGAGCTCAGCCACAGCCTTATAAAAGGCTGGTGGAATCACACTATCGATCGAGACTTGCGCAAACATGGAGCGCGCGAGCGGCGGATCTTCAAAAACGGGGATATTGTTCTGTTCCGCAATCTCACGGATTTTCAATGCGATAAGGTCCTGCCCCTTGGCGACGACGATCGGCGCGTCGCTTTCTTCACGCACGTAACGCAACGCCACCGCAAAGTGTGTCGGGTTGGCGATCACCAGCGTCGCGCGCGGCACATTGTTGATCATGCGGCGGCGGGCACGGTCGCGGGCGATGGAGCGCTGGCGGGATTTGACCACCGGGTCGCCCTGTGACTGCTTGTATTCCTCCTTCACCTCATGCTTCGTCATTTTCAGCTGGCTGAACCAGTGATGGCGGGTCCACAACAGGTCGACGGCGGCAAGCAGCGCCGTCGACAGCAGGATCACGACCATCATTTTCTTGACGATCTCGATGACCCTGACAAAAATCACCTGCGGATCGGAGAACATCAGGTCGATGAGGCTGTAAAAATCGCCGCGCAGGGCCAAGAACATGATGGTCGAAACGATCATTATCTTGAAGATGGACTTTCCAAACTCCACGAAACCCTGCTTGCTGTAGATTCGCGTGAAGCCCTTGGCCGGCGAGACGCGCGACCATTGCGGACGCACCCGTTCAAGCACGGGCGACGGCAGGTTCTGGAAAAACGACGAGGCAAGACCGAAGACGATGAACATGATCATGGCCGGCATCAGCAGATAGGCCATGGAGACGCCGAGAAAATAAAGCAGCGACAGGGCATCCGGTCGGGTGCTGAGGTCCCATTGCTCGGGCTGGCCAAACAGGTCCTTCAGCGTCTCACCGATCCGGCCGACGCCTTCGGGCAGAAAGAAGACCAGATAACAATAAAAGGCGAGCGACGAGGCAAAGATCGGCACTTCACGGGAAAAAGGAAGGTTACCCTTCTCGGCCGCATCGCGGAGTTTTTTCTCCGTCGGGGCTTCTGTTTTACTGTCCTTGTCCTGATCGTCTGCCAAGGCACGTCCCCGGAATAAAAAAGGCCCGCCGATCCCGGCAGGCCGTCATCCCGAAACTAGCGCCTGGGGCCGCCCGTCGCAATGGCGGGCTCCCCACGAGGGCGGGTTATCAACCGGCTTCCGTTCAAGCGGCGGCCGGTTGGTCTTCCGTGGCAGCTTCCTTCAGCTGGATCTGGCCGGAATTGGCCAGCCGGATCGCCTCCTGCGCAACGGCGCGGCGTGCGATCGCCACTTCGCGGGTGTTGATCGAGGCCTGCGGTACGGCAAGATCCGATTCGATCATGCGGCGCTGGCGGGGGCTGATGCTGGAAAGCACACATTCCTTGATTTCCATCGTGGCGCCGCGCAGCGCCATCGTCAGAACATCGGCTGAAACATCGTTGAGCAGCAGGACGCGGCTGCGCTGCGGCATGAACATGAGGTCGTCGAAGAGGAAGATCTTCGGCTTGACCTTGTTCGCGGCTTCCTTGCTGAGCGTCTCGAGCGAGCTGAGCAGCGTGTCGACCTGCGGCTTGTCCAGTTCGTTCATCAGATCGGCAACCTTCGTGGAACCGCCCGCATTGCGCTCGGCTTCGATTTCGTTGATGAGATTGACCACACGCTTCTCGATTATCTGGGCAGCCGTGGGGCTGACTTCCTTCATGTTCACCGTGCGGTTCATGATGTCGGCGCGCTGCTCCTCGGGAATGGTCAGGAGAACCTTGGCGCCGAAGGACGAGGGCAGCATGGAGAGAATATAGGCGATGGTCTGGGGATGTTCGCGCAGCAGGAACTTGCCGACAAATTCCGGCTCGGCTTCCTGCAGGCGGTCCCAGATCGACGCTTCATAGGCCTGGAAGGCCGCACGGCGGCCGAGAAGGCTGTCCACCTCTTCAGGCGTCAGCCCCTCTTCGAGAATGCTTTCGATCGCCTTGGCATTATCCATCAGACCCGTGCCTTCGGTGAACAGGTCTTCGAACTCCGCCACGATCTGCGCGAGTTCGTCGGGAGGAATGACGCGCAAAGTCTGGGCCGAGGAAATGATCATCTGCAATTCGTGCTGCGTGAAAAACTTCAGCAGCTTGCCGGCGACGCCCTTGCCCATGGCAAGCAGCACCGCGGCCGCCTTGTCGGCCTGAGACAACGGCTTGCCCGCAAGGGGGTTACCGAAATCCTCGAAGTCCATCATGGTCTTTCCTCTCCGTCCCCACAGGGATCAGGCTTTTCTCGTACTCAATACTTCAATCAATTTTACGCCGAAGCGCGTATCGTCGTCTTCCAGAACCGTTATTTCGCCGCGCGCAATACGGCGGCCGTTCACCATGATCTCGACCGGCTCGCCGATCTTGCGGTCGAGCGCGATCGTTGCTCCCTCTTCGAGGCTCATCAGCCCCGAAACGAGCATTCTGCTGGTGCCGAGAACGATCTGGACATCGATCGGGATGTCCATGATCAGTTCCATGTTTTCGGACAATCCGCTGCCAAGCGGCGCCTTCACGCCCCCAACCTGCGGAGCGGCGGCGAAATCATCCATTGCAAAATCGGCCGCTCCGCCACCGAAGGCGGAAAGGTCACTATCTGTCGAAGCCCCGTCCGTGCTTGCGAAATCGCCGAAGTCGCCAAAATCGGACAGCGAGCCTTCCGCATCCGTCTTGAGGACGCCACGCAGATCGCCGATAGCCTGGTCGAGGTCGCCGCCGTCTTCAAACGACGGCAGCACCGCATCATCGGTCACAGGTGTTTTCTTCGTAGCCATGCGCTGATTATTCCCTTTGAAACTTGCGTCAGCCTGCCCAAAACCCTAAAGGCCGGGCAGGATTTTAACCCATCAAATGTCGCAAAATCTCGTCGTCCGTGCTGACATTGTTCTTCACCCGAACCATGTAGCGGTCGCCGGACTTGCCGAATTCGCAATTATAGAGCTTGGAACCGTTGGCGCTGACCTCGACGCCGATGTCATCCTGTCTCGGAGCCTGGAACGGAATGACGTCGCCGGCCACCAGCCTGGAAATCGTCCGCAACGTCAGCGTTTCGAGCTTGATGCGCGCCTCGAGCGTGACCTGCGATCTTTTCACCTGCTGCGAAATCATCTCCATCCATTCCTCCTGCTTCTTCAACGCCTGGGCCGAAGCTTTCGGGGCGACGATAGAGGTCTTGAGCAGCGGCCGTTGCGGCACGATGAGAGAAAATTCCGACGAGACCTTGCCGATATCGATCTTCATGCGGATGGTCACGCCGTAAAGGCCGGCGATCATTTCGTCGAAGGCGCTTTTTCCATTGGCGTTGAAGGGCGGATCGATCGTCGCCTCGAAACCGCCCGGCGCGTTGACGCCCGAACGCAGGACACCCCCGATGCGGCCAAGAACCATGGCCGCCAGGTCGAGCTCGATATGCGACAGGCTGCGTTCGTCCGGCTCGCCGATGGTGTCGGGGGCCGCGCCAAGCATGCGCTCCATCAGCGCGATGACGAAGCCATTGCCGACCGTCATCATGAAATTGGGGCACCAGTTGCGCAGCGAACAATCGGCAGCCGCAACATTCTGCCCGGCATTGGCGATGAGATCGGTCATCAGCCCCGATTCGGAACCGACATATTCGACATCGATCGCAATGCCCGTCTCGCTGTGAAAGATGTCCGGCAGGAATTCGCTGTAGAGATGGCCGATATCGGAACCGATCTTCGCAATCGTCTTGCGGTCGGAGAGCCCTCCCGTGAGTTTCGCGAGCAGGGCGGTATCCATGGCGGGGGCTTTTTGTGCAGCAGCTTTTGCCATGGTCATGCCGCCTTGTTTTCGCCGCCGGGATTCATCATCTCCTGCTCGACGGCGTCGATGGACGGCCGCTCGTAGTTGGAGATGGTCTTGCGGCCATATTCGAGCGCGACCTGCGGCACCGAGCCGTTCATATAGGCGATCAGCGTCTGCTTGACGATGATGTAGAGGCGGTGCTGCTTGGTGCGGACGATCTTGACCTGCGATGCGAGCGGGTTGCAGATCGAATAGGACAGGATGATGCCGAGCATGGTGCCGACGAGGGCCGCGCCGATCAGGCCGCCCAGCACTTCCGGCGATTCGTTGATCTTGCCCATGGCCTTGATGACGCCGAGCACCGCCGCGACGATACCGATGGCGGGGAAGGAATCGCCCATGGTGGTGATCGCGTGGTAAGGCTTCAGCTTGTCGTTGAGGATGGTCTCGATTTCCTCATCCATCAGCGCCTCAATTTCGTGGCTGCGGGCATTGCCGATGATGATGAGGCGGACATAGTCGCAGATGAACGAGGTCAGTTCCTTGTTCTTCAGCACCGAGGGCGCGCTCTGGAAGATCGAGGATTCTTCCGGATTATCGATATGGGCTTCGATCTCGTTGCGCGATTTCGTGCGCAGATCGCGCATCAGCGAATAAAGTACGCCGAGCACGTCGAGATAGTTGCGCTCTTTCGGGACCGAATGCTTGAAGGCCTCGCCGAGCGCCTTGCCGGAATCCTTCACGACCTTCATGGGGTTCGCCATGATGAAGCCGCCAAGGCCGGCGCCGCCGATGATCATCAGTTCGAACGGCTGAACCAGCACGTTCAAATGACCGCCCATCGCCATATAGCCGCCGATGATGCAGCCGAAGGTGATTATAAGTCCAATTACAATATTCATTGATCGACCACGCCCGAACAGTGTTCCATGCCGCCCTGTCTAGAAAATGTGGCTTGCGTGAACCTGTCCGCCAGCCCCGTTTCCGGCCTCGCAGCAGCCAGTTTCGCACAAGCAAGCCACGGCACTATGCCGGCAAAGGCGGACGTGCGCCTTGAGATCGGGATCAAACGAGAGCGGCGGTTCAGTGACTTCCACCTATACCAGCTACAGACTGATCAGTCAGGACATCGGCACATCGCTCGAGCGGGTGTCGAAGCAGCCCGATGTGGCGCGCGAGACCGAATATTACCGCGCAAAGATCGGCGACGTGAAATCCATCGACGACTTCATGGCCGATACGCGCCTTTACAATTACGCTCTTAAAGCCCACGGGCTGGAAGACATGGCCTATGCGAAAGCCTTTATCCGCAAGGTGCTGACGGAAGGCACGACGGACAAGGACGCCTTCGCCAACAAGCTTTCCGACAGCCGTTATGCGGAACTGGCAAAGTCGCTGGATTTTGCCGGCCTGGGCGCAGCGGCAACCTCCGCCGACGCCGCCAAAGCGGGCGTCATCAGCAAATACACGCGCCAGACCCTGGAACAGGAAGCCGGCGACGACAATAATGGCGTCCGGCTCGCCCTTTATTTCGAGCGCAAGGCGTCGACGATCACCTCAGGCCTCGATTTTCTGGCCGACGACGCCCTCGCGCAGGTGTTCCGCACGGCCTACAACCTGCCCGACGAATTCGCCGCCGCCGATATCGAAAAACAGGCGGCGCTCATCGAAAAGACCATCAACATCAAGGATCTGCAGGATCCTGAAAAGGTCGGAAAGCTGCTCGAGCGTTTCACCATCATGTGGGAAATGCAAAACCCCTCGACCACTTACGATCCCCTTGCCGTCTTCGGCTCCTCCAGCGGCTACGGCATTTCCCCGGACCTGCTGATTTCCATCAACTCCCTGAAACTCGGAGGCAAATGATATGCAATCCGGACTATACGTCGCCCTTTCCTCGCAGATCGCGCTGGAGCGCCGTCTCACCACCATTTCCGACAATATGGCGAATGTGAACACGGTCGGCTTCCGCGGCTCCGAAGTGAAATTCGACGAATTGGTCGCCAAGAACCACAATGACATGAATGCCAGGGTGGCCTTCGTCTCACAGGGCAACGACTATCTCTCCACCCGCCAGGGCGCTTTCGAGCAGACCGGCAATTCCTTCGATTTCGCCATCAAGGGCGATGCCTGGTTCTCGCTGGATACGCCCGAAGGCCAGGTATTGACCCGTGACGGCCGCTTCACCATGCGTCCGGACGGAGCGCTCATCTCGTCCAGCGGTTATCCCGTTCTCGATGCGGGCGGCGGCCCGATCCAGCTCAATCCGAATGGCGGCCCGATCACCGTCGGTCTCGACGGCGCCATTCGCCAGAACAACAACATCGTCGCCACGCTCGGCATCTTCCAGGCGGACTTTTCGCAAGGGTTCCTGCGCCATCCCAATAGCGGCGTGAAGCCCGTGGCCCAGCCCGTTCCGGTCGTCAACAATCACGAAGTCGGCGTGGTGCAGGGTTATCTCGAGCAGTCGAACGTCAACGGCATTTCCCAGATGACGCAGCTCATCCAGGTCAACCGCGCTTTTGAGAGCATTTCCTCGCTGATGCGCGACACCGAGTCGACCTTTGGCGAGGGCATAAAGACGCTTGGCGGCGCGCGTTGAGGAACTGACGAATGAGAATGCCGGAATCCATGCTGTCTGCTCGGGCGATTTCGCCGAAGCTCGCCCAGCTCGCCAGCCTCGCCGCACATTATGCCGACCCCGAGTTCCTGGTGGCGCCGGGCGGCCATGTCCGCACCATCGCCGCCGGACACTATACGGTTTCCGGCCTCTCGCGGCAGGTCAGGCTCGGCGAATTCGTCGCCCACCGCAGCCCGACCGGCATCCATCTCGGGGAAGTGGTGCGGGTCGAACCGGATATATGTTATGTCTGCCCGATCGAACCGGGCGAACCGATCGGCATCCACGACACCGTCATCCGCAAGGGGGCTTTCCGCGTCGCGCCTGATGACAACTGGTGCGGACGGACCATCAATGCCCTTGGTGAGCCTATCGACGGCCTGGGACCGCTTGCTTCCGGCACGGAGCGCCGTTCGATCTCCAACAATGCGCCGCCATCGATGACGCGCAAGCGGGTGGAGACGCCTTTCAAGACCGGCGTGCGGGCGATCGATATTTTTTCGCCTTTGTGCCTCGGGCAGCGTCTCGGCATTTTTGCCGGCTCGGGCGTCGGTAAGTCCACATTGCTGTCGATGCTCGCCAAGGCCGACGCCTTCGACAAGGTGGTGATCGCGCTTGTCGGCGAACGCGGACGTGAGGTGCGCGAATTCATCGAAGACACGATGGGCGAGAATATGGCGAAGTCCATCGCCGTCGTCGCCACCAGCGATGAAAGCCCGATGCTGCGCAAGATGGCGCCGCTTTCCGCGGTCACCATTGCCGAACATTTCCGCGATAAGGGCGACAACGTCCTCCTCATTATCGACAGCGTCACCCGTTTTGCCCATGCGATCCGCGAAGTGGCGGTAGCGTCCGGCGAACCGCCGGTGGCCCGCGGTTATCCGGCCTCGGTCTTCACCGAACTGCCGCGCCTTCTGGAGCGGGCGGGACCCGGCGCAGAAGGCACCGGCACCATCACCGCCATCGTCTCCATTCTGGTGGACGGCGACAACCATAACGACCCGATTGCCGATTCGACCCGCGGCATTCTCGACGGTCACATCGTGCTCGACCGCAGCCTCGCCGAAGAGGGCCGCTATCCGCCGATCAATCCGCTCGCCTCGATCTCGCGCCTTGCCAAGAAGGCATGGACGCCGGATCAGGAAAAGCTAGTCTCGCGCCTGAAGGCGCTGGTGCATCGTTTCGAGGAAACGCGCGATCTGCGCCTCATCGGCGGCTATCGGCCAGGCACCGATCCCGATCTCGACATGGCGGTGAAGCAGGTCCCGATCATTTATGAAACGCTGAAACAGCTTCCGAGCGAGCCGGCGGCGCAGGACGCCTATGCCGACCTCGCAACCGCATTGCGCGGCGGCGCGCAGGCCAATCAGCCGCAGGTGAACCCGAGAATGAGAGGCTGATCGTGAGCAGGAAACGGAACGACAACAATACCGTCGAGGACGTCAGGCCGCAGCCTCCTTTCTTCACCCCCGACCGCGTTCTGGCATGGACGGGCATCGGGCTGGCAGCCGCCGCCGCGTTCTTTCCCTGGTATGTCTTCTTCAACGAGGACAAATTCGGCATGCGGGTGGCGGGGGGCGACCGCACACGCGACCTGCCCCATACCGGTGCGCGCGAAGTCTTCAGCGTTTCGCCCATGGCGATGACCAACCGCAACAAGGAAGACACGCCGCCGCCGGCAGAGATGCCGGACATGCTGACGACCGCGACGGTCAATCAAAACGGCAGGGAAAAACAGAACAACCTCGCCGCCGGGCTTGAAGACCAGCCTTTCCCGGGCCAGACCTCCTTCCGTCTGCTGCATGTTTCCAACGGCCGCGCGCTGATAGAGGACGGATCGGGCATGTATATGGTCAGGATCGGCTCGACCCTGCCGGACAATGCGCTGCTGACCAAGATCGAGCAGCGCAACGGCGAGTGGCTGATCGAGACCTCTTCCGGGAAAACCTATTACCCGGAAAAATAGCCAGACCGCCGCGGGTTGGCCGCCGAAGGCGGCTGCACGGATAGTCGCGCGGTTTATTTCCTCTGGTTACCGGCAAAAGCGGCGGTCACGCCGAGGCCGATATAGACGAAACCGCTGACCCAGCGTTCGGCCCTGAGATAAACGGGACTGCGCTTCAGCCAGTTGCCGGCCGTGCCGGCGACAAGCGCATAGGTGCAATCCGTCAGAACGCCAATCACCGTGTAGAGAATCCCGAGAAAGGCGATCTGCATCGCCACGTGGCCCCGCCCGACTTCAACGAACTGCGGCAGGAAAGCCAGAAAGAACAATGCGGTCTTCGGATTGAGGAGGTTGACGATGAAGCCTTCGCGAAAGATGCGCATGCGGCTGCGTGTCGGCAAGCCGCCCTCGACGTCGGGAATGCCCGACGGGCCGAGGAGCTTCTTCAGGCCAAGCCAGATCAGGTAGGCCGCGCCGGCGTATTTCACAACGCTGAAGGCAAGCGCCGACGACGCCAGCAGCGCCGACAACCCCACAGCGGCGGCGACGACGTGGACAAGCGTCGCGGCGTGGATGCCGAGGATTGAAACGAGACCGGCAGACCGGCCCTGCTCGACCGAGCGCGCGAAGATATAAAGGACTGCGGGTCCCGGTACGAGAAGCAGCACCAGCGTGGCGCTGACGAACAGGCCGAGATTGGCCGCACTGGGAATTACCAGATCCATGATTGTCTCCCTCCGTTTCCACGACTTTAGCGCTAATATCGGGCGGCGTTCAAGGCGAGGCGAACCGGCTAGTGCCCTCTCTCCTCATAACGCCGTGTTCACAAGCCCGGTGCGGGTGAGGGCGCGGCCTTTTCATCTTCCGGCAGACAGTCCGGCCGCCGCCTCCTGACCCTGCCGACGTCTTCGCCCCTCCCCGCAAGTCTGACGCAAGATTAGCCCCGTAGGTTCGGACCATACGAGATGGAGAAGTCTATGCAACCGATTCAACTGTTCGATCTGGCATCCCGCCAAGCGGAATGGCTGAGCGTGCGGCAGGAAGTCGTGGCGACCAACATCGCCAACGCCAACACCCCCAAGTTCCACGCCAAGGATGTCAGCCCCTTCGAAGCGGTCATGCAGGCCACCAACCAGCAGGTCGGCATGGCGAAGACCCATCCCGCCCATTTCGGTGCGAGCGCCCTCAGCGACAATATCGCGGTGCGCGACAACCCGGTCAACAACGAGATCGGCATGCAGGAATCCGGCAATTCGGTCGCGCTTGCGGAAGAAATGACCAAGACCGGCGAGATCAAGCGGCAATACGAGCTGAACGCCAATCTCGTCAAATCCTTCCATCGCATGATGCTGATGACGGTTAAGAGGTAAGCCATGGATCCCTTGAGTGCGGCAAGCAAGATTGCCGGCAGCGGCCTGGAAGTGCAGTCCACCCGACTGCGCATCGTGTCTGAAAACATTGCCAATGCCCGGTCGACCGGCGATACGCCCGGCGCCGATCCCTATCGCCGCAAGACCATCACATTCGGCTCCGAGCTCGACCGCGTCAGCGGTGTCGAGCGCGTGACGGTGAAGAAGCTCGGCGTCGACCGCGGCGATTTCATCAACGAATACGATCCCGGCAATCCGGCCGCCGACAGCAACGGCATGGTGAAGATGCCGAACGTCAACATCCTGATCGAAATGGCCGACATGCGCGAAGCAAACCGCAGCTATGACGCCAATCTTCAGGTCATCCGCCAGACACGCGACCTCGTCGCCTCCACCATCGACCTTCTGAAGGCATCGCAATGATCGACGGCATCAAGCAAGTCAGTTCCCTTTCGCTCACGCGCGGCGCAAGCGGCATCTCCTCTCTGACGGAGAGCGTTTTCGGCAGCGAGCAGTCGACGCCCGCCCAGCAGACGGGCGCAAGCTTTGCAAGCGTGCTCGGAAACATGTCGGTCGATGCGATGAACAGCCTGAAAAAGGCGGAAGTGGCGTCGTTCGAAGGCATTCAGGGCAAGGCGAACACACGTGAAGTGGTCGATGCCGTGCTTTCGGCCGAGCAATCGCTGCAGACGGCCATCGCGCTCAGAGACAAGATCGTGTCGGCCTATCTCGACATTACCAAGATGCAGATCTAGCCCAGCAGGAATATTGACATGAGAGCTCTTGCCATCGCTGCCACCGGTATGGACGCCCAGCAGACCAATCTGGAAGTCATCGCCAACAACATCGCCAACATCAACACCACCGGCTACAAGCGCGCGCGTGCGGAGTTCACCGACCTGCTCTACCAGACCGAGCGCATGCAGGGCGTGCCCAACCGCGCCAACCAGGCCATCGTGCCGGAAGGCGCCAATATCGGCCTCGGCGTGCAGACGTCCGCCGTGCGCAACATCCACACCCAGGGCAACCTGATCGAGACCGGCAACAAGCTGGACGTGGCGATCATCGGACAGGGCTGGTTCCAGATCGAAGCGGCCGACGGCTCGACGCTCTACAGCCGCGCCGGCGCCTTCAACAAGAATGCCGACGGCAACCTTGTGACGGTCGATGGCTACAATGTCATTCCGAACATCAATATCCCGACCGACGCGCAGGACATCACCGTCACCCGCACGGGCCAGGTGACGGCCCGCATCGGCAATGCGACGGACTTCACCGAGCTGGGGCAGCTGACCATCGCCAACTTCGCCAACGAAGCCGGCCTCAAGCCGCTCGGCGACAATCTCTTCGCCCAGACGCCGGCCTCCGGCGACGCCGTCGTCGGTGTGCCCGACGATCCGAGCTACGGCTATATCAAGCAATCCTACCTCGAAGGCTCGAACGTCGACGCCGTCAAGGAAATCACCGACCTGATCACGGCGCAGCGCGCCTATGAGATGAATTCCAAGGTCATCACCACCGCTGACGAAATGGCATCGATTGTCAGCAAGAACCTGAAATAAGAACGGAAAGGCAGGCGAACATGAGGTTTGGCCGGAACAATAACAGCTGCAGAACGGCGCTCGTCCGTATGTGCCTGGCGTCTGCCTTTTCACTGGGAGCCTTGGCGCCCGCTTTCGCTCAGGCGCCGATGGCGCTGGTTCCCACCCGCACGATCTACCCGGGTGAGACGATCACACCCGAACAGGTCAAGCCGGTGGAAGTGACCAATCCCAACATATCCGCCGGTTATGCGAGCGATATCAGCGAAGTGGAAGGCATGATCTCCAAGCAGACGCTGCTTCCCGGACGCACGATTCCCGTCGCGGCGCTGCGCGAACCCTCGCTGGTGGTCCGCGGCACCAATGTCAAGCTGGTCTTCACCATCGGCAACATGACGCTGATGGCATCCGGAACACCGATGACCGACGGTTCGCTTGGCGAGGTCGTGCGGGTGCGCAACATCGATTCCGGCGTCATCGTCAACGGCACGGTCATGAAGGACGGAACCATTCAGGTGATGGCGAAATGAAAGTGCTTCGTATCATAGCCGCGGCCATCCTGTTTTCGGCCCAGCCTTTCCTTTCCGTTCCCGCAGCCCGCGCCGATACGTCCCGTATCAAGGACATCGCATCGCTGCAGGCGGGACGGGACAACCAGCTGATCGGCTACGGCCTCGTGGTCGGCGTGCAGGGCACGGGCGACAGCCTGCGCTCCTCGCCGTTTACCGAGCAATCCATGCGCGCCATGCTGCAGAATCTCGGCATTACAACGCAAGGCGGCCAGTCGAACGCCAAGAACATCGCCGCCGTCATGGTCACGGCCAATCTGCCGCCCTTCGCCAGCCCGGGCAGCCGGGTGGACGTGACGGTCAGCTCGCTGGGCGACGCCTCGTCGCTGCGCGGCGGCACGCTGATCATGACCTCGCTTTCCGGCGCAGACGGGCAGATCTACGCGGTCGCGCAGGGCGCCTTGATCGTCAACGGCTTTTCGGCCCAGGGCGATGCCGCCACGCTGACACAGGGCGTGACCACATCCGCCCGCGTGCCGAACGGCGCGATCATCGAGCGGGAGCTGCCGTCCAAGTTCAAAGATTCGGTCAATCTGGTCCTTCAGCTGCGCAACCCGGATTTTTCGACCGCGGTGCGTGTCGCCGACGTCGTCAATGCCTTTGCCCGCGCCCGCTATGGCGACCCGATCGCCGAGCCGCGCGATTCGCAGGAAATCGCGGTACAGAAACCCCGCGCCGCGGATCTCACCCGGCTGATGGCGGAAATCGAGAACCTGACGGTGGAAACGGATACGCCCGCCAAGGTGGTGATCAATGAGCGCACCGGCACGATCGTCATCGGCGCGGATGTGCGCATTTCCCGCGTTGCCGTCAGTTACGGAACGCTGACCGTGCAGGTGACCGAATCGCCGCAGGTCATCCAGCCGGCGCCCTTTTCGCGTGGCCAGACCGCCGTGCAGCCGCAGACGGATATCATGGCGCTGCAGGAAGGCAGCAAGGTGGCCATTGTCGAAGGGCCTGACCTGCGCACGCTGGTTGCCGGCCTCAACAGCATCGGGCTCAAGGCGGACGGCATTATCGCCATCCTGCAAGGCATCAAATCCGCCGGCGCCCTTCAGGCGGAGCTCGTGCTGCAATGATGGAAATTAAGATCAACAACCCGCTTTCAAATGGCCTCGTCCGCTTCGCGGCGGTTGCCTCGCTGCTGTTCCTGCTGCCGGCCGCCGGCGCCGAAAGCCAGCAGAACGTGGTCTCCGAACTCAGCACGCAGGATGAAATCCAGAAATTCTGCACCAACATCGCCGATGCGGCCCGTGACCAGCGTTACCTGATGCAGAAGCAGGAGCTTGAGAAACTCCAGGCCGACGTCAATGAACGCATTTCCGTGCTGGAAGACCGCAAGGCGGAATATGAGGACTGGCTGGCGCGCCGCGAGCATTTCCTCAATCAGGCCAAGAGCAATCTCGTCGACATCTACAAGACGATGAAGGCGGATGCCGCAGCTCCCCAGCTTGAAAAGATGCATGTGGAAATCGCCGCCGCCATCATCATGCAGCTGCCGCCACGCCAATCGGGTCTCATCCTCAGCGAGATGGATGCGCAGAAAGCCGCTCTCGTCGCCGGCATCATGTCGCAGGCAACCGACAAAAACACTTCGAAGGATCCTTCATGACCGCGCGTCGTCTTCCGGCCCTCCTCCTGCCGCTCGCCCTGCTGGCCGGCTGCCAGAACAACCAGACCCTGAAGGAAATCGGCAACGCACCCGCGATGAGCCCGATCGGCAGCGGCCTGCAATTCAGCCAGACGCCGCAGATGGGCATGTATCCCAAGCAGCCGAAACATATGGCGAGCGGCTATTCGTTGTGGAGCGACAGCCAGGGCGCCCTGTTCAAGGACCTGCGGGCGCTGAACATCGGCGACATCCTGACCGTCAACATCCAGATCAACGACAAGGCCGATTTCGACAACGAGACGGAGCGCAACCGCACCAATTCCAGCGGCCTGAACTGGAAGGCGAACGCGGAAATCCTGGGCTGGAATCCGAAGGCCGATTCCAGCATCAATTACGGTTCCGACACCGACACCCAGGCCAAGGGCAAGACCAAGCGCTCCGAAAAGCTGACGCTGCTGGTCGCCGCGGTGGTGACCGGCATTCTTGAAAACGGCAACCTCATCATCAGCGGTTCGCAGGAAGTGCGGGTGAACCACGAAATCCGCATCCTGAACGTCGGCGGTATCGTCAGGCCGCAGGATGTCGATGCGCAGAACATGATCTCCTACGAGCGCATCGCCGAGGCGCGCATCTCCTATGGCGGTCGCGGCCGTCTGACGGAAGTGCAGCAGCCCCCGGTAGGGCAGCAGGTCGTCGACCTGTTCTCGCCGCTCTGACGCCGGTACAGGGAAACGGACTGACCCATGGAAAACGAACAGGCAGAGGGCAAGAAAAAATCCTCCCCTCTGGTCATGACCATCGCGGGCGTTGCAATCCTCACCGTGCTCGGCGCAGGCGGCGGCTGGATGGTGGGCGGCATGATCGCGCCGAAGATCGCCGGGGCGGAGGCGCACGCCCCCGCCGCAGCCGGCGGCCATGGCGAGAAGAAGGGCGAAGGCATCGAGAAAATCTCCGCCGAGGCAAACGGTATCGTCCAGCTCGATCCCATCACCACCAATCTCGCCTATCCCTCGACGAACTGGGTACGGCTGGAGGTGGCCCTGGCCTTCAAGGGACCGGTCGAGGTCGGTCTGGCGGAAGATATCCACCAGGATATCATGGCCTATGTGCGCACCGTTTCCCTCCAGCAGCTGGAGGGGCCGCGCGGCTTTCAATATCTTAAGGATGACATTCAGGAACGAGTTGACCTTCGCTCTCAAGGGCGCGTATCCAAGGTCATGTTCCGGACCTTTGTCATCGAATGATTCGATTTCTTGTTACCATCGCCGTCCTCCTCGCCTTGCCGGGCCTCGCCAGCGCCCAGCAATTTCCGTCCGATCTGTTCAATACGCAGATAGACGGATCGGTCGCGGCATGGATCATCCGGACCTTCGGTCTTCTGACGGTGCTGTCCGTCGCACCGGGCATCCTGATCATGGTCACGAGCTTTCCGCGCTTCGTGATCGCCTTCTCGATCCTTAGATCCGGCATGGGCCTGGCCTCGACCCCGTCCAACATGATCCTGCTGTCGATGGCGATGTTCATGACCTTCTACGTCATGTCGCCGACCTTCGACAAAGCCTGGACCGACGGCGTACAGCCGCTCCTGCAGAACCAGATCAACGAGCAGCAGGCGGTGGAGCGCATCGCCGAACCGTTCCGCACCTTCATGTCCGCCAATACACGCGACAAGGATCTGAAGCTGTTCGTGGATATCGCCCGCGAGCGCGGGCAGGACGTGATGACCAACAATGTCGTCGACTACCGTGTGCTCGTTCCAGCCTTCATGCTGTCGGAAATCCGGCGCGGTTTCGAGATCGGTTTCCTGATCATCCTGCCCTTTCTGGTCATCGATCTCATCGTCGCGACCATTACCATGGCGATGGGCATGATGATGCTGCCACCCACTTCGATTTCACTGCCGTTCAAGATCCTGTTTTTCGTGCTGATCGATGGCTGGAACCTGTTGGTCGGCAGTCTCGTCCGGTCCTTCAACTGACGGCCGCCGTGCCGGATTGATACCCGTTAACCCTGTTTTTTAACCCCGCCTGCCCAGCGCTGCGGGGTTTTTCGTATTTAACCCTTTGCTTACCAGTTTTGCTAGCACGACGCTAACTATATTCTTCAGTCAAAAGGTAACCATTTTCATCAATATCAAAGTAACCATAAGTAATTCATCGCGAAATCTGTCGCCGAAATTAAGAATTGCGCAATTTTTCACTGGGAAACTCCAATCAACACGCAACGTGTTTGGTTTCCGAAACTACATATTTCTGAACCGAGTGGCATGAAGCCGAAACGTTGCGACCGGTAATACACAGTCCGGAATGTCCCCACTCCAGTATCTCGTAAAAACAAGGGACACATTTATTATGGCAAGCATTCTCACCAATTCCTCCGCGATGTCGGCTCTTCAGACGCTGCGTTCCATCTCCAGCGACATGTCCACCACGCAGGACCGCATTTCCACGGGCATGCGCGTAGGCTCCGCGAAGGACAACGCCGCTTACTGGTCGATCGCAACGACCATGCGTTCGGACAATGAAGCCATCGGCGCTGCACAGGACGCTCTCGGCCTTGGCGCCGCAAAGGTCGACACGGCCTATGCCGGCATGGAAGCCGCAATCAACGTCGTAAAAGAAATCAAGAACAAGATCGTCACCGCCACCGAACAGGGCGTCGACAAGGCAAAGGTTCAGGAAGAATTGAAGCAGCTGAACCTGCAGCTGGCGAGCGTTGCCAACGGCGCGTCCTTCAACGGCGAAAACTGGCTGGTCGGCACCGCCGGCGACAAGACGGTTGTTTCGGGCTTCGTTCGTGACACGACCGGCGTCAAGGTGACGACCGCGACCTACACGACCAACCCGCTTTTCGCCAGCGTCGACGCGACGACCGGTGCCGGCACCGGCGGCCTGCTGGCCAACACCATTGCGATCGACGTTTCGACCTCGACCGACCTTGCCGCCGACCTGACCACGGTGGAAACGGCCCTCAAGGCGATGCAGACTTCCGCATCCAACCTCGGCTCGGTTTCCGCACGTATCGATCTGCAGCAGAGCTTCGCTGACAAGCTGGGCGACGCCCTCGAAAAGGGCATTGGCCGTCTCGTCGACGCCGACATGAACGAAGAGTCCACCAAGCTGAAGGCTCTGCAGACGCAGCAGCAGCTGGCAATCCAGGCTCTGTCGATCGCCAACAGCGACTCGCAGAACATCCTCTCGCTCTTCCGTTAAGAGCTGAGCTTCTCATAGCCCATCGGGGGCTGGGGGACACTTTTCTTCCTTATGCATTCGGGGGCTGACCGAATGCATGGCCGGAGAGAAAGCATAGAGGTCCGACAGGCTGAGTTGGACTGAATGCATAAGACAGGCCGCATTCCGGATAGGGATGCGGCCTTATCTTTTTTTTAAATATTTCGGGATACGCGCGCGTGCGCGCGAAGGTTGCAAATTGATTTTTTAAAGTGTCGATTTTGCCTGTCCGTTTATCAATTCATTAACCAACTTGGCGTTACCTAAGCTCATTGAAACGGCGAGCTAACGTTAAAAATCAGCCAGTTAGCAGGCATGATGCTGTGCGCCGTTCCCGGTGAACCCGGAATGTCCCTTCTTTAATCAGCCATTCAAGGGGCACACTACTATGACGAGCATTATCACGAATATCGCAGCAATGTCTGCGCTCCAGACCCTGCGCTCTATCGGCCAGAGCATGGAATCCACCCAGGCACGCGTCTCCTCCGGCCTTCGCGTTGGCGAAGCCGCTGACAATGCTGCCTACTGGTCGATCGCAACCACGATGCGCTCCGACAACATGGCTCTTTCCTCCGTCTCCGACGCTCTCGGCCTCGGCGCCGCCAAGGTAGACACCGCTTCCGCCGGTATGGAATCGGCAATCGACGTCGTCAAGGAAATCAAGGCAAAGCTGGTTACGGCGACCGAAGAAGGCGTCGACCGCAACAAGGTTCAGGAAGAAATCGACCAGCTGCAGGAGCAGCTCGTATCGATCGCGCAGGGCGCATCCTTCTACGGCGAAAACTGGCTGGTCGGCGCATCCACGCTCGGCGCGGCCACACCTGGCGCCGACCCCGACAAATCCGTCGTTTCCGGCTTCGTCCGCTCGACCGGTGGTGCCGTTACCGTTACCACCACGAAATACGCCCTGGATACCGCTGCCGACGGCAACGTTCTGTTCGGTTCCGTAAGCGCTGCCGGCGTGCCGAGCACCGATGGCATTCTTGGCACCACCGGCGCCCTCACAAACGTTGCCACGGCACAGTCCGTCTTCACGCTGGACATCACGCAATATGCAGCAGCGGACCGCGCCACCAACATGGCCGAAGCCCTGACGCTCGTTGAAAACGCCCTGACGGCCATGACCAGCGCTGCAGCCAAGCTCGGCTCGCTCTCCATGCGCATCGGCCTGCAGGAAGATTTCGCTTCCAAGCTGTCCGACTCCATCGAGTCCGGCATCGGCCGTCTCGTTGACGCCGACATGAACGAAGAGTCCACCCGCCTCAAGGCCCTGCAGACACAGCAGCAGCTCGGCGTTCAGGCCCTGTCGATCGCCAACAGCAACTCCGAAAACATCCTGCAGCTCTTCCGTTAATCGAAGGCCTGAAACGAACAATCAACCGCGCCGAAAGGCGCGGTTTTTGTTTGTGCACTGGTCCGCCAAATTTAAAGATTTCTCAATTAAGAGTTCATTAACCAAATCACCGCTAAATCAGGCCATCGAAACGACTCGTTAACCAAGACGAAAAAGAGGTTAACAGGCATCACGCCGCGCAGTCGTTTCCGGCGATCCCGGAATGTCCCTTCCCATTAGCCAGCTCAGAGGGGCACCTATGACAAGCATTCTGACCAACACCGCCGCCATGTCGGCGCTTCAAACATTGCGCGCAATCAGCGGCCAGCTCGAAGAGACACAATCCAGAGTGTCGTCGGGCATGCGGGTTAAAACAGCATCCGACAACGCCGCCTACTGGTCGATCGCAACGACGATGCGCTCGGACAACCTCGCCCTTTCCGCGGTTCAGGATGCATTGGGGCTTGGCGCGGCCAAGATCGATGTCGCCTATTCCGCCATGGAAAGCGCGGTCGAAGTCGTCAAGGAAATCAAGTCGAAAATCGTCGCCGCGACCGAAGAAGGCGTCGACAAGACCAAGATCCAGGAAGAAATCGACCAGCTGAAAAAGCAGCTGGAATCGATTTCCCAGGGCGCATCCTTCAGCGGCGAGAACTGGCTGCTCGGCACCGGCGCCAAGACCGTCGTTTCCGGCTTCACCCGTGACGGCAGCGGTTCCGTCAGCGTCACCAAAACCGACTATACCCTTGTCGATACCACGACAGCGACCGAAACCGCCAATGTCATCTTCGGACTGACCGGCACGCCGGCGACGGTGGATACGACAAAGGGCATCATCGGCCAGGCCGGGACAGCCTCGGGCATTTCCGTATGGGACATCGATCTCAAGCTTTTCGACTCCGCGACACCGCCAGCCTATACGATCGGCAATCTTCTTACCGATGTCGAAACCGCGTTCCAGTCGCTGAGCAGTGCGTCATCGGCGCTCGGTTCCATCAAGATGCGCATCGGACTGCAGGAGGACTTCGTTTCCAAGCTGACCGATTCGATCGACAGCGGCATCGGCCGCCTGGTGGACGCGGACATGAACGAAGAATCAACCCGCCTCAAGGCATTGCAGACGCAGCAGCAGCTGGCGATTCAATCACTCTCCATCGCCAATACGAACTCCGAAAATATCCTGTCGCTATTCCGTCAGTAAGCGGCGCCCGATGGCTACGGGCGGTTTCGTCCCGCTCTGGCAGCAACAGAATATTCGGATATGGAGACCGCGCTTCGCAAGAGGCGCGGTTTTCATGCTTGCCGCAGCCCATGCGAAGCGCCCGAAAGAGAGCTTGCAGCGCAGATAAGCTTTCAAACAAATATTTGATCTCAAGGGGGAAATGGTGCTGCTAGAGAGATTTGAACTCTCGGCCTCTCCCTTACCAAGGGAGTGCTCTACCCCTGAGCTATAGCAGCATCCGGCGCCGAAGCGTTTGCTTCAGCATCAAGCGTGGCGGCCTATTGCCATAGGTTTTTGACGAGCGCAAGTCGCAAAACGATATTCTTCCTCATGCGGGGCAAAAAAGCGTGCCCCCTGTTGAAAAACGCATTTTTCGGATATTGCTGAATTTATGAAGGAACACCATGACAAACAGGCAAAGCCAGCGGTTGGCGCCGACGCCGCCGCGGAGCAACCGGCCCTGGCGACAGCAGCCAGCCAGCAGGCCGGCCCCGGCGAAAAGGCGCGGCAGCGCGAGGCCGAGCGCAAGGCGCGGGCGGCGAAGAAGCTTCGTGAAAATCTCCTGAAGCGCAAACAGCAGGTTCGTGCGCGCCGCGCCGGCGATGCCGACGACACGATTGGCCTGCCTGCCGCAAAAACGGACGAATCATCCTCATAGAGAATTCATCAGCATAAAATTGAAACGCCGCGGAAATTGGTCTAAGGACGCGCCTTTCCGCAAGGCACGACAGAAAGGCGGGCACAGGCCCGTAGGGACGCATGGATCGCATCAGAATTACGGGTGGCAACAAGCTCAACGGCATCATTCCCATCTCCGGCGCAAAAAACGCCGCCTTGCCGTTGATGATCGCATCGCTTCTGACCAGCGACACGCTGACGCTTGAAAACGTGCCGCATCTGGCCGATGTGGAGCAGCTGATCCGCATTCTCGGCAATCACGGCGTCGATATTTCCGTCAACGGCCGCCGCGAAAGCCAGGGCGAGGCTTATTCCCGCACCGTGCACTTCACCTGCCGTACCATTGTCGACACCACCGCGCCTTACGAACTGGTGTCCAAGATGCGCGCGAGCTTCTGGGTCATCGGCCCGCTGCTGGCGCGTGAAGGCCGCGCCCGCGTTTCCCTGCCTGGCGGCTGCGCCATTGGCACGCGCCCGGTCGACCTCTTCATCGAGGGCCTGCAGGCGCTCGGCGCGACGATGGAGATCGATGGCGGTTACATCAACGCCACAGCCCCCAAGGGTGGCCTCATCGGCGCGGTCTACACCTTCCCGAAAGTATCCGTCGGCGCGACGCATGTGATGCTGATGGCGGCAAGCCTTGCGCGCGGCACCACCGTCATCCACAACGCCGCCCGCGAGCCGGAAGTGGTCGATCTGGCCCAGTGCCTGAGCGCCATGGGTGCGAAGATCGAAGGTGCGGGCACCTCCACCATCACCATTGAAGGTGTGTCCTCGCTGTCCGGCGCGCGTCACCGCGTTCTGCCGGACCGTATCGAAACCGGCACCTATGCCATGGCGGTCGCCATGGCCGGCGGTGACGTGGTGCTGGAAGGCACGCGCGCATCGCTGCTCGACAATGCGCTTGATACGCTGCGGCTTGCCGGTGCGACGATCAGCGACACCGAAACCGGACTTCGGGTGGTGCGCAACGGCAACGGTATCCAGCCGGTCGATATCGTCACCGAGCCCTTCCCCGGCTTTCCGACAGACCTGCAGGCGCAGTTCATGGCGCTGATGACCCGGTCGCAGGGCGTCTCGCACATCACCGAAACCATCTTCGAAAACCGCTTCATGCATGTGCAGGAACTGGCGCGTCTCGGCGCGAAGATTTCGCTCTCCGGCCAGATGGCCCGCATCGAGGGCGTTTCCCGCCTGAAGGGCGCGCCTGTGATGGCGACGGATCTGCGCGCATCCGTATCCCTGGTCATTGCCGGCCTGGTGGCGGAAGGCGAGACCATGGTTTCGCGCGTTTATCACCTCGATCGCGGTTTCGAGCGCCTCGAAGAAAAACTCACCCGCTGCGGCGCGCTGGTCGAACGCGTCAGCGACTGATGACAAGCCGGCGGCATCGCGGCTGAAAAATCCGCCCGGCTGCCAGTGCAACCGGGTGGAGTTGATGATTAGGCACGGGAGGCGGCGACGGGAGAATTCTTCGTGAAACCATTGGCCGCGTCGGCAATCGAAAGCACGCCGCCTTGCATGGACGACGTCTCCGTCCTGTCGATCACGCAGGCGACGGCCGCGACATTTTCCGACCTCTTCATCCGCTTGACCTTTCTCTGCTTTATCCGGGCCGGCTCCAAACGCGTGATTTGCCCGATCAATGGCGAGCTGGTGGCCAAAGAGGGGGATTTGCTGGTTTTTCCCCCGGGATCTCTGGTGACGCTCGAAAACCGGCCTTTGCTGGACGCAAGCTACCGGGCCGACGGCGTCTATTTCGGCCATGACCTGATCAATTCGGTCTTCACGGATCAACGGCATTCCGACAACCCGCCCGGCATACAGATCATCCGGACGCTTGCGAATGCACCGGATATTCTGGCGCGTATTCAGGATACGCTCAATAATGGCGATCTTCCCCCGCCCATACGCAGGCACCGGCTGCGGGAGCCGCTGATCTGGCTGCAACATCAAGGAATCCATCTTTCGGCCAGAACGGATGAACAGCCGTCCAGCAAATTGCGGAGCCTGATCGAAAGCGATCCGGCCCATGACTGGCGGGTGCCGGACGTGGCCAGGCGCTTTGCCATGAGCGAGGCGACCTTTCGTCGCTCCCTTGCCAGATCGGGCCTGGGCTTCTCGCGGATTTTACAGAATACCCGCCTGGAGAAGGGTCTTGCCCTGCTGCAGACCACCGGCGCTCCCATTTCGCAGATCGCACTGGACTGTGGTTTCAAAACGCCATCGCACTTTTCCGATTCTTTCAAAAAACGATTCGGGATCAAACCGAAGGCAATAAGATCGGCCGTCGATTGATCGTTTTTCGATAGTCGTTGCATCTCTGCCGGAAGCGCGCGCCGCCCGGCGGCAATATCCTTCGGGTGTTATCAACCTCCCTGAAGGAAACACCATGTCCAGGCTTCAAAAGCTATTTTCTGCCGGTTTGACCATTGCGGCTGCAATGTCGGCACCTGCCCTTGCGGACGACTTCCGCTTGTCCAGCTCCTCCGTTTCGGAGGGACACCAGCTTGCGGCCGCTCAGGTCTTCAAAGGCTTTGGTTGTGACGGCGGTAATCTGTCGCCACAATTGTCATGGTCGGGCGCGCCGAAGGAAGCCAAGAGCTTTGCCATCACCGCCTATGACCCCGATGCGCCGACCGGTTCGGGCTGGTGGCACTGGAATATCGTGAATATCCCGGCCGACGTCGGGCAGCTTGACGCTGGTGCGAGCGCAAACAACGGCTTGCCGAAAGGATCGCTGGAGCTGAAGAACGACTATGGCACCACGGGATTTGGCGGCGCCTGCCCACCGCCCGGCGAAGTGCATCGATATATCTTTACCGTCTATGCCCTCGGTGTCGAAAAGCTTGAATTGCCCGAAGGAGCGAGCAACGCCCTCGCCGGCTTCATGGTCCGCGCCAACACAATCGGCAAGGCGAGCATTACCGCCGTCTATAACCGGTAATATCGGGGCGAAAGAGCAAGCCCTGGCGGCGCAACGCCCGGTTCGTCGCATCGCCTGCGCGCTTCAACCGCCGCTCATCCGTCTTCCACCCGTTGCAGAGCGGGTCGCGACTGCCTATTTCCAGTACAAGGAATAGACATTGCGGACCGTGGCCCGCGGAAAAGGAAGAAAACGATGAGCGGCCTGAAATTGCTGGCGCTGGATACTGAAGATCTCTCCGTCATCTCGACGCATATGCAAGACAGCGTCTTCAAGCTGAAGGACGTTGCCTTCGAGCCGAAGCATGGCCAGTTCACGCTGTCCGCCAACCGTTTCGTGTGGGAAAGCGCCGATAAAAAGAACCTGCCGCCGGAACGCTGCCGCAGCGTGGTTTTCCTGAAGCGCGTTTCGGCCGTCCGCTCGTACGGCATCAACCGCGCCGACAGGGAACAGGTGCTGTCCCTTCTCGCCATCCGCTTCGTGCCGAATGGCGAGGGGCCGGACGGCGCCGTGGAACTGACGCTTTCCGGCGGCGGCGCCATCGCGCTCGATGTCGAATGCATCGAGGCGCAGCTGACCGATGTGAGCGGCGCCTGGGAAACCGCCGCCAAACCGCATCATCCAGACAGCGAATAAACGCGCCACGCCATTGCAACGGTTGCCTTTCGTCACCGTTTCGATTTATGCCACATACCAGAGCCGCAATTCTTCTGCGGCAGGTTCGTGCACCCTGCGGGATTGCCTGCGGGGACAATGAAAGGGTAATGGCGTGGCAATCTGGCTGGAGCAGGCA
Organism: Agrobacterium sp. NPDC089420; assembly: GCF_044900305.1. NCBI lineage: Bacteria > Pseudomonadati > Pseudomonadota > Alphaproteobacteria > Hyphomicrobiales > Rhizobiaceae > Agrobacterium > Agrobacterium sp. NPDC089420. Next base: position 433,603 of record NZ_JBJDMY010000002.1, on the reverse strand, counting down.
GCGGCTGATTTCGAAGGGAAATTCGCAGCCTTCCTGACAACCAAGAGAGAAGTTTCCGAAGACGTCAACGCGACCGTGCGCGACATCATCAACGATGTCCGCCATCGCGGCGATGCGGCGCTCGCCCATTATTCCCAGACATTCGACGGCATCGACTTCTCGAAGGTGCCGATGCGGGTGACGGCGGAGGAAATCGATGCGGCGATGACCGCTGTCGACAAGAGCGTGATCGAGGCACTTGAACTCGCGGCCCGGCGCATCGAAAAACACCATGCGCGGCAGATGCCGAAGGACGATATTTACGAGGACGACATCGGCGTCGGCTTAGGCTCGCGCTGGACCGCCATCGAGGCCGTGGGCCTTTATGTGCCGGGCGGTACGGCCAGCTATCCAAGCTCCGTGCTGATGAACGCCGTTCCGGCAAAGGTCGCCGGTGTCGAGCGCATCGTCATGGTCGTGCCGGCAAATGGCGGTGCGGTCAATCCGGCCGTGCTGGCGGCCGCGCGTATCGCCGGCGTCGAGGAAATCTATCGCATTGGCGGGGCGCAGGCCGTGGCGGCGCTTGCCTATGGCACGCAGACCATAGCACCGGTCGCCAAGATCGTCGGCCCCGGCAATGCCTATGTGGCGGCGGCCAAGCGGCAGGTCTTCGGCACTGTCGGCATCGACATGATCGCCGGGCCTTCCGAAGTGCTGGTGATTGCCGACAGGGACAATGATCCCGACTGGCTGGCCGCCGATCTCCTGGCGCAGGCGGAGCATGATCGCGGCGCGCAGTCCATCCTGATCACCGACAATGCCGAACTCGGCAAGGCCGTGGAGGCAGCGGTCGAGCGGCAGTTGAAACGCCTGTCACGCTCCGAAACGGCGGCGGCAAGCTGGGCGGATTTCGGCGCGATCATTCTGGTCGAAAAGCTTACCGACACCATTCCGCTCGCCAACCGCATCGCCGCCGAGCATCTGGAACTCGCCGTCGACGATCCTGACGCGCTGATGGCGCATATCCGCAATGCCGGCGCGATCTTTGTCGGACGCCACACGCCGGAAGTGATCGGCGATTATGTCGGCGGTTCCAACCACGTTCTGCCGACGGCGCGTTCGGCGCGTTTCTCCTCCGGGCTTTCGGTGCTGGATTTCGTCAAGCGCACTTCCATCCTCAGGCTCGGCCCCGAGCAGCTGCGTCAGCTTGCGCCGGCGGCGATAACGCTTGCGCGTTCGGAAGGGCTGGACGCGCATGCGCGCTCGGTCGCCATTCGCCTCAATCCGGAAAGTTAAGCGATGGCTTCAGGCGATTTCCGGCTCTGTGACGTGGTCCTGGACGACAGCATCGGCCGGTCCACGCCCGACGTGGAGCATGAACGCGCCGTGGCCATTTTCGACCTGATCGAAGAAAACAGTTTCGAACCCTTTGGGCATGGCGGCGGCCCCTACCGGCTGCATATATCGCTGGTCGACACCAAGCTGGTTTTTTCGATCAAAACGGAAGACGAAAAGGATGTCGCGACCCATATTCTGTCGTTGACGCCGTTCCGCCGCATCATCAAGGATTATTTCCTGATCTGCGAAAGCTATTACGAGGCGATCCGCTCCTCCACGCCGAGCCAGATCGAAGCGATCGACATGGGCAGGCGGGGCATTCACAATGACGGCTCGCAGACGCTGATGGACCGGCTTTCCGGCAAGATCAAGGTGGATTTCGATACCGCGCGTCGCCTCTTCACCCTTGTCTGCGTGCTGTATTGGCGGGGTTAGAGATGAGCGATCCTGCCGCAGCACCAAATGAGGGACGGGCGCCCAAATCGGTCCTCTTCATGTGCGGCATGAACTCCATCCGTTCCCCCATGGCCGAGGTCATCGCCAAACGGCTGGTGGCGCCCGGCATCTATATACAGTCGGCGGGGGTCAGAGCCGGCGAGCGCGATCCCTTCGTGGATGCGGTCTTGGAAGAACAGGGTTTTTCGCTTGGCAAGCACAAGCCGCGTACTTTGGACGAGATCGAGGATGATTTTTTCGATCTGATCATTACATTGACGCCCGAAGCCCATCACGCCGCCCTGGAACTGACGCGCTCGAATTCGCTCGACGTGGTTTATTGGCCGACCATGGACCCGACGGTGATCACCGGCACGCGCGAGCAGATTCTCGACGCCTATCGCGAGGTGCGCGACCATCTGTCGAAGCTGATTTCGGAACGCCTGCCAAGACGGCAGCAGCCGGTGGCGGATACGCTTCCAAAAGAGTGAAAACGACCCTCGCCTCATGAAAATCGGTACTGATTTTCAAGCCGATGCTTTAGAGGTTCACAAATGTGCCGGGATTGTGTAGTTTCCGCGCAATTTTCCCGGACATGACACGTCCGGCACTATCAACAGGAAGAAAACCCTTACATGACAAAAGAAGAAGTCCTTGAATTCCCGGGCATCGTAACCGAATTGCTGCCGAACGCAACATTCCGCGTGAAGCTTGAGAACGACCACGAAATCATCGCCCACACGGCGGGCCGCATGCGCAAGAACCGTATCCGCGTTCTGGCGGGCGACAAGGTGCTGGTGGAAATGACGCCCTACGACCTGACCAAGGGCCGCATCACCTATCGCTTCAAATAACCCATCCTCCGCATCGGACGCCCGGGCCGCGCAATGACCAACTCAAAACAAAAGCTCGTTCTGGCATCCGGCTCGCCGCGGCGTCTGGAACTGCTGCATCAGATCGGCATCGAACCGGCACGCCTGATGCCGATGGATATCGACGAGACGCCGGCGAAGCTCGAACATCCGCGCACATTGTGCCGTCGTCTTTCGCTGCAGAAGGCGGAAGCCGCGCAGGCGGCGCTGAAGAACGAGCAGGCGTGGAAAGACGCCTATGTTCTGGGCTCCGACACGGTGGTGGCCGTGGGTCGCCGCATCGTCGGCAAGGCGGAATATACCGAAGACGCTTCGGCGGCGCTGCATCTTCTCTCGGGGCGCAGCCATTGGGTCTATACCGGCATCTGCCTCGTAACCCCCGGCGGCAAGGTCCGCCAGAAGGTGGCGGAGACCAAGGTGCGCTTCAAGCGGCTCTCGACGCGCGAAATCGATGCCTATATCGCTTCCGGGCAATGGCGCGGCAAAGCGGGAGCCTATGGCATTCAGGGCATTGCCGGCGCATTCGTGCAGAAACTGACGGGTTCCTACACCAATGTCGTCGGACTGCCGCTTTACGAGACCATGTCGCTTCTTTCCGGTGAAGGATTTGAGGTGACCTCGGGCTGGCTCGAAGGATAGGTCATGGCAAAATCCTCCACCGAAGGCGCCGGAAATGTCACCCCGCTTCGCAAATCCCAGCCTTGCCCGGAATGCGGACGGCCGTCGACACGCGAAGATTATCCGTTCTGTTCGGACCGCTGCCGCTCGCTCGATCTCGCCCGCTGGCTGAACGGCTCCTACGCCATTCCGGTCGCCGATGACGAAAGCAGCGCCGGCGGACAGGACACAGGTAAAAATACATCCGAATAACTCTCCATGCGTCGGAAATCCCGGCGATGCATGGCACGCTATTATTTTTTTGAGCGTCCGCTCGTTCCGATTTTCACGGGGCTGTCAGCAGCCCGCAATTCATATCAAAAACCGGCTGTCTTCCTCATCCGTCAGCCATTAGGGTTCTGCGATGGACGCAAGCCTGCAAAAAAGAGTAAGCCATGGCGCACTGTTGCTTACGGTGCTGGCCGTCTGTTTCGCCATCCTGGCGACGGTGCTGCTTGCCAATGACAGAAAACACCTCAAAAGCCTGCTGACCTACCTGAAACTGGCGCCCGCGGCATATTCCGTCGAGCCTCCGCCCCGGGTGAAGCCCGTCAAGCGCCAGAAACTCGCCGCCAGAAAAATCCTTCTGCCGCCCCATCTGCTGGCAATCGAGCAGGGTGGCGAAAGAGCATCGTTTGCACGTGATTTCATTCTTTCCGGCAAGGATCTATGCGACCGTTTCACCGCCGAGGGCTTTTCCAACCCGCAGGGCTGGCACGTCAGCCCGGTCAATATCCGCAATTCCGAATGCATGGCCGATCTTGCCGTCGGGAATACGGAAGATTCCGGCGAACAGGCATCGCTTTTCCTGGAAATCCGCGGCGAGGCTGGCGGTGACGTTCGGTCCATCCGAATGAAGGCTGTCGCACCGCAGACACCGGACGGCGCCGCCATCAGGGCGAAGCTTGACGATGCTTTGAACCTGATCATCGAACAGACGCGCTGGGCCGACCTTGCCGCCATGCTTGAACCGGCACGCGGAATGCAGTCCTATCAGGCGCAGCATTTCGGCATTTCAGTTTCCGTAAAGCCGGAACAGACCGCGCCGCATCGCCTCAACCTGATTTTGCTGGTGACCGAGCAGTCCCCCGGCGTGAAGCTGACACGCCGCTTTTTCGACAGGGAACAGTGGCTGCGCCCCGCCAGCGTCGCCGGCCGGCCGCTCCTCTATCCTGCCGTGAAGAAAAACCGCGTCCCGTAAGGCAAAGACGGCTCAGCCTATCGCCGCCAGCCTGCGCCGGATTGGCGGCAGCCTGTCATTTCGCTGGGCCTGGCGTTTGGCTTCCCACTGAAGCGCCGTGCGAACGATCGTCGACAGATCGTTGAAGCGCGGCCGCCAACCCAGTTCCGCCTGAATGCGAGCGGAATCCGCCACCATGGCGGCAATATCGCCGGCGCGGCGCGGACAATGGATGATCGGGAAGTCATGCCCCGATTCCCGCTGCACTGCATGCAGCACGTCCAGTACCGAATAACCGACGCCATAACCGCAATTGAGCGTTCGCGTACCGCCGCCGGCGCGCAGATGCGCCATGGCCAGCATATGCGCATCGATGAGATCGCTGACATGGATATAATCGCGAACGCCGGTGCCGTCGGCGGTAGGATAATCCGTGCCGTAGACCTCCACCCGGTCGCGCCGGCCGGTCGCGGCTTCGCACGCCACCTTGATGAGGTTTGCCACGCCCGTGGGCGAAGGTCCGGCTCGGCCCTGGGGGTCGGCTCCGGCAACATTGAAGTAACGCAGCGCCACATAGTTGAAATCATGCGCCTGCACGACATCGCGCAGCATGATTTCAGAGGCGAGTTTCGACAGGCCGTAGGGATTTTCCGGGCTGAGTATCGCCGTTTCCGGCACCGGCCCCTCGGAGGGCTGGTTGCCGTAGACGGCGGCTGTCGAGGAGAAGATGAAGTTACGAATGCCGTGGGCGACCGCTGCCGCGACAAGGGCGCGGGTCGTGCCGGTGTTGTTTTCGTAATATTCCAGCGGCTGGCTGATCGATTCAGGAACGCTGACGGAGCCGGCAAAATGGAAGATGGTCTCGATCTGGTTCTCGTCGAAAATCTGGTCGAGCACGGCGCGATCCGCCGCATCACCCAGATAAAAACGCGCCGCCGGCGCGACAGCCCAGCGCGACCCCGTGGAAAGCCGGTCGACGACCACGACCTCTTCCCCGGCATCGAGCAGAGCCCACACCATGTGGCTTCCTATATAACCGGCCCCACCCGTGACCAGAACAGCCATGACACCACTTCCCTGTTTGCTTTTCTTGATCCCATCAAAGCCAATAATTCTTCATCATTGATTACTTGCACAGCGAATACGCGGCCAATCTCCCGCCCCTTTCAAAAGGTGGCTTACGATTGGTTAGCGCAATCACGTGTTTTCTATTGATTAGATGAAAATGTTCTCATTAATGGAACAGGATGCGCATAGCACAGAAAATCCCGCCCGTCGATGGCTGCGCCGTGGGGTTGCAGTTTTGACGGCCGACTGTGATTTTTGGGCATATGTGCCTGTCGCGACGAGAAACCCGGCGCGGCAGGACAAGGAGGGCGGGAAGATCGAGGCTTACCTGCCGAGAATGTAAGATGCCAGCCGTTCGGCCGCATCTTCTATCTGCCTGGGGTTGCGCAGGAAACAGGCGCGAAGAAACAGTTCCCCTCCCGGGCCGAAGGCCGTGCCGGGCGCGAGGCCGACCCCGGTCTTGTCGACGATATCGAGCGCCGTGGCGCGGCTGTCCGTCACCCCGTCGATCTTGAGGAAGGCGTAAAGGGCGCCGTCCGGCTTCAGCGTTTCCACACGGTTCGTCGCGATCAGCGCGTCGCAGAGGATGTCGCGGGACGCCAGGGCACGCTCGTAGTTTTCGCGGATGAAGCCGTCACCGTGATCGAGCGCGGCGACCGCGCCGCGCTGCATGAATTGCGCCACACCGGACGTGGAATATTGAATGAGGTTCTCAATGACCTGGCCGATGGCGGGCGGCGCGGCAAGCCATCCGACACGCCAGCCGGTCATGGACCAGTTCTTCGAAAAGGAATTGGCGAAAACGATCTTGTCGTCCGGCTCCATGATATCGAGGAAAGACGGCGCGCGGCTGCCGGCATAATGATAAAGCGCATAGATCTCATCCGCGACGATCCACAGACCGTGTTTGCGGGCGAGCGCCAGAACGTCGCGGAGATTGTCACGCGTCGCCGTCCATCCGGTCGGATTGGAGGGCGTGTTGATGAAAAGCGCCCTGGTCTTGCCGGTGATCGCGCTTTCCAGCTTGCCGATATCGAGATCCCAGCGGCCATCGCGGAAATCGATGCCGACCGGAACCGCCTTTGCACCGGCAACGCCGATCGCGGCGACGATATTGGGCCAGGTCGGCGAAAGATACACCATCTCGTCGCCCGGCGAGGTCAGCGCCTGCACGGCAAGTACAATCGCCTGCATGCCGGAACCCGTGACGTAAAAATGATCCGCCGGCAGCGATGCCGCGAAATGGCGTTCGTAATAGCGGCTCAGCGCCTGGCGCAGTTCGGGAATGCCGCGCTGCCAGGTGTAGAAGGTTTCGCCATTGTTCAGCCCGTCAATGGCAGCCTGATTGATGAAGTCGGGGCTCGGCAGATCGCCTTCGCCGACCCAGAGCGGCAGGAGATTGTCCCGCCCGCGGGCGTAATTCACGACTTCCACGATGCCGCTCTCGGGAGCCGCCAGAGAGCGTGCACTCAGACTGTTCAAAATGGACATTAAAGACACTCCGTTTCGTGCCTTCTTATCGCATCGAACCGGCGATATGCATGATATTCCGTGAGGCGAAGATGGATTTTCTTTATAGGACGATCCCGGCGCGACGCCACCGGCCCAAGGGGCCGGCGGGACCAGGCCGGGATCAGGTCTTGCATCAACGCGTCTTGAGCAGATCGCGGATTTCGGTGAGGAGCTTGACGTCTTCCGGCGGCGGCGCTGCTTCCGGCTTTTCCTCAACCTTCTTGCGGTCAACCGAATCACGAAGCTTGTTGACGCCCTTGACCATCAGGAAAATGATCCAGGCCAGGATAAGGAAGTTGATGAGAACCGTCAGAAAGCTGCCGTAAGCGAAAACGGCGCCCTGGTCGCGGGCAGCGGCCAGCGAGGTGGCGGTGACGCTGGAGCTCAACGGCAGGAAGTAGTTCGAGAAGTCGAACCCGCCGAAGATCGCGCCCACGATCGGCATGATGAGATCGTTGACGACGGAATCGACGATCTTGCTGAAAGCCGCCCCGATAATGACACCCACGGCCAGATCCATGACATTGCCGCGGGCGATGAAGGTTTTAAATTCGTTAAGCATTCAGATTGTCCCTCTCTCCTGCTTCGAAAGCTGAAGCGCTGTGACTGTCCCTACACTTTCAACCATACAGATTCCCTTACCCATTTGGAATTCGTCAAGATTGCATTTATTAGCTTTTTTGCACGCGATAACGCATCCGGTGAAAACGGCATCGGCGGATGTGCTTCAGCACTCTTTTTCTTGGCATTTTCCGGACGTAGGACCGCTACGCACTGTTACTGGAGATGCTGTCGTCTTGAACTTTATGATCAGGCCGCGCTCATTCTCAACGGCGCTGAATTCGCCTATGCTCATATTTGGGAATTTTTGCATTGGGAGGATGCGTGCTTCCTGGGTGGATCATATTCGGTTCGGCCTTCGCTTATGTCCTGCTGCTGTTTGCGGTTGCAAGCTTCGGGGACAGGAACAGCCGCAAGAGAAACGCTCCGAAAAAGGGGCGTCCGTTCGTCTATGCGCTGAGCCTGGCGATCTATTGCACCTCCTGGACCTATTTCGGCGGCGTTGGACTGGCGGCCGACAGGGGACTTGAATTCCTCGGCATCTATACCGGCCCGATCCTCGCCTTTACCATCGGCATGCCGATCATTCGCCGTATCGTCGATCTGGCCAAAACGGAGAAGCTGACATCGGTTGCGGATTTCATCGCCGCCCGTTACGGCAAGAACTCCACCGTGGCGATGATCGTCGCCATCATCGCACTCGTGGGCGCCATTCCCTATATCGCACTGCAATTGAAGGCCGTCTCCAGTTCGGTGGCCACGATGGTCGATCCCGGCGATTACGGCATCGGCAGCGGCAATCTCTATTTCCTTGATCTGCCGCTGGTCGTCACCCTCGTCATGGCCGGCTTCGCCGTCATGTTCGGCACCCGCCACACCGATGCCACCGAACACCAGGACGGGCTCATCCTGGCGATCTCGATGGAATCGCTGGTCAAGCTCGTCGCCATGTGCACCGTCGGCTTTTACGTGCTGTTCGTCCTCTTCGACGGTCCGGTGCATCTGTGGCAGCTTGCAACGGCCAATGAACAGGCCATGCGGGCCATATCCTATCATACGCCCGTCAGCCGCTGGATCGTGATGACGCTGCTGTCCGGCTTCGCCATCATCCTTCTGCCGCGCCAGTTCCATGTCACCGTGGTTGAAAACCGCACGCCGGAAGAGCTGCGCATGGCCGGGTTCCTGCTGCCGCTCTATCTCATCGCCATCAACATCTTCGTGCTGCCGATCGCGCTCGCCGGGATTCTGACGCTGGGCGCCAATGGCGATGCCGATCTCTACGTGCTGCAGCTGCCGCTCGCGCATCAGATGCCGGTCGTGTCGCTGATCACCTTCATCGGCGGCTTTTCGGCGGCGACCGCGATGGTGATCGTCGCTTCGGTGGCGCTGTCGATCATGATTTCCAACGACATCGTCATGCCGATCTTCCTGCGGCAGAAGCTGCTGAACCGCTCTCCGCACCGGAACGACTTCGCCAAGACGCTGCTCAACATCCGCAGGACGGCGATCTTTGCGGTGCTGCTTCTCGGTTATGGTTATTACCGCGCCGCCGACAGCGCCACAGGGCTCGCCTCCATCGGCCTTCTTGCCTTCGCCGCCATCGCCCAGATGGCCCCTGCCCTTTTCGGCGGGCTGTTCTGGCGGCGGGCCAACGCGCGCGGCGCAATCGCGGGTCTCAGCTCCGGCTTTTTCGTCTGGGCCTATCTGCTGTTTCTGCCAAGCTTCGGCGGACCTGACAATTCGGAAGTGGCGGCGAATATTCTCGGCTTCCTGTTTTCCGGCAGCACCGTGTTCAATGGTCCCGAGGCCGATCCATTCGTGAATGCGGTCATCCTCAGCCTGCTCGTCAACGGCACGGCCTTCGTGCTCGGCTCGCTCTCGCGCAATCCGCGGCCGGTGGAGCGCATCCAGTCCGGCATTTTCGTCAAGCGTCACTCGAAATCGCAATTTGCCACGCGCGGCTGGAAAACCCGTGTCAGCGTCGGCGACCTGAAAAGCGCCATCGCCCGTTATCTCGGCGAAGAGCGCATGCTGCGCTCGCTGGCGACCTATGAGAAGACGGCCGGCAGGAAACTCAACGACGACCAGCCGGCGGACATGGCGCTGATCCATTTTTCCGAACAATTGCTGGGCAGCGCCATCGGCTCCTCCTCGGCCCGCCTCGTGCTCTCCATCATTCTCCAGAAGGCGGAAGATACCAGCGCGGACACGGCCTGGCTGCTCGATCAGGCCAGCGAGGCCCTGCAATATAATCAGGACATGCTGCAGACGGCGCTGGCGCAGATGGATCAGGGCATAGCCGTTTTCGACAGTTCGCAGCAGCTGACCATCTGGAACCGGCGCTTCCGTACCCTGCTGGACCTGCCGGAGCAATTCGGGCAGGTGGGCGTGCCGCTCAACGACATCGTCGCCATGCTGCAGGAGCGCGGCGACATGCCGGCCGGTGATACGGATGAGTTGATCACCAGCTTCCTGACCATGGACCTGCCGTTCTCACTGGTGCTGGCGGGCGGCGAGCGCATCGTCGAAGTGCGGTCCAACACCATGCCGGACAAGGGTATCGTCGCCACCTTCACCGATATCACGCAGCGTGTGGCGAGCGACCAGGCGCTGAAACAGGCAAACGAAACGCTGGAGCAGCGTGTGGCGGAGCGCACCGTCGAACTGACCCGCGTCAACCGCGAGCTGGCGGAAGCACGGGCGGCGGCCGACGAGGCGAATATCGGCAAGACGCGGTTCTTCGCCGCCGCCGGTCACGACATTCTGCAACCGCTCAATGCCGCCCGTCTCTATTCCTCCTCGCTCGTCGAGCGGCTGGGCGCGTCGGGAGAAAGCGAACTGGTGCAAAACATCGATTCGGCGCTGGAATCGGTCGAGACCATTCTGGGCGCCGTTCTCGATATTTCCCGGCTCGACACGGGTTCGATGAAGGCGCGCATGACATCGGTGCCGCTCAACGATCTGCTGAAACGCATCGAGACCGATTTCGCGCCGATGGCGCAGGAAAAGAACCTCGACCTCGTGGTCATGCCCACTTCGCTCACCGTCCGGTCCGACCCCAACCTCTTGCGGCGACTGGTGCAGAATCTGGTTTCGAACGCCATCAAATATACGCTGAGGGGCAAGGTCGTCGTCGGTGCGCGCCGCCGCGGTGGCGAAATCGTCATTCAGGTGACGGATTCCGGCATCGGCATTCCCGCCTCCAAGTTTCGCACTGTCTTCAAGGAATTCGCCCGGCTGGACGAGGGCGCCAAAACGGCATCCGGCCTTGGCCTCGGCCTTTCCATCGTCGATCGGCTGTCACGCATGTTGCATCATCCCGTGCAGCTGACCTCCACGCCGGGCAAGGGCACGACTTTCCGCATTCATCTGCCGCGTGAATCAGACCGCCTTGCCCCCGGCAAATCCGACGGCGCTATTACCAATCCGGCAGCAAAAGATCGCCTTCAGGGCGTCAGGGTTCTCTGCATCGACAACGAACCGAAAATCCTCGAGGGCATGACGCTGCTGCTGACGGGCTGGGGTTGCGAGGTGCTGCCGGCGGGTTCCGTGGCGACGCTGGAGGAGCCCTTCCTCAGCCTGGCGGCAGCGCCGGATATCATCATCGCCGATTACCATCTCGATGACGGCGACGGCATCAGCGCCATCCGCCTGATCCGGGCATTCCACGGCAAGGCCATACCCGCCCTGCTCGTGACGGCGGACCGCAGCCCGGAAGTGCGCAGCGATGCCGAAAAATACGGGATTTCCGTCCAGCACAAGCCGGTCAAACCGGCGGCGCTGCGGGCCTATATCAACCAGATATCCGGCACAGCACGGGCAGCAGCCGAATAAGAACTCCCGGACCTTGCGATCCGGGAGTCACCGGCATTCTGAACAGGGAGCTCAGGCGGCCCGGTTCAACCGATCCCGGCCGGTCGCCGAACCCTGTTCCATCTGAAAACGCTGAACGAGATCGAGCAGCGCCTCCACCTCGCCGGACAGCACCCTGCTGGCAGCGCTCGACTGTTCGGCAAGGGCGGCATTCTGCTGGGTCATCTGGTCCATCTGGTTGACGGAACTGTTGACGTTGTGAAGCGCGGAAGACTGGTCCTGCGTCGCCGTCGCGATGGTTTCGACATGCTGGCTGACGGTGACGATCTGCTGGCTGATGGCGGACAGAACCGTACCCGCCTCCTGCACCAGCTTCGATCCGGAACTGACTTCATGTGTCGACTGGTTGATGAGCTGCTTGATCTCGCGGGCCGCGTCGGCGGAGCGCTGGGCAAGCTCGCGCACTTCCTGGGCCACGACGGCAAAACCCTTGCCCGCCTCGCCCGCGCGGGCGGCCTCGATGCCGGCATTGAGCGCGAGGAGATTGGTCTGGAAGGCGATATCGTCGATGACCTCGATGATCTGCTCGATCTTGCGCGAGGCGTCTTCGATGCGCCCCATGGCGTCGACGGCATTGCTGACGACCGAACCGGAGCTGTCGGCGCTCTGCTTGGTGACGCGCACGGCCGCATTGGCCTCCCTTGCGCGCTCGGCCGACGATCTGACGGTTGCGGTGATTTCCTCGACGGCGGCTGCCGTCTCTTCCAGCGACGCCGCCTGGTTTTCGGTGCGCTTCGACAGATCGACCGACGATTGCTCGATTTCAAAGCCGCTGTGCTGGATGATCAGCGTGCGTTCGCGAATCTGCCCCAGCGCATCCCGCAGATTGAGAAGGGATTCGTTGAAATCCGTGCGCAAACGGTCCAGACGGCCGGCAAAAGGCGTTTCGATCACAAGGCTCAGATCACCGCGCGAAAGCCGGCCGAGGCCAGCTGCGATCTCGGCGACCGCAAATTCGATCTGGCCGTCCAGTTCCTGCTTCTCGGCGTCATTGCGGTGGCGTTCGGATTCCGCCGCAGAGCGCTCCTCGGCGCTTTTCCCTTCGATCGCCAGCTTTTCAAGCGCGTTCTCGCGGAATATCACCAGGGCGCGGGCGATGTTGCCGAACTCGTTGGTATTGGTGGCATAGGGAATCGGCGTGTCGAGATTGCCATCCGAAAGCGACTTCACCGCGTCGGTCAGCTTGCTGAGCGGCTGCAGGGTGCGCCTGATGACGAAATAGGCGAGCAGTCCCACCCCTATCAAGGCGAGCCCGCCACAGATCAGCATCATGTCGCGCAGGCTGTAAATCTGGGCATCATAGACATCCATGGGAACGCCCACGAACAGAATGCCGACAGCGGCGCCGGTCTTGTTCAACACCGGCATGTAACCGGTCATGTAGTCCACGCCGAAAAGCGTGGCAGGGCCGAAATAGGCTTCGCCTCTGGAGATTTTCTCGAAAGCGGGATGATTCGTGGCGAGCTTCGTACCGACCGCCCGCTCGCCCTTTTCATTTTTCAGATTGGTGGTCAGACGGACGTATTCGCCGGCCTTGGTTTCAAAAACCGTGGCGATACCGCCATTGCCGGCGGCCGTGCGGTCGACGAGATCATTGTCGCGCAGCGTGCCGATGCTGGCGCGTCCCACGCTCTTCAGCTCCCCATCTCCCATGTCGAGGGAAACGCCGCCGACCTTCAACTCATATAGGATCGCCATGCCGCGCATTGCACTGTGCGTATCGCGCAAGGCCGTTGTAATGATATTGTCCTTCAGGCGCATATAGGTGGTAAAACCAACTGCCGCCACGCTGAGCATGATCAAGCCGATCGTCAGCACGACAACCTTACTCGCCACGGTCTTAAAGAGCCGGTTGTACATGAAACAGTTCCCCAAAGCCAAACCTGTGACAGTTCTAGTTGGCAACTGTTAAAAAACGCGAAATGAGGCGCGCTGGTCATGCTCCAGGGCCGGAATAGCACGCTTGGCGATCCCGTAACGGCCGGATTTGCGGGACGGGACAGCCCCGTCCGCAATCAATGGATATAACCGAGCCGGATGGCTTTCGCGATTGCCTGAATACGATTGACGGAATCGAGCTTGATCGTCGCCGAACCGAGATAGGCATTGACGGTGTGCACGGAGAGCCCGAGCTTGACCGCGATCTCTTCGCTGATACGGCCGTCACCCGCCAGTTGCAGGCAGGCGATTTCCCTTTCGCTCAGGGCTTCCGACGGTGCGGCCTTACGCTCGTCCAGCGCCAGCATGTCGACCATGATCTCGCAGCACTTGATGTGCTGCTCGATGACCACCTCGTTGTCGAGAACGAGGTTGGTGCCGCAGAAGACGATATAGCCATTGCCGATGGTGCCGAGCCGCACCGGCAGGGCCAGTCCTGCATAGGGCAACGTGTCGTTCTCGATCCGGCGCAACAACGCCGGCACATCCGGAAGGTCGGCGAAGCCGCCGGCATTCTTGTTGCGCCAGATGACCGGCAACAGTGACGTCTCGATATGATCGAGGAGAATATCGCCGACGGCGCGGATGAACTGCGCGCTCTGCTCTGCGGCATTCATGCCCCAGTTTTCCAGTTCGCAGGTCAGCTTCTTCTTGTTCGGGAAACCGGAAGCAGCGGCCTTCGTCACCACGAAGTTGCGCGCGCCGACCAGCTTCTGCATGGCGACGAGCTTCGGAAACAGATCCGACCGGCTCGTTGCAACGGGACTGCGGTAAAACATGCCCGTTTGACCTGTACCCTCATTGTCTTTCGTCTGTACCATCCGTCCGACCATTATACGAGGTTGTTGCGCACGGCATAGGCAATTGCCTCCGAGCGGGTTTTCGTCGCGGTTTTCCGCATCACGCTTGTGATGTAATTATTGATCGTATTGCGCGAAATGCCAAGGATCATTGCAATCTCGTCGCTTGTCTTGCCTTCCGCGATCCAGAACAGGCATTCCAGCTCACGCTCGGTGAGGTCGATATCACGCACGGCCTTTGCTTCGCTGGCAATGCCGAAGCTGACGCAATAGCCCGTCAACAGCGCGATTTCGCGCAGACGTTCCGGTGAGGGAACCGCCTCTTCCGGGAAAAGTAAAAGAAGCGAAAGTCGGATACGGCCGACGCAGAAGGACAGCGCCGAATATTGCCGGTCGATGCCATAGGGAACCGAAACGTCATCGGGAAGGAACAGCAACCTCGGTTGCAGAAGCGAAAGGCATTTCTCCATTTCGCTCGATCGGTTCTGGCTGTTCGTCAATTCGATGCCAAGCCTGCGAACCAGATCGAAGGGCCAGTCGGACGTGACGATGAATTTCAGTCCGGTTTCTTCGAGAAGGTCATCCCGCGCCAGCAGATAATGCGAGGCGCCAGCATAAGTGACGAGCAGATCCAGTGCGCCTGCAACGTTACCGGCTGCAGCCGTGGCTGCGACGTTTTTAGCAAGCTGGTCGCGCGGCAAGGGCTTACCCATGCCCTCCATAGGCTTGGCAGACAGCCTGCGGATATCAACATCGACTTTCAATCGCCTACGCCCTCTTGCTCCCAGCGGGAGATTATACATCGGGATGGAATCATTCCATTCGAGAAGCTTACCAAAATGGAACGGCAGCCCCCGGAGACCGAATCACTTCATTTTATGGAACCGACCGGAATTTGCCATTACCTGACAACAGCCTTTCCACGTATTTCCCTGTTCGTCTATTGCTAAAAAAACATACTGAAAAGCTGTTCAATCCATAAACGGCATTCTCAGCCAATTCCCAGCAAACTGTATCGTTGCTGAATTTTTTGTAAACACTGTCCTGAAACGAGATTGCCACGGCTCGCCCGTCAAGCATAGCAAAAAGCCAGAAAATGCAAAAAAGGCCGGGTAAAACCGGCCTTTTCACTATCACGCTGCTTTTTCCACCGCCCATTTGCGCAGGATTTTGGCGGCTCTCTCCTCGCTGATTTCGACCATACGGGAGAGCCGGCGTTCGGGTCCTTCGCGAACACGGCGGTTGAAGGTGCCTTCGCCATCGCCGCCCGCCAGCAGATCGTCGGTGCTGTCGAAACCGAAATCCGCGCCGAAACCCTCCATGAGGCCGCCAGCGCCCGCATCCAGGCCGGGGGAGAAATCCGGCAATTCGAGGCCGGCCGATTCCTGGCTGAGCTGCGCCGCAGCCGAGCCATTGCCGGTGACCGTGCGGACCAGAGGGCGTACACCGAGCCAGATGACGAGGAAGGCGACGGCGACGAAGGCGAGCGAGTTGATGATGCCGGCGGAGTTGCGGCTCAGCACTTCCATGATGCCGGGTCCGCTTGCGGCCTCGTCCAGCAGCTGCGTTTCGAGGAAATCCATCGCCGTCAGCGTCACGACATCGCCGCGATCGGACGAGATACCCGCCGCCGACGTCACGATTTTCTGCATTTCGGCAAGATAGGCGTCGATCTTGGCCTGGTCGGCAGGTTCGCCGACCATCTTGGCGACACGTCCCTTGTTGACGACCACGGCAACCGAAATCTTCTCGACCGTATAGCCGTTCTTGACCGTTGCGACCGTTTTCGAATTGATCTCGTAGTTGGTCTGCTCTTCCTTCTTGGCCGACTGGTCGGAGGACTGCGGGCCGCCGCCGCCGCCCTGCGGGGCTGCCTGTGGTACGTTCTGCTCCACGGTCGCGGCGGTATCGGGCTGGGTTTCCTGGGATTTCTGGTCTTCCTTGACCGTGCGCACGGAGCGTTCGACGCGCGATTCCGGATCGTAGACGGTTTCCTGAATCTGGCGGCTGTCGGTATTCAGCTGCGCCGTCACGCTGGAGCGGAAATTATCCATGCCGAGGAAAGGCGCCAGTGCCTTGTCGATATTGGTTTCGATTTCCTGCTGTACGTTCTGCGCCAGCGTCAGCGAGCGGTTCATGGCGGCATTGGTGACATCGTCGCCGGATGCGAGGAGCTGGCCGGTCGAATCGAGCAGCGTCACATCATCGACTTCGAGGCCCGGAACGGCCGAGGCGACGAGGTGGCGGATGGAGGCGGAGGCCTTGCGGCCGGCGGAAGCGCTGGCACGGATCATGACCGATGCGGTGGGTTTCTGTTCGCCCCGGCGGAAATTGCCGACATCCGGCATGACGATATGGACGCGTGCGGCCGCAATGCCGTCAATCTGCTGGATGGAGCGGCTGATCTCGCCCTCAAGGGCACGAACGCGCGTCACTTCCTGCATGAAGGAGGTCAGGCCAAGCGAGCCGACATTGTCGAAAAGCTCGTAACCGGCATTGGCGCTGTCGGGCAGGCCCCGTTCGGCCAGAAGCAGCCGCGCCTTGCTGGTCAGCCCGACGGGAACCTGAAGGCTGGCACCATCCGTCCCGACCTGAAAGTCCAGACCTGATTCCGCGAGCGCAATGCTGATCTTGTTGAGATCGCCTTTTTCAAGCCCCACATAAAGGGTCTCGTAAGCTGGACGGTTCACATAAAGCGCTGCGGCGAGGATGATGGCCATGGACAAAACGCCCACGCCACCCAGCATCAAGAGCCGTGTCTGACCCAGCGCCGTGATATTCTTCAAGACCTGAGGGATTTGATTTAACAGATTCATTCTGTTCCGCACCGTCATTCATAGAGTCCGAGACCTTTTGGCCCCGTGGTCACAATAGGGTGCGAAGCTTGCGCGAGCGTTGCCTTTCTCCGCATTCCGCGACGGAAAGGAACGTCGGCTGAAATGCTCTAGAACAGGTCGAAGTCGCCGGACGCCTTGTCGAGCGGCTGCGAATGGCCGTGCCGCAACGCCGCGCCGAGCGCCTTCTGCATTTCGGCAAGCTTGACGAGGCTGAGCGCCGTGGACACATCCACGAACCAGTCCGCGGGGATGGAGCCGGTGATGGTATCGATGAATTCGGCCAGGCCGCGGGTCTTTTGAACGGCAAGGTCGATGCCCTGCAAGAGCTTGACACCGTCGCTCGACAATTGACCGCTGGTCACCTCCAGCAATTGCGGCTCGATGCGCTCGATCAGATAGGCGACATCGTGCAGTTCCGACACCACGCGCATGAGAACATCCGGCAGGGCTTCTTCGAACGGAGTGATGGCGGTATGCTCTGCAAGCTGCATTGGAAACTCCGTGACTAGAAAAATTCGATGTCGTTGGCGACGGGCTTGGGTGCCGGCACCGGACGCGTTTCCATGGCAACCGTCTTCTGGGTTTCCGCGCCGCTGAGCGGATGCTGACGCGCGCGACCCGAAACCGGCCAGAACTCGATCTTGCGGCCATGTTCCCCGCCCGTGGACGAGCTTATCACCGGAATGCCTTCGTCCTTCAGGAACTGCATGGCGAAGATGGCGTTCTGCTCGCCGACATTGGAGAAGCTGGCAATCGTCTTGGCGCCCCCGAAAACCTTGGCCTCCAGCCGGTCGCGGCGGGCGCCCTGCTTCAATAGGCCGTTGATCAGGAGCTCCATGAGATGCACGCCGTAACGCGTCGCATCTCCACCCGTCACATTGCCCGTTCCCGGCAGCAGGAAATGGTTCATTCCCCCGATACCGGCAACAGGGTCTCTCAGACAGGCGGCCACGCACGAACCGAGTATCGTCGTCATGACCACGTCGGGATCGCTGACGACCTTGTACTCGCCCTGAATGATATGTACGCGCTTGGCCGCAGGTTCAATCATTTCAGCGATCCGAAAACCGCCTCGATGGCTGCGCGCATCTTGTCGATGGTGAAGGGTTTCGCCAGCACGTTGTTTGCGCCGAGCTGCGCCGCCTTCTGGACCAGCGCGCGGTCACCCTGCGCAGTGAGGATGATGAAGGCGGCCTTCTTGGTCGTCGGGTTTGCCCGCACGGCATGAAGGAAACCGAGACCGTCCATCTTCGGCATGTTGAAGTCGGAAATGACGAGATGATGGGGCTGCTGCTCCATGATCTTCAATCCCTGCTCGCCATCGCCGGCGGCAGTGATCTGCTTGAAGCCCAGCTGTGTCAGCGCATCGCTGAGGAGCAGCCGGCTGGTCACCTGATCGTCGACGATCAGAACTTTGATCTTTTCTGCGAGAGACATTAGTCAGCACCTTCTTTGCGGGCAGTGGTTAGTTTCAGTATTTCTTCGCCGATGGAGGCCAGCGGCAATTGCTGTTCGACGGCGCCAAGCTCATAGGCCACGCGGGGCATGCCGTAGACGACACATGTTTTTTCGTTCTGGCCGACGGTGCGCGCCCCGGCATGACGCATTTTCAACAGCCCCGCCGCGCCGTCTCGGCCCATGCCGGTGAGAATGACGCCGACGGCGTTGCGGCCGGCAAGTTCGGCCACCGAATCGAACAGGACGTCCACGGAGGGACGATGGCCGTTGACCGGATCGCGCTCGACGAGCCGGCAGCACGGCGCTGCCCGGTTGGCGATCTGCAGATGGCGTTCACCGCCCGGCGCGAGATAGATCTTGCCGGTCTGCAGGCGCGCGCCGTCCGTCGCCTCTTCCACCACCGGCGCGCAGATACGGTTCAGCCGTTCGGCGAAACTCCGGGTGAATGTCGGCGGCATGTGCTGGGTGATGACGGTCGGCGGGCAATTGGCCGGAAATTTCTGGAGTACGGCGATCAGCGCCTCGACGCCGCCCGTGGAGGAGCCGATGGCCACGACCTTGCGGCCGGCGCGATAGTCGCTGACCGGGGTGGGTTGCGCTGCGGCGACGCCTTCCGGACGCGCCGCGCGATAGGCCGCGTGCTGGGAGCGGGCCGCGGCCTTCACCTTGTCGGCAAGATCGCCAAAGGGGCGCGCATCGCCCGGCGCCGGCTTGCCGACACAATCGAAAGCGCCGATTTCAAGCGCTGCCAGCGAGGCGTCCGCCCCGCGATGGGTCAGCGACGAGACCATGATCACCGGCATGGGCCGCAGGCGCATGATCTTTTCGAGGAATTCGAGACCGTTCATTTCCGGCATCTCGATGTCGAGCGTCACGACGTCGGGATTGAGCTGCTTGATGGCGGCTCGGGCCTCCATGGCGTTGCCGGCCTGCCCGACCACCTCGACCTCCGGATCCGCCTTGAGGACAGCCGAGATCAGGCCCCGCATGGTGGGGGAATCATCGACGACGAGAACCCGTGCGAGAGCGCTCATGGTTTTCTCCCCGATGCGTGACCGATGAAGCGGTAGGTGGTGATGCCGGTATTGTCGAAAAGGTTCTTGGCGTCGCCGGAGACTCTCTCGGAATGGCCGATATAAAGGTGGCCGCCCTCCGGCAGCAGCCCGGCGAAACGCGACCAGATGCGCGTCTGTGTCGGCTCGTCGAAATAGATGACGACGTTGCGGCAGAAAATGACGTCGAAATTGCCCTTGAAGGGCCATTGCGTCATCAGGTTCAATTCGTTGAAGGTGATGAGGCGCTTGACCTTGTCATCGATACGGAACTTGCGGCGGCCGCCGGCATCGACTTCCGTGAACCATTGCTTGCGCATGGCGGGAGATACGGTTTCGAGCGCATTATCGTCATAGACCCCCGCCCTGGCCTGGGCCAGAATCTTGGGGTCGATATCCGTCGCCAGGATTTTGAAATCGTAATCCGCCGCATTCGGGAAGAGCGCGAGCACCGTCAAGGCGATGGAATAGGGCTCCTGCCCGTCGGAACAGGCCGCCGACCAGATGCGGACGCGCCCACCGCTTTTTGCCCTTGCGATGAGACCCGGCAGGACCTCGTCGCGCAGATGTTCGAAATGATGGTTCTCGCGGAAGAAGCGGGTGAAATTCGTCGTCAGATGCGACAGCATTTCACGCCGCGCCTGCGCACCCTCGGGCGAGGAAACCAGCGCGCAATATTCTCGGAAACCGGAAAGGCCGAGATTGCGGATATGTTTCGACAGACGGGAATAGACCAGCGACGCCTTGGTGTCGTTGAGATAAATGCCCGCATCCGCGTAGATCATTGCAGCGATTTCCGACAGGTCGCGTCGTGTCAGCGGATATTCGCCGCTGGCAAGAACGTCGTCGGAAGACTGGCGCTGGTCGCTGAGATTAAGTGCTGCCATGAATGATCCGCTTTCAACCTGTCGCCGCAAGCGACATTTCCTGCTTCAGTGGCTGTCCGCGCGAGGCGCTGACGATGGCATCGACATCCAGAATGAGAGCGACGCGTCCGTCACCGAGGATGGTGGCGGCGGCAATGCCCGGAACATGGGTATAGTTCGCTTCCAACGACTTGATGACGACCTGACGCTGGCCCTGGATGGCGTCGACCATCAGCGCGCGCTGACCGCCGCCTTCCGATTCCACCAGAAGCGCGACACCTTCGACCGGATCGGCCTGGGTCGGGCGGAAATTCAGGACACGTCCGACATCGACCAGCGGGCAGAAGGAATTGCGGATGGAGATCAGCCGCTGGTTGGCACCGAAGGAGTGAATGTTCTTCGCTTCCGGCTGCAGGGTTTCGACGATCGCCGTCAAAGGCACGACGAGGGTCTGTCCGGCCACCGTCACCACCATGCCATCGAGAACGGCGAGCGTCAGCGGCAGGCTCATGGTGAAGGTCGAGCCATGGCCGGGGCGCGAGGAGATGCTGATGCGGCCGCCAAGCGCCTGGATGGAACGCTTGACCACATCCATGCCGACGCCGCGGCCGGAAATGTCGGAAATCTTGTCCGCCGTGGAGAAGCCAGGCGCGAAGATCAGATTGTCGATCTCCTCATCCGTCAGGTTCGCATCGGCGGCTATGAGATCGTTGTCGATCGCCTTCTGGCGGACGCGCTCACGGTTGATGCCGGCGCCATCGTCCTGAAGCTCGATCAGGATGCGGCCCGAGCGGTGCTTGGCCGAAAGCTTGATGGTGCCTTCCGGGTTCTTGCCCGCCGCTTCGCGTTTTTCCGGCGTTTCAATGCCGTGGTCGACGGCATTGCGGATCATGTGGGTCAAGGGTTCGGCCAGCTTGTCGATGACAGTCTTGTCGACTTCGGTGTTCTCACCTTCGGTGACGAGGCGGATCTGCTTGCCGATCATGTCGGCGACTTCGCGGACGATACGCGACATGCGCTGGAAGACCGGCTTCACCGGCTGCGCGCGGATCGCCATGACGCTGTCCTGGATTTCGCGCGTCAGCTGCTGCAGCTCGTCGAGCCCCATATTGACGGCCGACGTGCCGCTGGCGTCGTTTTCAATGACGCTCTGCGACAGCATCGCCTGGTTGATGACGAGCTCGCCGACGAGGTTGATCAGGCGGTCGACGCGGTCGAGATCGACGCGGATGGTCTGGCCGGCGCTTGCATTGGCGGCGGCGTTGGCATTTGCCTGGGCAGCCGCCGGCGCGGCCGCAGCCTCGCGCTTTTCGATGGCGGCATTGACGCTCTGGGCGATCTGCGTCGTCGCGACGGCGGTCTCGACGGCGACGGCAATATCGGTGTCTTCGGCCGAAGCGACCTCGATCGCATGGTCGACGTCTTCGTCAAGAGCGGAAAGGTCGAACGGAACCGGGATCATCGGAAGCTCTTCGTCGTCACCCGCCACATCGGAGAGAACCGGCGTGATTTCGAGATCGCAATCCCATTCGGCGAATTCGAAGACGCTGCGGATCCCTTCCTCGCCCTTGTCGGTCGTGATCGAAACCGTCCAGGAGAAATAGGAGGCTTCGGGGTCGAGCCTGTCGAGCGCCGGCAGTTCGGACAAGTCGCAATTGATGCTCATCTCACCGATGCGCGAAAGATCGCGCAGGAGAAGTGCCGCCTCGTTTCCTTTCGAATAAAGCGATGCGTGCGGCTTGAAGGTGACCTGGAAGGTCGGCGCCTCCATCAGCGGCGTCGTCTCGTCGGCAAAATCGGAGAAAGAGAACGGGATCGGCTCGAAGCCGCTTTCATCCGTCGGCTTGGCCTTGACGGGTTCCGGCGCCTTAACGGCGACGGGAGCCGGCGCGGATGCCGGAACCGCTTCGCCATTGGCCAGCGCTTCCAGTTCCTTGACGAGGCCACGGGTGCGGCTTTCATCGACGCTGCCGCCGTCTCTTGCCGCATTGGTCAGATCCGCCAGCACGTCGGCGGAGCGCAGCATGACCTTCAGAACCTCCTGCGTCGGCTCCAGCTTGTTGGAACGAACGCAATCGAGGGTCGTTTCGAAAACATGGGCGAAGGCCACGAGATCATCGAGACCGAAGGCGCCCGCCCCACCCTTGATGGAATGAACGGCACGGAAAACGGCGTTGACGGTTTCCGGGTCACGGTCGCCGTCATTCAATTTAAGAAGCCCCGATTCCAGTTCAGCGAGCTGTTCCTCGCATTCCTGGAAAAAGATTTCCTTGATTTCGTTCATATCCATCGTGAAATGTCCCGTATCAGGCGGTTACGCGTTCAATGGCATCGATGAGTTTTGCAGGATCGAACGGCTTGACGATCCAGCCGGTCGCACCGGCCTGGCGGGCGCGGTTCTTCTTTTCCGCATCGCTTTCGGTCGTCAGGACCAGGATCGGGATTGCGCGGTACTTTTCGTTGCGGCGCACGCCCTCGATAAAGCCGAAGCCATCGAGACGCGGCATGTTGATGTCCGTGACGATGACATCGGGATTGCTCTGTTCCAGCACTTCGAGACCCTCGATGCCGTCTTCGGCCTGAATGGTCTCGAAACCAGCATTGTTGAGGGTGACCAGGAGCATGTTCCTGATCGTTCTGGAATCATCCACGGTAAGAACTTTTTTCTTCACTGCTTTATCTCCTTGGGGAGCAAATGATCGATATCGACGCCTATCAGTTTCATGGTCTTGTCGAATGCATCGGACACCTTGGCAAAGCCGAACCGTTTGCCGTCCTCTTCCCAGGATTTCGCGCCGGCCATGAGGACCTGGGCGCAAAGCGCGCCAATGCGTTCGACTTCGGACGCGTCGACCGACAACGGTGCTCCTCTCAGCGTCATCAGCTTGCCGTGCAGAGCCGATGCCTCGTTGAGATCCAGCACCGGTGACAGTTTCAGCGTCGCCTCAGCTGCTTTTCTGGCTGCCATTACATGACTCCCTGACGTCTGAATTGTTGGTAATCCCGGCCATAATCCGTGCGGTTATCGCCACGGGCCATAAAAGAAGTGTCCTTACGTTCCGCCACGGCCGCCGCCTGTCCCTGACGGGCGATGCGGAATTCGCGAATGGTGCGGCCAAGTTCCACGATGACGGTGTGAAGCGTGTCGGCGTCAGACGCGCTTTCGCCGATCTCCGCGGCCATTCCGCCGGCCTGCCGCTGTTGTGCGCCGATATCGGCGGCGAGCGATTGCAGGTCACCGACCTGTGCCGTTGTATGCCGGGAGACTTCGGCGATCATGTCGTTGATGCCGGAGACCTGCCGGACGACCCCGCCGATTGCGTCCTGGGTGCGGTTGACCATGCGGACACCGCCCTCGACCTGCGTCTTGGTGGTGCCGACAAGGCTCTTGATCTCCCTTGCCGCGTCGGCGGAGCGCTGGGCGAGCGCCCGTACCTCCTGCGCGACGACGGCAAAGCCGCGGCCACTTTCGCCCGCGCGCGCCGCCTCGATGCCGGCATTGAGGGCGAGAAGGTTCGTCTGGAAGGCAATCTCGTCGATGGTGCCGATGATCCTGCCGATCTGCTCGGCCGATTGCTCGATATCCGCCATGGCGTCGATCGCCTCGCCGATCGCCTTGCCGCTTTCGACAGCCGCCTCGCGGGCGTGGGACACCGCCGTTTCCGTCGCCGATATGCGCGCGCCGTTTTCGACCACGCCCCCGATCATCGCCTGGAGCGCGCGGCAGCTCTCGGCAAGGGCTTCTGCCTGCTGCCCGGAACGGTCGGCAATTGAGCGGCCGATATCGGCAAAACGGGCGCTCAAGGCCTCGGCATCGCCGATGCCCCGTTGCGCGGATGTCAGCGATGAACCGATCGTTTCAAGTGCGGCGTTGAAAGAGGCGGCAACGTCGCGATAGGCTTCCGGCAGATCGCCGCCGATACGGGCCTGAAGATCGCCGGCGGCGAAGGCCGTCAGCGCCGCACCCAGCAGCGCCGCCGCTTCCGAACGGTCGTTATCACGCTGTTGCGCCAGTTCGCGGCCGTGGCGCAGGCGCAATTCGTTGAAACGCAGCGAGACGGCGATCTCGGTATCGACCATCACCAGACGCACGATGTTCTTCACGGCCTCGGCCAGCTCGCGGCTCTTCCTGCGGCTGCCGGGCAGGATGGAGCGCGGCGCATGTTCCGCCACCAGGCCGCCGAGCAGATGTTCCAGAACGATGGCGTGGCTGGCGATCTGCCAGCGCGGATCGAGACCCATGCGGCTGGCATTGTCGGACAGAACCTTCACCCGCTCGGCATAAAGCGCGTCGAAACGTGCATCCGTCAGCACGCTCCAGTGCGAGGATTGCAGGTCGTGCAGGCGGTCGAGCTGGTTTTCGCTCTCGAAAGACGGAGAACAGTCCGGCATGGACTGGAAACGGGTCATCACATCGCGCAGGCCGGCCTTGACGTAGGGCTCCAGCATGCCGCGATAATTGCGCAGAAAATCGGATTGCGTCTCGTCGAGGCCGGCAAAGCGCAGCCTGCCCGCCAGGCTTGCACCTGCCGATCTGCGCGCTTGATCTGATGGCAAGTCCTGCCCCAACCGACGTCCCCAACAACATGACGGCCGGTCAAACCCGGCCAATTGGCCAAGGTCCAGAATGCCAGTACCCTATAGGGGATTTTTGAACGAACATACCCATCGCGGACGATGCGGCATCGACGCCTGCCTGACCTTCTTGAACCAAGAAACGAAAATACCGGATCGGCCCCGGTACGGCAGTGCGGCGTCATGCCTGGAAGGGGAGAAAGCCCCATTCCGCCGTGGAAATACCATCAATCTTTATGGTTAATTCCTTGCTTGAAAGTTAAGAAACATCCGCCGCGGCGTCAAACGCTAAAATTTGTAAAAGCTTTTAGCCATCGCCGCCCTCACTTTGCCGCAAATGGGCAAAAACGAAAAGGAATCGGCGGCCACCGGCGGTTTTTCCGGCCAGTGCGCTGGACAAGCGCGTGCGCCTTCCCCTAAAACAAATCAACGGGATATTCGCGCAGCGGTGATGCTTTAAAGAGACCTTTTCGATCAAGGAGATGCCAACTTGTTATGGATGGAGAAAAGCCGCTGTTCAAGGCGCCATCCACAAGTGTTGATCGGCATCATGGTCGCAAGCCTGCTTGTCATGATCGGCTTCCAGGCGCCTTCCGGCATCAAGACCCTTTCCAAGACCAGCCGCCTGGAGAGATTGCAGTCGGTCGATCTCAGCCGCTCCCTGTCCCTGCGCGACAAGGACTGCGATAGCGGCAGCGACTACGGATGCAAGGCGACCGATAAGGGCTTGGCCCTTGGTTCTGGCAATTTCCCCTCGCCCGCTTTGCGGGTCGCCGCCGATACGGGTCTGGTTGTCACATCTGTTGCCATCGAGCCACAAGCTTTCCGAGACTTTGCGAGCGTGGTTCCAAGAGCGCCCCCGCATATTATCTATTAGTCATTCCGGCGGTCCTCATCATTCGGTTCATCATGAGCCTTGAGGGATCGGAGTCGTCGGAAACCCGCCGTAGGCTCCCATTCCAGAAAGAAAACCGCCGCTGCATATGACACTTGCAACCATTCTTCCATTCATTGTCGCATTGCCTTTTGTCGGCGCCGTCCTGACGGCCTTCATGCCGCGTGAGGGCGCCGCCGCCGGCCCGGCCTCCGTTGCGGGCGCAGTCGCCCTTTTCGGTCTTGTCAGCAGCGTCTTTCTTTATACGACCGTCAGCGGTGGCGGCGTGCTGAAATATGATGTGGAATGGCTGCCCCAGCTCGGCCTCAATTTCACCCTGCGACTGGACGGATTTGCCTGGATCTTCACGATCCTCATCACCGGCATCGGCCTGCTGGTGGTTCTTTATGCCCGCTATTACATGTCGGCCGAAGACCCGATCCCGCGTTTCTTCGCCTTCCTGCTCGCCTTCATGGGCTCGATGCTGGGCGTCGTCCTGTCCGGCAACGTCATCCTGCTGTCGATCTTCTGGGAAATGACCAGCATCTTTTCGTTCCTGCTGATCGGCTACTGGCACCAGAATGCCGGCGCACGCGACGGCGCGCGCATGGCGCTGACCGTGACCGGCATCGGCGGCTTCAGCCTGCTCGCCGGACTGCTGATCCTCGGCCATATGGCAGGAAGCTACGATCTCGACAGGATCATCGAGGCCGGCGCCGCCATCCGCGCCCATCCCCTCTATCTGCCGGCGCTTATCCTCATTCTCGGCGGGGCGCTGACCAAGAGCGCGCAGTTTCCCTTCCATTTCTGGCTGCCCAACGCCATGGCGGCGCCCACGCCGGTTTCCGCCTATCTGCATTCGGCGACGATGGTGAAAGCCGGGGTGTTTCTGCTCGCGCGCTTCTGGCCAGTGCTGGCGGGCACGCCGGAATGGTTCTGGCTGGTGGGCGTGGCCGGCATCATCACCCTGCTGCTCGGCGCTTATTTCGCCATGTTCCAGCAGGATTTGAAAGGCCTGCTCGCCTATTCCACCATCAGCCATCTCGGGCTCATCACCACGCTGCTCAGTCTCGGCAGCCCGCTTGCGGCTGTTGCCGCCATCTTCCACATGGTCAACCACGCCACCTTCAAGGCCTCGCTGTTCATGGCGGCCGGCATCATCGACCATGAAACCGGCACCCGCGACATGCGGCGCTTGAGCGGGCTCTACACCTATCTGCCGGCGACCGCGACGCTTGCCATGGCGGCCAGTGCCGCGATGGCGGGCGTGCCGCTGTTCAACGGCTTCCTCTCCAAGGAAATGTTCTTCGCGGAGGCCGTCGAGACCCATGCCGATTCACTGCTCGACCGGGCACTGCCCTATGTCGCGACGCTTTCAGG
This sequence comes from Agrobacterium sp. NPDC089420, assembly GCF_044900305.1. NCBI lineage: Bacteria > Pseudomonadati > Pseudomonadota > Alphaproteobacteria > Hyphomicrobiales > Rhizobiaceae > Agrobacterium > Agrobacterium sp. NPDC089420. The sequence continues at coordinate 406,348 of NZ_JBJDMY010000002.1, read as the reverse complement.
CGCATTCGCCGTCGCCTATTCGCTGCGCTTCATCCACACCGTCTTCTTCGGTCCGAAGCCTGTCGATCTGCCGAACCCCAATCCGCACGAACCGCCGCGCTGGATGCGTTTCCCGATCGAGTTCCTGGTTTTCGCCTGCCTGATCGTCGGCATCGTTCCAAGCCTGTCGATCGGCCCCTTCCTGCATTCGGCCGTGCTTTCCGTTCTCGGTGCGCAGACGCCCGTCTACAGCCTGTCGATCTGGCACGGTTTCAACCTCCCGCTCATCATGAGTATTGCCGCACTGATCGGCGGTGTGGCGATCTATGCACTGCTCGGCGGTTATTTCTCGCGCTGCGATGACGGTCCGCCGGTTTTCCGGCATTTGCGGGGCCAGCGCATCTTCGAGCGCATTCTCGTCACCGTGTCCTGGAAATGGGCGCGGTGGCTGGAAAGCACGCTCGGCACCCGGCGCCTGCAGCCGCAGCTGAGACTGCTCATCCTCGTGGCGCTTCTCGCCGGTTTCTCTCCCCTGTTCCTGTCGGAATTTTCCCTGTCGCTGCCACGTGTGACGACCTTCGATCCGATCTTCGCCATCCTGTGGCTGATCGGCATGATTGCGGCCATGGGCGCCGCCTGGCAGGCGAAATATCACCGTCTTGCCGCTCTCGTCATGCTCGGCGTCTCGGGGCTCGTCACCTGCCTCACCTTCGTCTGGCTTTCCGCGCCGGATCTCGCCATCACCCAGCTGCTGGTCGAGATCGTCACCACGGTTCTCATCCTGCTCGGTCTCCGGTGGCTGCCGAAACGCTTCGAAAAGGTCGACAGCAGCGACGAGCTGCCGGCGCAGCTTCGCCGCGCCCGCGACTTCCTGCTGGCCGCCGCCAGCGGCATCGGCATGTCCGTCATCGCCTATGCCGTCATGACCCTGCCGGTGCCGAACGCCATCGCCACCTATTTCCTCGAGCGCGCCTATTCGGAAGGCGGCGGCACCAATGTCGTCAACGTCATCCTCGTCGATTTCCGCGGCTTCGACACCTTCGGTGAAATCGCGGTACTGGCGATCGTGGCGCTCACCGTCTTTGCGCTGCTGCGCCGTTTCCGCCCCGCGCATGAAAGCATCGGGGTGCCCGAACAGCAGAAGATGCAGAACGCCTTCGATGCCGAGCGTCCGGACCGCGACAAAGGCGATACGGTTCGCGACTATCTCTACGTGCCGTCCATCGTGATGCAGTGGATGTTCCCGGTCATCATCACCTTCTCGATCTTCCTGTTCATGCGCGGCCACGACCTGCCGGGCGGCGGCTTTGCGGCCGGCATCACCATGGCGATCGCCTTCCTGCTGCAATATCTCGCCGGCGGCGCGCGCTGGGCGGAAGACCGCATCCGCATCCTGCCGCTGCGCTGGATGGGCTTCGGCCTGTTGATGGCGGCGGCGACGGGCATCGGCTCCTGGTATTTCGGCTACCCGTTCCTGACCTCCTATTTCCAATATACGGAAATCCCGTATATCGGCAAAATGCCGACGGCATCCGCCCTGCTGTTCGATCTCGGCGTCTTCTCGCTGGTCGTCGGCTCCACCGTTCTTATCCTGATAGCACTGGCACACCAATCGTTGCGTAACTACCGCGTTCGCACGCCTGACGCCGCAAAAGCGGAGGACGTGTAATGGAACTCATTCTTGCAATCGGCATCGGCATCATGACCGGCTCCGGCGTCTGGCTCGTCCTGCGCCCGCGCACCTATCAGGTCATCGTCGGGCTCTCGCTCCTGTCCTACGCCGTCAACCTGTTCATCTTCGGCGTCGGCGGCATCAAGACCAATGCGCCGCCAGTGCTGGTGAACGGCGTCGACAGTTCGACGCTTGCCGATCCGGTGCCGCAGGCGCTGGTGCTGACCGCAATCGTCATCGGCTTTGCCACCACCGCGCTTTTCCTGGTCGTGCTGCTTGCGGCCCGGGGCCTGACCGGCACCGACCATGTGGACGGGAGGGAGACGAAATGATGTCGTTCCCCTTCCACATCGTCATCGCCCCCATTCTTCTGCCGCTGATCACCGCCGCGCTTCTGCTCTTCTTCGACGAACGTCAGCGCGTGGCGAAGGCAGCCATCAGCTTTACCTCAACCGTCATCCTGCTGGTCGTTGCCATCCTGCTTTTCCGCGAGGTGAATTCGACGGTCAATACCGAGATCGCCGCCGTGGTTTCGAGCGGCGTCTATCTGCTCGGCAACTGGCCGGCGCCCTTCGGCATCGTGCTCGTGGCGGACCGTCTTTCCGGACTGATGGTGCTTTTGACGGCGCTGCTCGCCATCCCCTCGCTGATCTATTCGATGGCGAAGTGGCACAGGGCCGGGGCACATTTCCATTCGCTGTTCCAGATGATGCTGATGGGCGTCAACGGTGCGTTCCTGACCGGCGACCTCTTCAATCTCTTCGTTTTCTTCGAAGTCATGCTGGCCGCGTCCTACGGCCTGCTGCTGCATGGTTCCGGCCAGCAGCGCGTCAAGGCGGGGCTGCATTACATCGCCATCAACCTAGTTGCCGCGCTGTTCTTCCTCATCGGCGTCAGCCTCATCTATGGCGTCACCGGCACGCTGAACATGGGCGATCTCGCCCATCGTATCGCCGGGCTGAACCCGGACCAGCGCATGCTGCTGGAAACCGGCTCGGCCATCCTTGGCATCGCGTTTCTGGTCAAGGCCGGCATGTGGCCGCTGAACTTCTGGCTGCCTTCCGCCTATGGTGCGGCCTCCGCGCCGGTTGGCGGCCTGTTCGCCATCATGAGCAAGGTCGGCATCTATGTCATCGCCCGCCTGTCCTTCCTGCTCTTCGGGCAGACGGCCGGCGAATCGGCCGGTTTCGGCCATGATGCGCTGCTCGTCGGCGGCATCGCCACCATCATCTTCGGGGCGATCGGGGTCCTGGCGTCACAGGCGCTCGGGCGGCTTGCCGGCTTTTCGGTTCTGGTATCGTCGGGAACGCTTCTTGCCGCCATGGGCACCGGCAATCCGACGGTGGCGGCGGGCGCGCTTTATTATCTCGTCAGCTCCACACTCACCATCAGCGCGTTCTTCATGCTGATCGAGCTGGTGGAGCGCGGGCAGGATGCGGGTGCGAACGTTCTGGCCGTCACCATGGAGGCCTATGGCGAAGGCGAGGAAGAAGATGAGGAAGAAGAAGTCGGCGTCACCATGCCCGCCACCATGGCGGTGCTCGGCGCGTGTTTTGCCGCCTGCGGCATTCTTCTGGCCGGCCTGCCGCCGCTTTCCGGCTTCATCGCCAAATTCTCGATGCTCTCGGCCATTCTCAACCCTTCCGGCCTCGGCGCCAATGACAGCGTTTCCACGCTCTCCTGGTGGCTGGTCTTCCTGATTGTCTTTGCCGGTTTCGCCTCGCTGATCTCGATGACCCGCGCCGGCATCCGCACCTTCTGGGCCTCCATCGAAGGAACGGTGCCGCGCGTCCTCGTCATCGAAATCGCGCCCATCATGCTGCTGCTCGGTCTGACGCTTGCCATGACCGTGCAGGCCGGGCCGGTGATGCGTTACATGCAGGAAACCGCGCGTATTCTCGATCTGCCGGCGAGCTATATCCAGGGCGTCATTTCCGCACCGCGAGCGGGAAGCAACCCGGAGGCCGAGCCATGATGAACCGTCTCCTCCCCTATCCGCTGCTGACCGTTTCGCTGATCTTCTTCTGGATGACGATCAACAGCTTTTCGCCGGGGCATCTGTTGCTAGGCACGGCCGTCGCGCTCATCGCGTCCTGGGCGATGGCCTCGCTCAGGCCGGCGAAACCACGCATCCGCAACTGGCACAAGCTGGTGAAACTGATCCTCATCGTGCTTTACGATATCGTCCGGTCCAATTTCTCGGTCATGACGATCATTCTGTTCAAGCGCGAAAGGAACCGCAAATCCGGTTTCCTCGCCGTGCCGCTGGACATTCGCGATCCGATGGGGCTTGCCGTGCTGGCCACAATCCTGACCTCGACGCCGGGAAGCGCGTGGCTGGAATATAATTCCAGCCAGGGCACGCTGCTGCTCCACGTCCTCGACGATGTGGATGAGGCAGCCTGGATCAGCCTCATCAAGAACCGTTATGAAAAACTGCTGATGGAGATATTCGAATGAGTTCGATTATCCTTTTCTGGTCCTTTTCGCTGGCGCAGCTGATGCTCGCCATCGCCATGGCGATTTCGGTCTACCGCATCGCCATCGGTCCGCGCGCGCAGGACCGCGTGCTGGGGATGGATACGCTCTACGTCAACGCCATGCTGCTTTTGCTGACCTTCGGGCTGCGCACCGGCAACGACATCTATTTCGAGGCATCGCTGCTGATCGCCATCCTCGGCTTCGTCTCCACCGTCGCCCTTTCCAAATTCCTGATGCGCGGCGAGGTGATCGAATGAACGAGGCGTACGAATTTCCCCTCTGGGCCGCCATTCTCGTGGCTTTCTTCGTCCTTCTGGGCGCTTCGCTGACGCTGATCGGCACCATCGGCTTCGCCAAGCTTAACAGCTTCTATGAGCGCCTGCATGCGCCGACGCTGGGCACCAGCTGGGGCACCGGCGGCATCGTCATGGCCTCGATCATCTATTTCTCCGTCTCCGGCGACCGCTTCGCCTTCCACGAAATCTTCATCGGCATCTTCATGACGGTGACGACGCCGGTTTCCCTGATGCTGCTGGGACGCGCGGCGCTTTATCGGGACCGGGCGGAGCAGAATACGGATAATCGGGAGCATCTTTAGAGCGCCGGGCTACTTTGCCCGGCTGTTCGCCACTGCCTCAATTGCGATGGCCATGACTTCCAGATCGCTTTCCGGCAGTGCATTTGCTGCCGAAGCGATCTTTGCTTTCAGCAGATCATGGCCAGTCAGCGCGGCTGTTTTCTTCTCAAAATCAAGCAATGCGTTCGGAGTGCTATCCAGAACGGTGGCTATCCGAACGAGTGTCGCCAGATCGGGCTCCCTTCGGCCCATGATGTAATTGCCGTAACGACGCTCCGTAAGTCCCGCTCGGCGGGCAACTTCCGCATTGGAGAGACCAAGCTCCTTCGCGCGCCTTTTCAGATTTGCTGCAAATGATTCCATAGGAACAGATTGTTCCTGACAGAAACCACGGGTCTATGTACATTATGGCGTTAACGATCACGTCATTATAGGTAGGCCATGCCCCTCAGCGCCGATTATCTCTATCTCATCGCGGGCTGCAGTTTCGTCATGGCGGCTTACCTCTGGCTCGAATGGCAGACCCGCATTCGACCCCTGCTCTTACCAAGCTCGGAGATTAAACGCCTTGCCGATGACCTGATTGAACGACATGGCGAGCGCGCGGAGGAATTCGCCGCAATGGAAGAAGACCGGGCATGGCGCTATTCGCGAAGCTTCGAGCAGGGCAAATGGCGGCGTGTGCGTAGAGAACTTGAGTGCCGCGACAATATCCCATAGCAGGATAATTCAGGATCGACCCTTGGCACTGCGATTTTTGAGATTTTTCGGCACATGACAAAGTCTACGCAGACACCCGAGTATCGGCTTCTTGTTGAGATACTGACCGACACGCGGCGAAAAGCAGGGTTAACCCAGCAGCAAATCGCAGATCGGCTGGGTAAGCCACAGTCCTATGTCGCAAAGGCCGAAGGGGCTGAAAGACGCATAGATGTCGTTGAGTTTGTAAAACTGTCGGCGGCGATGGATCAAGACCCGATAGCGCTTCTCCGCCTTTTACTCGAACGGATAAAAGAACAACGCTCTCCTCTCTGATCAAGACTGTTTCGAAGCAATGACCTTGCGAAAAGTGAGGGAAATTCGTCTGCCTCGGGCTGTCTTGACTCCATTCACGATATCCGATTTTCGAGCCGGAATTTCATGAGTCCAGCCGTAGCGGCCCGCGTCTCTCAGCAAGACGCCGGAGCGAGGTTGAAGCAAGACGCCGCATATGGCTGACCCACGCAATTCGCGGAAAACCATCTCGCATGTGGATAAAAGGCTTATCGATACGATCCCATCGTCAAAACAGGGCACACAATCGACATGCGCACTGATGCCCTGCCCCGGAAGATATTCATTAGCGATAACCTGATCGGGCAAATCCCGGCAATATCCTGCGGTAACTAACCGCGCCGCGAACACGCCAAGCCATGTCGGCAACGGCCCGAGATACGCATCCGCGGTAACAGCGCGCGCCTTATAGTCGTACCGATAACCGAAATGCTGCACGCGGCGCTTCAGCTCCGTGCTCCACACACCCGCATCCAGTCTGTGGGCGACGGCGGCCTCCTCCTCTGGAGATAGAAAGCCGTCAAAATAGACAATGCCGGGGGGTAGAAAAGATGGATTTACAGCATGATCCATTTGCGGACTGCTCTCTCTTTAAGTTGAAAACGTATGTTACAAACTCGTCATTCTCATCTAACGCGCAGATGCCATCATCCTTAGTTTTTACGTGTGAGTAGCCAGGAAAGTCGGAGAAGCGAAATGGATGAGCAACTGGAATTGCAAAATTATTGCGTTCAGCCACTCCATCCATATCAAAAGCTCCATCATAGTGGGGGCTATTTACGACGGTAATTGCGACTTTACCAAAGTCTGAAAGATGGTCTGCAGCGCTCTTAAGAAAACGCCGCACCAAAATATGATTAGGGTTTCTCCCATACCGTGGCTCACGGCTGCCTACGTTGGGAAATTGAAAAACAATTAAATCAAACTGCCTTTGGCTAAACCATTGGGATAAATTCGTGGCATCCACACCTGCTATTGTTTTCGCACCCCTACGTCGCAGAGTTTTCGCGTTTTGTTTTGTGATGTCAGAATACTCATCCACTGTTTGAAAAGTCGTCGTCGTCAAATTCGATGTAGCATTCCCAAGTAGATCTGAGAGGGCCACAGAAAAACTAAAGTTTCCCTCCCCTACGAGCAACGTTGATCCAGATTTTGCAGCCTTACAAAAATCAAAAGGTGTCCTAAAATCGAGGACACGTTTCAGCACAATGACTGAAAGCCAAAATTTTTGTTGCGCAACTTCGTTAGCTATTCGCCGGATAGCATACGCACTCGTTGACATCTTTTTTTGCCTCGCGATCAACCTCATTTCAAAAGTATCTCACGTGGGACGATAAGGAGGACGACGAAACACTCAATTAGGCGAAAAATCCAATTGAGAAAAATCAGAAAGCTACTAAATAATTGAAATAGCTGAAATAATTACTGAATAGGCCTTTAGCTCTTCAGAAAATGAATCTTGGCGAAGACATCCCTCTTCCCCTTAGAAAACAGGGTCCGACTATAAAATAGATACAGCGGAATCTTATTGTACCGCTTTCGTTAAACCGAAACAGAATGCTGCATAAATTTTATCTGGAAGAATTAATGGTGCCCGGAGGCGGATTTGAACCACCGACACGCGGATTTTCAATCCGCTGCTCTACCAACTGAGCTATCCGGGCACTTCAGGTCCTTGAAGAACCTCCGCTTTTGGCGGTCAGGGCTGTCTGGCGCCCCGAAAGTGAGCGGGGTTATAACATCTTGTTCGGACATGGCAAGCGCCATCGCGAAGTTTTTTGACAGTTTTTTCACGGCGCCTGTGGATGGCTGAAATCTGTGCCCGATGAACGCCGGATTGCAAGGGAAATCCGCTTTCGGGTACCCGCCGGAGCTGACGCATCCGCCCACCGCCGGGTTCGGGGAAGACCGATCCGGACGAACGGGGGCTGCCGGCCACGGCTATGCCCTTTCGCTTCGCCGGGCGGCGAGGCCTAGTGCGAACGGCACGACGGCCACCAGCGCGGCCATGACGGGCGAAGACGCGAAGATGCGGCTGGCGAGCGATGTCACGGCAACGGAGCGCACCACGGTCATCAGGCGGGAATTCTCGCGGTCGCGTTCATGCTGCGGCTGGGCGGGCCTTTCGCGGGAATGCCGGGCGGCCTCAAGCCGTTTGACGTCGCGGCGGATCTTGTCGACCTGTTTGCGAAGCTCATCCAGTTCGGTGCGCAGCTTCGGGTCGATGGCGTGGGCAGCACGCGTTCTCCTTGCTGCGGGTTTTTCCGCCTGAGCGTCCGCAGCCCTTGCTTCAGCCTCCTCCTCCACTTCGGCCAGATGGTCGTCGAGGTCCGTAGGCTTGTCGAAACCGTGGGATCGCAGTGGTGCTTTCATCGCTGTCTCCTGGGGCGTGCTGAATTGCGGCGGCGGGCGTCTTTGCCCGGTCTCGCCGTTTCAACGCCCCAGCCGGGCAAAGGATGCACATAAAGCGATCAGCGCGGTATATTCGGCTCAAAAAAACAGGCCCCGAAGGGCCTGTTTTTTGTTCTGCCTTGCAGCCTCAGGCCGCCTTGGCGGCGCCGGCATAGGGGTCGAAACGACCATAGAAGGTGTCGCCCTTGGCGGCCATGTCCTTCAGGAGCGGCGTCGGCTTGAAGCGTGGGCCGTAGGTCTCACTGAGTTTCTCGGCGAGTGCCACGAAGTTCTTCACGCCCATGCCGTCAATGTAGGACAGCGCGCCGCCGGTATAGGGCGCGAAGCCGAAACCGAGGATGGAGCCGACATCCGCCTCACGCGGATCGGTGACGATGCCTTCTTCCACCGTGCGGGCGGCTTCCAGCGCCACAGTGACGAGGAAGCGCTGTTTCAGCACCTCCATGTCCACGTCTTCCGGCTTCTGCTGCGGATAGAGGTCCTTCAGGCCGGGCCAGAGAGATTTCTTGGCGGGCTTTGGCGGGTAATCGTAAAAGCCCTTGGCGTTCTTGCGGCCGAAGCGGCCTTCGCCTTCCACCAGCGTCTTCACCAGTTCCATATGGCGCGGATCGACGGCCTTTTCACCGAGATCGGCGACGGTGGCCTTCAGTATCTTGTAGGAAAGATCGATCGCCACCTCATCGTTCAGCGCCAGCGGGCCGACCGGCATGCCGGCGAATTTCGCGGCATTTTCGATCATGGCGGCGGGCACGCCTTCGATCAGCATGTCGTAGCTTTCCGCCATATAACGCAGCACGCAGCGATTGACGAAGAAACCGCGCGTATCGTTGACGACGATCGGCGTCTTCCTGATCTTTGCCACGTAATCCAGCGCGACGGCGAGCGCCTTGTCGCCGGTTTCCTTGCCGAGGATCACTTCCGTCAGCATCATCTTCTCGACGGGGGAGAAGAAGTGGATGCCGATGAAATCGCTCGGGCGCTTCGAGTTCTTCGCAAGCCCGGTGATCGGCAAGGTGGAGGTGTTGGAGGCGAAGATCGCGCCTTCCGGCAACACGGCTTCCACGGCCTCGATGACGGCCTTCTTCACGTCGCGATCCTCGAAGACGGCTTCGATAACGAGATCGGCATCGGCGAGCGCGGCGTAATCGGATGTCGGGGTGACGAGGTCGAGCAGGGCCTTGCCCTCATCCTGCGTCAGCCTGCCCTTGCCGATGGCGGCCTTGACGCTCTCTTCGCAATGGCCCTTGCCCTTGTCGGCGGCTTCCTGATCGCGATCCACCAGCGTGACGGGAATGCCGGCTGCGGCGGTGACATAAGCGACGGCAGCGCCCATGAAGCCGGCGCCGACGACGCCGACCTTCTTGAACTCCGTCTTCGGCTGGCCGGCCGGGCGGCGCGCGCCCTTGCCCAGTTCCTGCATGGAAATGAACAGCGAGCGGATCATGCCGAAGGCTTCCTTCGAGCGCAGGATCTCGGTGAAATAACGCTGCTCCACCTTCAGCGCCGTATCGAAGGGCAATTGCAGGCCTTCATAAACGCATTTGAGGATGGCGAGGGCGGCCGGATAGTTGCCGGCGCTTTCACGGCGCAGGATGGCGGGAGCGGCGGGCCACAGCTGGGCAGCGGCCGGCGTCCAGATGCCGCCGCCGGGGGCCTTGAAGCCTTTCTCATCCCAGGGGGCGACCGGTTTCAGGCCGTCCTTGATCATCTGCTTTGCGGTTGCGACCAGCTGATCCGGCTCCACCACCTGATGCACCAGCCCCATGGCCTTGGCGCGCGCGCCGGTCAGCGACTGGCCCGTCGTCATCATCTGCAGTGCGGATTGTGCGTCCGTCAGGCGCGGCACGCGCTGGGTGCCGCCGGCACCGGGGAAAATGCCGACCTTGACTTCCGGCAGGGCGATCTTGAGGTTCTTGGCGCTGGAGGCCACACGGCCGTGGCAGGCGAGCGACAGCTCAAACGCGCCGCCCATGCAGGTGCCGTTGATGGCCGAGACCCACGGCTTGCCGTTGGTCTCGATCTTGCGGAAGAGGCCGGTCATGCGACCGACGAGCTCGAACAGCTTCGCCGCCGCCTGATCCGGGTTCCTCGCCTTCTCGTCATTGTAGAAGGAGAACATCGACTTGATCATCGACAGATCGGCGCCGCCGGAAAAGGTGCTCTTGCCTGACGTGAAGACGACGCCCTTGACGGCCGCATCCACGACAGTCGCGTCAAGAATGGCGTTCAGCTCGTCCATCACCTCAGAGGTGAAGACGTTCATGGATTTTTCCGGCATGTCCCAGGTAACGAGGGCAATGCCGTCTGCGTCCGTCTCGATGGTGAAATTGGTGTAAGTGCTCATTTTGGGATTCCTCTTCCCTGAATTTCCCGACGCGGCCAACTCTTCCTTTCCGTCATGGTCGGGCTTGACCCGACCATCCAGCACCTCTGGCATGGATCCTCGGGTCAAGCCCGAGGATGACGGAGGCGGGGTTTTGCCGCTGCCTCAAACCCGCTCGATGACCGTCGCCGTGCCCATGCCAGCACCAATGCAGAGCGTGACGAGCGCGGTGTTCAGATCGCGCCGCTCCAGCTCATCCAGCACCGTGCCGAGGATCATCGCGCCCGTTGCGCCGAGCGGATGGCCCATGGCGATGGCGCCGCCATTGACGTTCATCCGGTCATGGTCGATGTCGAAGGCCTGCATGTAACGCAGCACGACGGCGGCGAAGGCTTCATTGAGTTCGAAAAGATCGATATCGGCGAGCGACATGCCGGTCTTTTTCAAAAGCTTTTCGGTCACATCAACCGGGCCGGTCAGCATCAACGCCGGATCGGAGCCGATATTGGCGAAAGCCTTGATACGGGCGCGCGGTTTCACGCCCATCGCCTCGCCGCCCGCCTTCGAGCCAACCAGCACGGCGGCCGCGCCATCGACGATGCCGGACGAGTTGCCGGCGTGGTGCACGTAGTTGATGCGCTCCACCTCTGGATGGGCCATGATGCCAACGGCTTCGAAGCCGCCCATTTCACCCGGCATCTGGAAGGACGGGTTGAGCGAAGCCAGCGCCTGCATGTCCGTGCCGGGGCGCATGTGCTCGTCACGGTCGAGGATCGTTAGGCCGTTGGAGTCCTTCACCGGAATGACCGACTTGTTGAAATAGCCCTTTTCCCAGGCATGCGCGGCGCGCTTCTGGCTTTCGACAGCATAGGCGTCGACGTCGTCACGGGAGAAACCATATTTGGTGGCGATGAGATCGGCCGACACGCCCTGCGGCATGAAGAAAGCCGGGAAGTTGACCGACGGGTCCATGTACCAGGCGCCACCCGACATGCCCATGCCGACGCGGGACATGCTTTCGACGCCGCCGGCGATGACGATATCGTCAGATCCCGCCTTGACCTTGCCGGCCGCGAAATTGATGGCATCGAGACCCGAGGCGCAGAAGCGCGAAATCTGCATGCCCGGCGCCCTGTTGGAGTAACCGGCCTCGAAGGCGGCAGCCTTGGGGATGACGGCACCGGCATCCATGACAGGATCGACGCAGCCCATGATGATGTCGTCGACAGTGGAGGTGTCGAGCCCGTTGCGGTCGCGGATGGCTTCCAGCGTCTTGGCGGCAAGGCGAACGGAAGGCACCTCATGCAGGCTGCCATCCTTCTTGCCGCGTCCGCGCGGGGTGCGGACATGGTCGTAGATGTAAACGTCGGTCATAAACTCTCTCCCTGCGGCGTGTTTACCGCCAACCTTCTCAGAATGCTTCCGCAGCCAGTTCCATCATGGTGTCCGCGCCGGTTTCGATGCGAGCCTTGCGCAGCGCCGTTTCCGGCATGATGCGCTCCATATAAAACTTCGCCGTGACAAGCTTGGTCTTGAGGTAATCCTCGTCCGAAGCGCCGCCTGCCGCAAGCGCTTCGCTGGCGGCTTTCGCCATGCGCGCCTGCATGTAACCCAGCACGACAATGCCGAAGAGATGCATGTAGTCGGTCGAGCCGGCGCCGGCATTGTCGGGCTTGGCCATGGCGTTCTGCATGAACCACATGGTTGCGGCCTGCAGGTCGTTCAAGCCCTTCTTCAGGCCCTTGGTGTAAAGGCTGAGTTTTTCATCGGCGCGGTTTTCCTCGCAGAAATCGCCGATTTCCTTAAACAGCGCCATCACGGCGCGGCCGCCATTCATGCCGAGCTTGCGGCCGACCAGATCGAGCGCCTGGATGCCGTTGGCGCCCTCATAGATCATGGTGATGCGCGCATCGCGGACATATTGGCTCATGCCATGTTCCTCGATGTAACCATGGCCACCGAAGACCTGCTGCGCCATCACGGCGTGGTCGAAGCCCTTGTCGGTCAAGACGCCCTTGAGGATCGGCGTAACCAGGCCGAGAAGGTCATCGGCCGCCTGGCGCTGTTTTTCATCGGCGGCGCGGTGGGCGATATCGGATTGCAGCGCGGTCCACAGCAGGAAGGCGCGGCCGGCCTCGTTATAGGCCTTGATGGTCATCAGCGTGCGGCGGATATCGGGATGCACGATGATCGGATCGGCCTTCTTGTCCGGGAACTTGGCGCCGGAAAGCGAGCGACCCTGAATGCGCTCGCGGGCATATTCCACCGCATTCTGGTAAGCGATCTCGCCGACCGAAAGTCCCTGCAGTCCGACGCCGAGGCGGGCTTCGTTCATCATCACGAACATGGCCGACAGGCCCTTGTTCTCCGCACCCAGGAGATAACCGGTCGCATCGTCGTAGTTCATGACGCAGGTGGCGTTGCCGTGAATGCCCATCTTGTGCTCGATGGCGCCGCAGGTAACACCGTTGCGTTCGCCGAGCGCGCCATCTTCCTTCACCAGGAATTTCGGCACGATGAACAGCGAAATGCCCTTGGTGCCTTCCGGTGCGCCTTCGATACGGGCGATCACCAGATGGACGATATTGTCCGTCATGGAATGTTCGCCGGCGGAGATGAAAATCTTCTGGCCGGAAATTTTGTAGCTGCCGTCAGCCTGCGGCACGGCCTTGGTGCGCAGCAGGCCGAGATCGGTGCCGCAATGGGGTTCGGTAAGGTTCATGGTGCCGGACCAGGTGCCTTCCACCATCTTCGGCAGATAGGTGTCCTTCTGTTCCTGCGTGCCATGCACGAGGATCGCGGCAATCGCACCCTGCGTCAGGCCGGGATACATCATCAGCGACAGGTTGGCAGAGGACATATATTCGCCGATGGCGGCATGCAGCGTATAGGGCAGGCCCTGCCCGCCAAATTCCGGCGGAACGGCAAGGCCGATCCAGCCGCCTTCGCAATAGGCGTCGTAGGCGTCCTTGAAACCGTCAGGCACGGAAACCGATCCGTCATCGGCGCGCTTGCAGCCCTGGCTGTCGCCGGAAAGGTTGAGCGGGAAAAGCCGCTCCTCGGCAAGCTTCGCCGCTTCACCGGTGATGGCCTCGATCATGTCAGGGGTTGCATCCTCGAAGCCGGGCAGGTTGTTATACCGCTCCAGGCCGAGAACGTCGTTCAGGATAAAAAGCGTGTCTTTGACTGGGGCCTTGTAAACAGGCATTACCGATGTTCCTCCGCATCGTGGCAGCCGGAGCCAGTCCGGCGATATGGCATGACAATATTTGACGTGCGCGTAAACGTCAAACAAATTTCCGCACAATGTCGCCCTGCCTTTTCGGCCGAACCGATACGCGGCCGGGCGGAGACGCGGTTCTCGCCACAAAAGTTAAAAAATTCCCACCATAGTTAACCACTTCTTTACCACGTTTCGTGAATTCTCCCGACAGAGGTAACTGCTTCGTTCATCGGCGCATTTTCCTCGATGGGGGCAAATACCGGCTCTAGAATTGCTGCATGTTGCGGCGACGGCGTGTCCACACAGGCAACGTCGCGACAGACAACCGGGCACGGCGGGCGGAAGCGAAGCGAGCGAAAAGATGAACGGATTGCGATCGAAAACCCAACAGCCAAGCGACAGATCGTCTCTTGATGCGCTCAATCGCACCATTGAAGGCCTTGAAGCCCGTATCGAAGGGCTGATGAGCCAGAAGTTCCCGCGCGACCCGCGCGCCGCAAGCACCCAGCCCGAGCCGAAGAGCGAGGCCTATGCCGCGCCGCGCGAGCCCCGCGCCGCCGTCACGCCGCCGCAGCTCGACCCCGTCAACGAAATCCGCCAGCGCCAGCGCCTGCTCGAAACAAGCTTCCAGCGCCCGCAGGAGCCGGCCGCCCGCCCGGAACGGACGATTAGCCGGCCGCTTGCGCCGAACTATCGCCAGCGGGAACCTCAGCAGGCTGCGGCCGCCGCACCGCGCGCCCGTGCCATTCCACCCTATCAGGAACAGCAGCGCAATGACGCAGCCCTGCAGGAGATCGCGCAGGCGCTGGTCAATCTTCGCCATGAGCTGAAGCACGACATAACCGAGGGCGTCGCCCGCGAGGCGCAGGGGCTGCGCGCGGAAATCCGCAATATCCGCGCGGTGGCGGAAGACCAGCAATTCATCGGCGACCTGCGTGACGACATTGCACGGCTTGCCGGCAGCATCGACCAGCTCGGCAATCTGGCATCTCCCGACGCCTATGGGCTGCGCAACGAGTTCGAGGACCTGCGCCTGACGATCGACCAGCTTGCGCGCGAAGACAGCGTGCACCGGATCGAAAGCCGCTGGAACAATGTGGAAGACACGCTGCGCGGTTTCGACGCCGGCGCACTGCAGGACGAAATCGTTTCGCTCGCCTATCGTCTCGATGACATCAAGAGCCAGCTTGGCGGCATGAGCAACAATCCCGCCGTGCGCGTGCTCGAAGACAAGCTGATCACCATTGCGAGCGCCGTGGAGCAGCTCGGCAAGCATATGCAGCCGAACGAGGCCGCCTTTAGCGAGCAATTTTCCGGCCTCGACCAGCGGCTGGACGAAATCAGCCGCGCCATTGCCGCGACCGGCACGCGCGCCAATGCGCAGGCCACCGACAATGCGCTGGCGCAGCGGCTGGAAAACCGGCTGAACGGCCTTGCCGAACAGCTGGGCGACATCAACCGGCTAGCCGCCGCCAAGCCGGAGCCCACGCTCGACCTCACCGCCCGCCTCGAAGCGCTGGCCGGCAAGATCGACGAGCTCAGCACCGCCCGCGACGCCGCCCAGCTGCATGAGCGGCTGGACCAGCTTTCCCTGCTTCTGGAGCGCTCGCAGCGGCCCTCGCAGCAGGCGGAACTGACGTCTTTCCTCAGCGACATTTCCCGCAAGATCGATGCACTGGATCACGGCGCCGTCAATGACGGCCTGGCGGAACGGCTCGATACGCTGTCGCGCCGCATCGAGGACCTCGATTATCGCTACAGCCAGCCACAGCCTGCAGCCGGCCTTAGCGAAAGCGCCTTTTCCCGTCTGGAGGAGCGGCTCGGCACTATTGCCGCCCGTCTGGACGAGACTGCCCATGCCGCACCGGCCGACAGCCATGCACTGGCGAGCCTCGAAAACCAGATCGCCCATCTCTCCACGCTGATCAGCCAGCCCGTGCACACGCAGGCAAGCCTGTCGCCGGAGCTCGACGCCCGCATGGCGGCGATCGAGGACTACATGGCGTCGAACGACGAATATATCATCGAAGCGGCCCGACAGGCCGCGGAAGCCGTTCTCGACGCCTATACCCGCAACAACCTCTCTGCCGGCGCAAACCTCGCAGACATGTCGATGCTGACCGATCTCGCGACCGATCTGCGCAACCTCGAAGCCCTGAGCCGGAACACCGAAGAACGCACGCACCGTACTTTCGAAGCGCTGCATGAAACCCTGGTGCAGATCGCAGGCCGTCTCGACAGCCTCGACAACGCTCCCGCCTATCGCGAAGAGGCAGCACCCCGCACCGTCGCGCAGTCCATGGTCACCCCCGCCCGCGAAGAGGTGGCCATGCCGGCCGCCATTTTCCCGGAAGAAGGCTACATCGCCGAAGAGCAGGCCATTCTCGACGATCCCCGCGAAAACGACGCGGCAACGATCGTGCCCCCCGCGGCCGCCAAGCCTGCGAAGACAGAGAAAAAGAGCCTGCTCGCCGGGCTGACGAAACGGTTCAAGACCGGTACGGCGAAAACGGCCCAAACCGTCGACGAACCCGTAGCCGCCGCCTCCACCCGCACGCAGGTGGAACCTGCCCCGTCGCTCGATCCGATCGACGTTCTGCCGGCCGGCCAGGAGAACGAACTTCTGGAACCGGGTTCGGGTGCGCCCGATATCAAGAAAATCCTGGAACGCGTGCGCGCCAGCCAGGTGGCCGCCAGCGGCAAGGCCGCGGATGCCGAAGGACGGACGGATTTCATCGCCGCCGCCCGCCGCGCGGCACAGGCCGCCGCCATGGAGACCTCGCCGGAGAAGCTTGAAACCGGCAAGAAGAGCCGCAAGGCCGAGGGCTTGGCGCTTTCGCGCTATCGCCGTCCGTTGCTGCTTGGCATCGGCGCCATTCTTCTCGCCATGATGGCCATGCCGCTCGTCAAGACGCTGATCGGCGGCGCGGAAGCCCCGGCGCCGGTCATCGAGCAGAAGATGGACAACGGCCCGGTTTCCGCACTTCCCGAAACCGGCGACAAGGCCGTGACCATACCCTCCGATCTCGCCATCGATCCGGAGCAGGCGGCCTCGGCCGACAGCATCGAGAACGCCGCGCCGGCGCAGAACACCATCGATCCCCGCACCGTGGGTGGCGCACCGTTGCCCGAAGAGCCGCCGGTCGCCGATGTTCCCGCCGTGGATGCGGCAAAATCCGACACCGTCGCGCAGAGCGAAGGGCCGAAACCGGCCGAGGTCACCACCACGGCTGTTCCTGCTCAGGACACAATCGCGGTTCCCGCCGGCATCGAGCCCGCATCGCTTGCCGAAGCCGCCGCCAAAGGCGACACGCAGGCGCTGTTCGAGATCGCAGCGCGTTATACCGATGGCCGCGGTGTGACCGCTGACCGTGCGGAAGCCGCGAAATGGTACAAGCTCGCAGCGGATCGCGGCCTTGCGCCGGCGCAATATCGTCTCGCCAATCTTTACGAGAAGGCGAACGGCGTCGAGCGCAACCTGCCCGAAGCCAAGCGCTATTACACGCTGGCGGCTGAACAGGGCAATGCCGGCGCCATGCACAATCTCGCAGTGCTGCTTGCCTCCGACGCGGCCGGCCAACCCGATTTCGCCTCTGCGGCCCAATGGTTCATCAAGGCATCCGAACTCGGTGTGCGCGACAGCCAGTTCAACCTCGCCATTCTTTATGCCCGCGGCAGCGGCGTGAAGCAGGACATTGAGGAATCCTACAAATGGTTCGCCATTGCCGCCAAGGATGGCGACGCGGACGCGGCCCAGAAGCGCGACGAGGTTGCCGGAGCGATGAACCCGCAACAGCTTCAGAGCGCCAGGGCCAGGGTGGACGCATGGAAGGCAAAGCCGCTTTCGGAGGACGCCAACAGCGTCAATACGCCGGAGGAATGGGCCGGCAAGGAGGGGGTGAAGACCGCCTCCGTGGACATGGAAAAGGCGATCCGCAACATTCAGGCGATCCTGAACAAGAACGGTTTTGATGCCGGCCAGCCGGATGGCAAGCTCGGCAAGAACACCGTGACCGCCATCAAGGACTTCCAGAAATCCGTGGGCCAGACGCCGGACGGGCGCATTACCAACGAGCTGGTGACCGCGCTTCTCGCCCGCAACAAATAGCCCCTCCTTCCCATAAGAAGCGGCCATCCGGCCGCTTCCGCGCAACCCGGTGCAGGAATGTGGCGGCATGCCCACGCACGACCGCCATCTTTCCAAATTATCAACGTATTTACCGTTGAATGTTGACAGGTCAGGCCCTCGCGGGCATGACGAAGAAAGGCCGGGCATGCCCGGTCTTTTCAGACAGAAATTGTAAATCGCGGCGCGGCCCCCTCACCCGGACAAGCCCTGCCGCCCGGAACCATTTGCCCGAGGTCCGAGCCGTGACTGTCTATCTGCCGATCGCAGAACTGTCGGTGAATATTTTCATCATTCTCGGCATGGGCGCGGCCGTCGGTTTTCTGTCCGGCATGTTCGGCGTCGGCGGCGGCTTTCTGATCACCCCGCTGCTGATCTTCTACAATATACCGCCCGTGGTCGCCGTGGCGACAGGCGCAAACCAGGTGGTCGCCTCTTCCGTCTCCGGCTCGATCACGCATTTCCGGCGCGGCACGCTGGATGTCAAACTCGGCAGCGTGCTGCTGGTCGGCGGCCTGGTGGGCGCAACGGTCGGCGTGTGGATATTCTCCTTCCTGCGCAGCATCGGCCAGCTCGATCTCATCGTCTCGCTGCTCTATGTCATCCTGCTCGGCACCGTCGGCGGGCTGATGCTGAAGGAGAGCATTTCGGCGCTGCGCCGTGCGGCCCGCAACGAAACGGTGACGCTGCGCCGGCCCGGCCACCACAACTGGGTACATCGCCTGCCGCTGAAAATGCGGTTCAAGAAATCGAAGATCTATCTCAGCATCATTCCCATCGTCACCCTCGGCTTCGGCATCGGCATTCTCACCTCGATCATGGGTGTCGGCGGCGGTTTCATCATGGTGCCGGCGATGATCTATCTCCTGCGCATCCCGACCAATGTGGTCGTCGGCACATCGCTGTTCCAGATCATTTTCGTGACCGCCTATACCACCATCGTGCAGGCGGCGACCAACTATTCCGTCGACGTGGTGCTGGCCTTCATCCTGATGGTGGCGGGCGTCATCGGCGCGCAATATGGCGTGCGCGTGGGCCAGAAACTGCGTGGCGAACAGCTGCGCGCGCTCCTGGCGCTTCTCGTCCTCGCCGTCGCCCTTCGCCTTGCCGTGTCGCTGGTGGTGCGGCCCGAAGACCTGTTTTCGGTCGCCGTGGGAGGGCTTGGCTATTGACCTTCCGCCTGCTGCTTGTGGCGCTTTTCCTGTTCCCCTGTCTTGGCCTTGGCGGAAACGCTTGGGCGCAGACGCCGCCGCTTGCCCTGCCGCCCGGCCCGCAACAGCGGCCGTTGCAGGAAAATATCGAAATCGGCGCATCGACGACGGAAATTCCGATCGCCTCGGATTTTCGCGGAGCGGATTTCACCCTGTTCGGCGCGTTGAACAATACCGACCAGTTGCTGCTGGCCATCGGCCAGTACGACATTGTCGTCACGCTGGAAGGGCCGAATGACTATATGACCGTGCGCAAGAAGGAGCGCGTGGCGGGCATCTGGATCAATACCAGCGCCATCACCTTCACGCCGCTGCCGGAATCCTATTCCATGGCCAGCACACGCGACATCACCGATATCGCGTCCGCCGGAACCTTGCGCGCCATGGGGCTCGGCGTCGACCATCTGTCGCTCAAAAGCGCGGTATTTTCCGGCGTGCCCGACAATGTCTTCGATTTTCAGGAAGCCTACCGTCGGCTCAAGCTTTCCAGCGGCATCTACCGCAACGATACGACGGGGGTGAGGCTGGAACGCACCGGCCTGTTCTGGGCGACGCTTCGCCTGCCGGCCAACGTGCCGAACGGCGTGCACACGGCGCGCGCCTATCTTTTCAAGAGCGGCAAATTCATCGCCCAGCGCGAACTGAAACTGCGCGTCGTCAAGACCGGCATGGAGCAGGCGATTACCGATGCGGCGCATCAGACGCCGCTTGCCTATGGCGCGCTCTGCGTTCTGCTCGCCGTCGTGACCGGCTGGGGCGCCAGCATCATCTTCCGCAAGGACTGACCCTTTTCCATCCCGCAAAAGAGATCGCTGGCCGCAGCCGGGGACAAAGATAGCATTCGCTTCCTTTAACGGTTTGCGGTAAAATTCAAGACGTTACAGCCGCACGCGCAGATGATGGCGGTAAGGACGGTTGTGACCGGGATGAAAAGGAGAAATGTCATGTTCAAGCACATTCTCATTCCCACCGATGGCTCGCCGCTGGCGCAGATCGCAATCGACCAAGGGTTCGCTCTCGCCAGGGAGGCAGGCGCAAAGGTGACCGTCGTGACGGTATCGGAACCCTTTCATGTGATCGCCAGCGATGTCGAGGACATTGCCGCCATTGCCGAAGAAGAATTCCACCGTTGCGAGGAAGCGGAGCATCTGCTGCGCGATACGCAGGCCCATGCCGCCGCCATGGGGCTGGATTGCGAAGCCCTGCTGGCGCGGGCGGGACGGCCGGACGAGGCGATCATCGAAATCGCCGACAAGACCGGCTGCGACCTCATCGCCATGGCCTCGCACCGGCGCAGGAGCTTCATCGAGATGCTGCTCGGCAGCGTCACGGCCAAGGTGCTGAAGAACTCGAAGATACCGGTGCTGGTCTACCGGCAATAGAGCATTTCCAGTAAAAGCGCTTAGCGTTTTACGTCCGGACAATACGTAAGACAAAGAGATCAAGGCGATGATACGCTCAGCCGAGCAGATTGGAAAACCGCACCGAATAGATGCGGTCCCGCCCCAGCAGATGCGCGACGAGCGCCGCGTGATCGAACAGGCCGCGCATGGCCTTGTGGCGCAAATCCAGCCCGCCGCTCATCACCCCGAATGCCGGCATCAACAGACGCGAACCATCCGTGGCGAAACAGGGTCGCCGCACCGTCTTTTCGCGACGGCGAACCGTGGCGGAGGGATGCAGGTGCCCGGCAACCTCCCCGGCGGCGTCTCCCGGCTTCGGCTCATGGCGGAAGACGAGATTGCCGTAAAACATCTCATCCACCGACGAGCCCGGCAGATCAACCGTGCCATCCGGATCGTGGTTGCCGTTGATCCATATCCATTCGCGGCCACGGGCCATCTCGTAGATGAGTTCGCGCAACATCGGCGGCAGATGCTCTGACCCGACGCGGTCGTGGAAATTGTCGCCCAGGCTGACCACGATCTTCGGATCGTAGCGGCTGACGAGCGAAGAGAGGATCTTGAGGGTGGCGATGGTGTCGTAGGGCGGCAGCATGTGTCCGCGCCGGGCAAAGGCCGCACCCTTTTCCAGATGCAGGTCGGAAACGACGAGCAGCGACAGGTCCGGCAGGTAAAGACCGCCGAGCGGATCGCACCAGGCGGCGACGCCATGGATGGCGGTTTCGCTGCCAAGGCATTCGAAGCCGTTTGAAAATCGGTCGCTCAATGTCAGCCGGCTCAGCACTTTTGCCCTTGTTCCTTCATTCCGCCCAGATGCGTCAGGACATGGCCTCCGCGATCAGCTCGTCGGCGGCCTCAGCCAGCACCTCATCCATCGCCTCGCCCGCCACCGTCTCGCGGCCGATTTCCAGCATGACCGGAACGGCGAGCGGCGAAACGTGTTCCAGCGCACGGTGGGTGGTGTGACCCTTGATTCGCTTCAGCATATCGCCAAGACGGCCAATATCCAAAAGTCCCGCCGCCGCATCGCGCCGCGTCGCTTCCATGAGGATATGATCCGGCTCATGGCTGCGAAGAACGTCATAAATAAGATCGGCGGAAACGGTGACCTGCCGGCCGGTCTTTTCCTTGCCCGGATGACGGCGCTCGATGAGGCCGGAAATGACGGCGCAGTTGCGGAAAGTGCGCTTCAGCATGAAGGATTCGTCCAGCCATGCCTCCAGATCGTCGCCCAGCATGTCCTCGTCGAGAAGGTCCGCCAGCGACAGGCGCCGGGATTTCAGCCGCAGGCCGATGTCTTCCATGGCCCAGATGGCGAGCGAATAATCGGTGGCGACGAAACCCATGGGTTTTGCGCCGGCCCGTTCCAGCCGCCGCGTCAGAAGCATGCCGAGCGTCTGGTGCGCCAGCCGTCCCTCGAAAGGATACATGACCATGAAGAAGCGCTTGCGGAAGGGGAAGGTCTCCACCAGCAGCTCGTCGCGCCTGGGGATAATCGATTTTTCCTTCTGGATCGCCAGCCAGTCACGCACCTGGTCCGGCAAAGCGTGCCAGCGGGCGGGATCGGCAAGCATGGAGCGCACCTGATCCGCGAGGTAGGTGGAAAGCGGAAACTTGCCGCCGGCATAGGAGGGTATCTTCGGGTCCATGGAAAAGGCCTGCGACACCAGACATTCATTCTCCCTGATACCCTCGAAGCGCAGCACCTTGCCGGCAAACAGGAACGTATCGCCCTGCACCAGCTGCTCGAGGAAATATTCCTCGACCTTGCCGAGCGACATGCCGCCGCGCCCGACCGTGCCTTTGGCATTGCGCTTGACCATGCGGACATTGAGTTCAGCGGCCTCAACGATGGTGCCGAGGTTCAGGCGATATTGCTGCGCCACCGTCGGATTGGAGACGCGCCAGCGGCCATCCTTCATCTGGCGGATGCGGGCGTAACGCTCATAGGTGCGCAGCGCATAACCCCCGGTAGCAGTGAAATCCACCACCCGGTCGAAGGTGGCGCGCGACAGGCCGGCATAGGGCGAGGCACTGGTCACTTCGCGGTAAAGTTCATCGGCATCAAAGGGCTCGGCGCAGGCCATGCCGAGCACATGCTGGGCGAGAACGTCGAGCGCGCCTTCGGCAATCGGAGGCGTGTCCTGTGCACCGACGTAATTCGCATCAAGCGCTGCCCGGCACTCCATCACCTCGAAACGGTTGGCGGGAACGAGGATCGCCTTTGACGGCTCGTCCATGCGGTGATTGGCACGGCCGATGCGCTGGGCCAGACGGCTTGCGCCCTTCGGCGCGCCGACATGCACGACGAGATCGACATCGCCCCAGTCTATGCCGAGATCGAGCGTGGAGGTGGCGACAACGGCGCGCAACTTGTTCTCCGCCATGGCCGCCTCCACCCTGCGGCGCTGGCCGGCATCCAGCGAGCCGTGATGCAGCGCGATCGGAAGATTGTCGTCATTGATTGTCCAGAGTTCCTGAAAGATCAGCTCCGCCTGCGAGCGGGTGTTGACGAAGATCAGCGTCGTCTGATGATCCTTCAGCGCCGCATAGAGATCCTTCATCGCATAACGCGCCGAATGGCCGGACCATGGGATGCGCTCTTCCGTATGCAGGATGGAAATGTCCGGCTTCGCTCCGCCCTCGACGGTAATCACGCCGGCTGGCGGCTCATCCTGGCCCTGCGGCGCGAGGTAGCGGCACAGATCCATCGGCTCCGCCACCGTGGCGGAAAGGCCGATGAAGCGCACATCGGGCGCATGCCGGCGCAGCCGGGCGAGCGCCAGTGAAAGCAGATGGCCGCGCTTGGAGGTGACGAGAGAATGCAACTCGTCCAGCACCACATATTTGAGGTCACGGAAGAACCGTTCGGCTTCCCTGTTGGCCAGCAGCAGCGACACCTGTTCCGGCGTCGTCAGCAGAATATCCGGCGGTTTGACCTTCTGGCGCTGGCGCTTGCCCTGCGGCGTATCGCCGGTGCGGGTTTCGATGGAAATCGGCAGGCCCATTTCGGAGACGGGCTTCGTCAGATTGCGTTCGATATCCACCGCCAGCGCCTTGAGCGGCGAGATATAGAGCGTGTGCACACCAACGAAGCCGGAACCTGCCGGGACCTTGCCGCGCTCCGCGAGATCGGTGAGCGAGGCCATGAAGCCGCCCAGCGTCTTGCCGGCGCCGGTGGGCGCAATAAGCAGCATGTTTTCACCGCCACGCGCGCGCGCCATCAGCTCCAGCTGGTGCGCGCGCGGAGACCATCCCTTTTCGGCAAACCATTTCTGGAATGGAAGGGGCAAGGTGCCGACGTGGGTGCCGGAAGGAGGGGGCTCGGTATGTTTCACCCCTTCAAGGTAGTGAAAAACCTGCGAAAAAGAAGGGCGCCACCCCGCCCTTGACAGGAAAACTGAATCGTAGATAAATAATATCCACGATAAGGATGCAACGGAACGAGGAAAAGACCGATGAAACTCGGTGACGGCGTGGAACAGGCCATTCACAGCGTGGGCATGCTGGCGGGCCTTTCCGAAGGCGGCGTGCTTTCGGCGGCGGCGCTGGCGGAATTTCATGGCGTTTCCACGAGCTATCTTCTGAAACATCTGCAATCGCTCTCCAGCGCCGGCATAGTCGCCACCGTGCCGGGGCCGAAGGGCGGTTATCGTCTGGCCCGGACGACGGACCGGATCACGCTGCTGGACATCGTGCTGGCCGTGGAAGGGCCGCAGCCTGCCTTCCGCTGCGCGGAAATCCGCCAGCGCGGGCCGAACCCCTTGCCGGGGCGTTATTTCACCCGGCCCTGCGGCATCAATGCCGCAATGCTGAAGGCGGAGAAGGCCTATCGGGCGGAACTGGCCAAAACCACCATCGCCGACATTCTGAGCGATCTTGCCGCCAATGACGATGGCGGGATTGCGGCGCGCGGCTGTGCGTTTCTGGAGATGAACGAACGCAGAACGATGGCGCGCTGAGACCGCAAAGCAAACCACCGCAAAACAACCACTCGCAATACCGGAGAGCAGCACGGCTTTCCGGACCGATTACCCATGACTTGAAACGAACCTGACAAAAGGAGAATCCGATGAAAACCCGTCTCAACTACGCCAAGGCCTCGCCGGAGGCCTTCAAGGCCGTGATGGCCCTGGAAAACTATGTCCAGAGCAGTGGGCTTGAGCATCGTTTCGTTCACCTCATCAAGCTGCGCGCCTCGATCATCAATGGCTGCGCCTTCTGCGTGGACATGCATGTGAAGGAAAGCCGCCATGACGGGCTTTCCGAACAATGGATCAACCTGATGAGCGTCTGGCGGGAATCTCCCGTCTACACCGAGCAGGAACGGGCGCTGCTCGGCTGGGTGGACGCCGTGACGAAGATTGCCGAAACCGGTGCTCCGGATGACGCTTTCGAGACCCTGAAGGCGCATTTCTCCGATAAGGACATCGTCAAGATCACGGTCGCCATCGGCACGATCAACACCTGGAACCGCATCGCCGTCGGTTTCCGTTCGCAGCATCCGGTGGATGCGGCGGCGAAAGCGGCCTGAAGTCCCCAGCCGAAACCGGGCGGCCGCTATATGGCGATATAGCGGTCGTTCCGGTGATTGATGGCAAGGGTGAGGTTCATGACCAATGCGCCGAGGATCGAGCAAAGGATGACGAAAGGCGTGGCCACGAAGAACGAGCAGGCCAGTACCATGCCATCAAAGGCGAGTTGCACGAGGCCGGCGCGCCAGCCGAAACGATCCTGCAGGTAAAGCGCCAATATGCCGAAACCACCGAGGCTGGTGCGGTGGCGAAACAGCGCCAGCATGCCGGCCGCAACCGTCAAGCCGCCGAAAAGGGCGGCGGCGACAGGATTGATACTCTCGAAGGCGAAAAAGCCGGGCATGTATTCCGACAGCAGCGCCGTCATGGCGATGGCGCAGAAGGTCTTGACCGTGAAGGCGAGGCCGAGGCGGCGGAAGGCGAGATAATAAAACGGCAGATTGACGAGGAAGAAGACCGAACCGAAACTCAGGCCGCTGCCGTAATGCGCGAGAAACGCCAGGCCGACCGTGCCGCCGGTCAGGAGGCCTGCGGCCGAAAACAGGGTGACGCCGAGCGACACCAGCATGCTTCCCGCCAGAACGCCCTGCGCGTCCTCCAGCAGCGAATGACGATCCGGCGCGGAGGCCCAGAGGTTCAGGCGCCTGCGCGCGGTCGTATCGTCCATACCCTTTTCCCCTGACGTTTAGCCCTTGCCCAGCTATTGCGCCCAAGCACCCTGGATTTCAAGCACCCTCCGCTCAGCGCACGACGATGTATCTGTCCGAACGGTGATTGATGGCGAGAAACATGTTGAGAACGAAAGCACCGACGATCGAATAAACGACGGTGACCGGATCGATGACGAGAAAGGCGCAGAGCATGACAAGCGCGTCAAAGGCCAGCTGGATAAGGCCGGCGCGGATGCCGAAACGGTCCTGAATATAGATCGCCAGAATGCCGATTCCGCCAAGGCTGGCGCGGTGGCGATAAAGCGCCAGCAACCCGTAACCCAGAAGCAGACCGCCGAGCAGCGCCGCCCACAGCGGGTTGATGCTGTCGATGACCATCCAGCGCGCCTCCACCTCCGTCAGCACTGACACGAGGCCGATGGCGATGAAGGTCTTGAAGGAGAAGGCAAGGCCGAGGCGACGGAAGGACAGGTAATAAAACGGCAGATTGACGAGGAAGAACAGCAGGCCGAAGCTGATGCCGAAGGCATAATGCAGGAGAAAGGCGACGCCGGCGGTGCCCCCGGTCAAAAGGCCGACCTTGTTCAGGAGATAAAAGCCGAGCGCCGAGACGATGGCACCGGTGACGATGCCCTGCACGTCCTCCACCGGCGCATGTTTGGCCGGATCGGAACTCCACATGCCGTAAACGCTTCTCGTTCTGCTCACGCTTTTTCCCTCGGATCGCCCGCATATTTTGCACTGCAAAAAACGAGCGATCAAGATGGATAAGTAAGCAAGGCTGACCTATCGTAAAAAAGGCAAGAAACGGAATGTTCAGGCCGTGGCGCGGGCAAGAAAGAGAATGCCGGAAAGGGGTTTTCCGGCATCCTTGCGAATGGTGGTTTTGCGGATTTCCAGAAGGGAAAAGCCCGACCGGCCAAGAAGCGCGCTCACATAGTTTTTGGAATGCGCATAACGCAGGGATTCCCGCAGGACGAACCCCTCCCCATCCCCTGCATCCTCCACCGAGAAGGCAAAAAAGCCCGATGGCTTGAGCACGGCGGAAACGAGCGGCATGACGGTTTCGAGGCTGCCGAGATACATCATCACATCGGCAGCAGCGACGAGATCGGCGCGGTGCTGCGTGAGTACCGGGCTAAAGAGCCCCGACGCCTCTGCTTCCAGCGAAAGATCGGCGTGGCCGAGATGGTCGTAAAGACCTTTTTCCTCCGCCTTGGCCAGCATGTTCTGGGAGATATCAAAACCCTCGAGCCGTTGTGCAAGGGAGCGAATTTCGACGCCAAGCAGACCGGTGCCGCAGCCGATATCGACGATGGTGTCGAAGACGCCGCCTTTCGCTCGCCCGCCGATCAGTTCCGCCAGTTTTTGCGGCACGCTGTAATCCAGCTTCTCGACGAGAGAGGTTTCGAAACGGTCGGCATAATCGTCGAACAGCCCTTCCACGTAGCGGCTCGGCGGCTGTTCCGGTGTTTCCGCGGCGCCAAGAACCGCAAGCTTCAGCTCGGCCGCAAACAGCCCTTCTCCGTCCAGTTCGGCAACTTTCCCGTAGGCCGCCACGGCTCTCGCGGTCTCCCCCGCCTTTTCGTGATATTCCCCGAAGCGAAACCAGCCCGCCGTCCACCGTGGCGCAAGTTCAAGCGCCTGTTCCATAAGTTCGGCGGCGGCGGGATAGTCACCGCCCTCCGCCAACATGCGGGCATAGTCCGCCCGACGGTCGGCAATGACGTCACCGGAAGAAAACTGGTTTGGGGCCATTCATGATTTCCTGAGAAGATGTCGGCTGTCATTTATCAAGCCATAAAAAAACTCAAGTCCTATTTCATGGCACCCGCGTGGAATTGGCTGATATGGCGCGATATAGTGCGCGAAAACTTGCATCGAAGCGATGCGCCCCATATGTCAGGACAAAACAGGAGACTTGCTGATGGCCGGTGAGGTCAACAAAATGCTGGGTGATACGGTGGCCCGCACCGTGGTGAAGCTGCTCGTCGTTTCATTGCTCGTCGGCTTTCTGATGGCGATCTTCGGATTGACGCCGTGGAACATCATTTACGGCGCGCGCGATTTCGTGGTCGACCTGTGGCGCAGCGGTTTCCATGCGCTGGGCGCCATCGGCGACTATCTGATCCTCGGAGCCACGATCGTCATTCCCGTCTTCATCATCCTGCGCCTGCTGAGCTACCGCCGCTGATATGACCGACACTTCGCTTCAGACGCTCACCCGGCGCGGCTTCGTGCTGATTTCCGCCGGTTCCGTTCTTTCCGCCTGCGTTTCCATGCCCACCAACAAGGGCATGCCGGCCGGCACCCGCGATGAGACGGCGGCAGCGCTTCCGATGGTCAACGACCTGCGCCGTTCGAAGGGGCTTTCACCGCTTTCCATCAATAATGCGGCCAGCGGAGCGGCCGCCTATCAGGCCGGCCGCATGGTCAAGGCACAGAAGATGGCGCATCTGATCGGCCTCACCGACAGCTTCCTCATCCGCATGAAGGACGGCAATGTACCGCTGCCGGCGGCGGAAAACGTGGCCGCCGGTCAAGACAGCGTCGAGCGGGTGGTGAAGGCGTGGATCGGTTCGCAACACCATCTCGAAAACATGCTGGGGCCTTATAACGGCCTCGGCGTCGCGGTCGCCTATGACGCGGCCAGCCGCAACCGGCCCTATTGGGCAATGGTGCTCTGCGCCTGAGGTTAACTCGACGGGAACCACGAGAAGGTTCCCCTTAATTACGAAGGCGTCTGCCCGTCAGGCCATATTCAGCCGAGCTTGCGATCGGCCCAGCGGTCCACCGCGCTGTCACGCAGATCACGGATCGACGCCACGCCCTCACGGGCGATCAGCTTCGACAGGCCCTTGACGATGGCCGAGGGCAGGCCGGGGCCTTCATAAACCATGCAGGAATAGAGCTGCACGAGATCGGCCCCTGCCCTCACCTTTTCCAAAGCCGTTTCCGCAGATGACACACCGCCGACGCCGATGATCGGCAGGTTGGCGCCGACGCGGCGGCGCATCTTGGCGAGAACCGCGGTGGAAAGCTCAAACAGCGGCTTGCCCGAGAGACCGCCAGCCTCTCCCTTGTGCGGGCCGGGCCGCAGGCCTTCGCGAGAGAGCGTGGTGTTCGAAACAATCAGGCCATCGAGATCATGGGCAAGCGCCTCTTCGGCAACGTCGTCCAGCCCCTCCTCGGTCAGATCGGGCGCGATCTTGAGGAAGACCGGGATGCGTTTGCCGAAACGCTCGGCCTCCACCTTCCGGCGCTCCAGCACGGCCGACAGCAGCGCGGCAAGGCTTTCGCGCGCCTGCAGGTCACGCAGGCCGGGCGTGTTGGGCGAGGAAATATTGACGGTGAAATAGGACGCGACCGAATAAAACGCCTCGATGCCCTGCACATAATCGGCGATGCGGTCGTCGCTATCCTTGTTGGCGCCGATATTGACGCCGACGATGCCGCGCAGGCCCGCCTGCCTCAGGCGCTCCAATGCGGCGGCATGGCCTTCATTGTTAAAACCGAGGCGATTGATGACGCCTTCATCCTCGACCAGACGGAAGATGCGCGGCCTGGGATTGCCAGATTGCGCCTTCGGCGTGACGGTGCCGATTTCGGTAAAGCCGAAACCGAGCCTCAGGAGCGGTCCCGGCACTTCGGCATTTTTGTCATAACCTGCCGCCATGCCGAGCGGATTGGGGAAGACGAGACCGGCAATCGTCTGCTGCAGGCGCGGATCATGCGGCACCATGCAAGTGGGCAGGAAGCCGCTTTTCAGCGCCGCAACGGAGAGCCCGTGCGCCTTTTCCGGATCGATGAGAAACAGGCCCTTGCGGCCGACAGAGGAAAATAATCCGCTCATCATAAAATCTCCGGAAACTGGTGCTGGCCATCATGATCAAGTGAAAGCGGCGTTTCCCAAAGCACCGCACTCAGGGGAAGCGGGGCATAAAGATGCGGGAAAAGATCGCCGCCTCTTGAGGCTTCATAGATCAGCCTGTCACCAAGAGCGGCGCCGTCAACCGCAATCAGAAGCAGATCGACCTGGCCGGAAAAATGCCGTGCGGCGGTCTCCGCCACCTGTTTTGCCGTGGAAAAATGAATGAAGCCGTCGGTCAGGTCGATGGCCGCCCCCTCGAACACGCCTTTCGCCCGGGCCGCATGCCACAACGTCTCCGGCACGATTTTATAGATGATCGCGGGCGTTTCCTGCATAGGGCTCTCCAAGGCTTTCCACTCAGCGGGATTTGCCGCAAAGCTTGAAGATTGTCCACAGTTTCCACCGCATTTTTATTGCGGCGGACCTGAAAGGCCACCTGTCCACAAGCTTTTCCTTGTAATGCGGAACCGATTGGCGCAACCTTTGACGGGGGAGCCGGACGTGTTTCGATCTCCGGCAAAGGGAGTACTACAGATCCGCGAAAGAACCGCATAACGCCCTTGGGAGGGGGCCAGAATGTCGGAACTTGTCATTATCATTGCAGACGATCACCCGCTTTTTCGCGGCGCCCTCAAGCAGGCCGTCTCCGGTCTCGACGGGCAGCAGACCATCGTGGAAGCGGGAGATTTCGAGGCAGCCCGGGGGGCTGCAACGGCGCATAACGATGCCGATCTGATGCTTCTCGATCTCGCAATGCCGGGGGTCAGCGGATTTTCCGGCCTGATGGCGCTGAGGGCGGAATTTTCCAGCCTGCCGATCGTCATCGTTTCGGCGACGGACGATGCGACCACCATTCGCCGGGCCATCGAACTGGGCGCTTCCGGTTTTATTTCCAAATCCTCGGGCATCGACGACATTCGCGATGGCATCCGCGCGGTTCTCGAAGGCGACGTCTGGATACCGGCGGGTCATCACGGCGAAAAGGAACAGGATCCGGATGTGGCCGATCTCATCGGCCGGCTGAGAACACTGACGCCGCAGCAAAGCCGGGTTCTCGGCATGCTGGCCGAAGGCCTGCTGAACAAGCAGATCGCCTATGAGCTCAATGTTTCGGAAGCCACCATCAAGGCGCATGTCTCGGCGATCCTGCTGAAACTCAAGGTCGACAGCCGCACGCAGGCGGTGATCCAGCTCGCCAAGATAAATACGGCGGCCATGGTCGCCTAGGCGAGGATTTTATTCCTTTCCTTTCTTTACTCCTGGCCGGATATGGTCTAGATTCCGGTCAGTAACGACAGGAGCTTTCCGCTAGCGGCTCCATTTGCGGGCTTTCTATCATGCTTTCACACGAGACGATCTGGAGCGCCATCGATACGCTTGCCGAACGCCACCAGCTCACGCCTTCGGCCCTGGCGAAGCGCGCCGGTCTCGACCCGACCTCCTTCAATAAATCGAAACGCTTCGGTCCGGACGGCCGTAAGCGCTGGCCCTCGACGGAATCCGTCTCCAAGGTTCTGGAGGCGACGGGGGCAAGCGTCGACCAGTTTTTCGGCTATGCTTTCGGCAAGGCGCAGGCAAGGCAGCCCTCCGGTGCCGACAACGCCATCCCGCTGCTCGGTTTCGCCCAGGCCGGTTCCGGCGGGTTTTTCGACGATGGCGGTTTTCCGGCGGGCCAGGGTTGGGATGTGGTGGAGTTTCCCTCCTCTCCCGAACGCCGGCAGGGCGTCTACGCGCTCGAAGTGCAGGGCGAGAGCATGATGCCGCTTTACCGCGACGGCGACATCCTCATCGTGGAACCCGGCGCGCAGGTACGGCGCGGCGACCGCGTGGTGCTGAAAAGCCGCGACGGCGAAGTGATGGCCAAGGTGCTGGCACGGCAGAGCCCCAGGAATATCGAGCTTCTGTCGCTCAACCCCGAGCATCCGAACCGCAGCTTCGACATGGCCGATGTGGAATGGATAGCCCGCATCATCTGGGCCAGCCAATAAGGCCAGCGACGGCCGTACATCCGCGCCGGCCCGGGGCACGGAGTGCCCCGCTGCCGATGCTCCTTAAAGACCGAGCGCCGTGGCGGCGGCGTCCACCGTCATGACTTTCGCGCCGCCTGATGTCGCCCTGCGGACGAGCCTCTGGAACCTGTCCTCGGGGCAACCGTAAAAGCTCGGCGCAGCCGCAACATCATGGGTGAAAATGATGAGCCAGCCGCCATTTTGCAAAACATCCTCCAGCCAGCGGTCGGCGGCGTCGAGATAATTTTGATCCGAGCGCAATTCGACGGCGGCAAGATGATGCGGATCGATGCTGCCCCGGTTGATGCCGGGCATGATGCCGCGGGCTGTCCTGAACCTGCGCCGCAACAACGGCTGCATGACGGGCGAAGCCATGCCGAAAGGTATGGAAAAATTCCGCCTGTGCCGTTTTTCACCGAAGGATCCGAGCGCGCTGTCATTGCGGTCGAGGTCGTCTTCGAGCCCGCGCCGCGAAAAACTCGACAATTTGCGATGGGAATAGGTATGGCAGGCCAGTTCGTGGCCTGCCGCCCCAAGCTCGAAACAACCTTTGGAGGAAATCATCTCCTGCTGTTCGTCATGCCCGTCGATAAAGACGCCTGCAATGTAGAACGTCCCGCGCGCGCCCTCATTTTCCAGAATGCGGGCGCCTTTTGTCCAGGCGCTTGCCGGCACATCGTCGAATGTAAAGGACACGATCGGTTCGGATGCTGCGATCCTTGCTGCCGGTCCCGGAAAATACCGCACCAGCCGGTTATTGATCCGGTCGGCGAAAGTCCCGATTTTTTGCGTCATCCATAGCCCCCCGGCCTGTCTGCAAATTACTGCCCCTGTTCAAGTATGTCGTAAGCCTGATGCCTCAAACAATAGATTGCGATCAGAAGAGAAGACCAGATAGGCCCCGTTCCGGTAAAGAAATTACTCTCAAGACACGAAGAAAGCAGGGCATACACCCAAATTCGTGCAAAAAGCCGGGTCAGTGCCGGGTCGGTCCCCCTGTCCACCGCTGTGCGGAAATCGTTTGCAGGGATGATGACCAGCCAGATGACGGTGAGAACGAAGGCCGGCAACCCGCCATTCAGCAGGCTTTCAATATAGCCGTTATGGGCATGGAAGGCTGTGACGGCCCAGGTGTCGGCAATATCGGCCTGCGACAGGAGCCGGTCGCTCGCCCAGAAAGCCTGAAACCCCTGCCCGAAGATCGGCGACTGCGCGAAGGTGTCGAAGGACAGGCGCCATATATCCGTTCGACCGGTGAAGGTGGAATCGATGCCCAGGCTCTCGACCAGGTTCCGTATGCTGGGAAAATAGGTGGAGCCGACGGCAAGGATGTTGAGGAAAGCCAGAAGGCCACCGATCATCAGCAATGTCCGCCCGGCATGCCTCTCCATGACCCAGATCAGCGCGATGGTGACGGGCAAGAGCATCGCGGCGGTTTTTCCATTGGTCTTCCAGAGGAAGAAGCCGGCCAGCAGCGTGATCGCGATGCCGCCCACCGTGGACCAGGCATTGCGCAGGTAAAGCCCCACCATGAAGAGAAT
Source organism: Agrobacterium sp. NPDC089420 (assembly GCF_044900305.1). NCBI lineage: Bacteria > Pseudomonadati > Pseudomonadota > Alphaproteobacteria > Hyphomicrobiales > Rhizobiaceae > Agrobacterium > Agrobacterium sp. NPDC089420. Next base: position 373,261 of record NZ_JBJDMY010000002.1, on the reverse strand, counting down.
GATCATGGCCGGAGCGGCAGCATTCTTGTGATTGAAGATGCCACGCCAGTCACCCGCAAGCGCCTTTTCATCGAGGTCGTAGGGTTGATGGATGGCGCGCGAACGCAGGAAGATCACGCCGAAATAGCAGAGCGCCAGCAGGATGATGGCGAAAATGGCCATCATCCGGTCAAACTGCCGCCGGTCCCGCGGCATGACGACGAGGACGCTGGTGATGAAGCATAAAAGCGCCGTGAAGATCAGGCGTTGCAGCGACGTGCCGGGCGCGGCACCGAGCACCGAACACAGCGCCAGCCAGAAAAACAGCAGCAGGATGGGCAGGCGCGGCCGCAGCAGAAGCCCCGTCAGCCGGTGGCGCAGCGCGAAGACACCGAGGATCAGCGCAATCACCAGCCCGGTCAGCTGGTTTGCGGCCGCATGCGGCACAGGAGGGGCCGCAAGGTTTTCAAAGGGTGCTACGGAAATCCAGATATAAAGCATGGTGGCGACGAAAAAAATCGCGTCGCGACGGCCGCCGGCAAGAGACATGGCGCCACCATGCGCAGATATGGGCTGCGTATCAGCCAAACGCGGCATGGTCGCCTGCACCGGAAATGGTTAAACGGATCATTGGCCTGCCTTGTGACGAACAATAAACCCGTCTCAAACCGGGCCATGTCCAAATAACCATAAACAGTCATTATCGTCACTATTATGCAATTGCTTTAACCCTCTCTTACCTCAAGAGGGATAAGACAGGATAAACTGCCATTCATTCGGGTTGCGGGCTTTCAAATTATTGGCCGATTGCAACTTTCCCGCTTCGCCAGATTTTTAAAAACAGGGCAGTTATTTTTGAATTCGCCCGGCAATGCCGGAAAACATGGAGAATGAGGTGTCGTTCAATACGCCGCGGTTCGGCCATCTAGTCAGGCTGGGATTGACCTACATGGCATCCGGCGGGGCGCTGCTGATGTCCAGCGCCGCCCAGCTTTTGACCTTCGCCCTGCTTGCCCGCCATCTCGGCGTCGAACAATTCGCGCTCTACGCCTCCATCACGGCCGTTACCAATCTCGGTGTGCAGATCTGCGGCATCGGCTCGCAGGAATCGCTGATCCGCCGTGTGGCGCAGGATCGCAGCATGTTTCCCGTCATGCTTGGTCACAGCTATCTCCTGAGCGCGGCGACCGGCGTGGTGCTGACCATCATCGGCATGGTCACGATCCCGGTGTTTTTTCCCACCTCGGAAACCCTGCTGCACACATTGATCACCACCTTCCTGATCCTGGTGACCAACCTCGTTCTTCTGAAAGTCATTTCGCTTTCCACGCAAAGCTTCATCGCCCATTCCAATTTCGCCGCCGCCAACAAGCTTGAAGTGATGTTCGCCGTGGCCCGCACCATTGCCGCCGTGGTCGCCTGCCTCGTCTTCAAGGTGGAAACGGTGGAGGCCTGGGCCTTGTGGAACCTTGCCGCCCACAGCATTGCAGCCGTCATCTCGGTGAAGGCGATCAGCAGGCTCGGCAGGCCGGTGTTCCGGATCGTTCGCGAGGAAATCCGCATCGGCATCCTGTTTTCCACCCAGTTCCTGTTCAAGGCCGTGCGCGGCAATGCCGATATTCTCGTGCTCGGCGCCATTGCCAGCGCCGAAGTGTTGGGCAGCTATTCCATCGCCCGGCGAATTCTCGACAGTTCCTATCTCTCCGTCGAGGCGCTTAACCGGCTGATCTATCCCGGCTCGGCCTCCGCCGCCCTGCAAGGCATCGGCAAGACCATCGAACGCGCCTATAATGTGCTGAAGGCGGCGCTTTTCATCGCGACCGGCAGCGCGCTCGCGATCTTCATCATCGCACCCTTCCTGCCGCTTTTGTTCGGCAACGAATATGTCTCGCTGCCTGTCATCACCCGCGTGCTCTGCTGGGCCGTGTTGCCGATGGCGGTTGCGGCCACGGCGCTTGAGGCGCTCGGCGCCTCGGGACGGCAGGATATTCGCGCCAAGATATGGAACAGCGGCAATCTCATCGGCTCCGTCATCGTCGCCTTTTTCACTTGGTCCTTCAGCATTTCAGGCACGATCGGCAGCTATTTCCTGGTGGAAACCGCCATTGCCGCCGCCGTGTGGATCGCTCTTTTGCGGTTGCGGCGCAATGAAGAGATTTTTGCACCGGCCAAGTAGGACGCCTTGGTCGGCGCCGTTCCGGTCGAGGTTACTTCCTAATACAGCCCGTAGGGGAAATAACGGCGGTAGATTTCCTCCAGCCGGCCATTGCGGGAAATGGCCGCCAGAGCCTGGTCGAAAGCCGGCACCAGCACATTGTCCGGATCCACCGCCATGATGGAAAGGCCTTCACCGAGAAACCTGTCGGACATGTAAGGACCACCGAACAGCGCGCAGCAGCCTTCCGAGGCGCTTCCCGAAACCCAGAAGGGCAGGCGCAGACCGTCGGCGAAGACGGCATCCACCTTGCCTGTCTTCAAGGATTCATACATGGGTTCGTATCCATCGAAGCCCTCGGCCACGGCCTTTGGAAAAAACGCCTTCAGCATCTGTTCGTGGCGCGAACCGGCAACCACGCCGACTTTCCTTCCCGAAAGCGCATCAGCGCCCGATGCGGTGAATTTTGCCGCCTTGTTCACCGCGAGGCGGGCGGGCAGCAGCAGATAGGGTCGAGAAAAGGTAAAGCTCTTGCGCAGGTCGCCAGTGGTGGCAAGACCGGAAATCACCGCCTCGCCTTCCCCCATTTCCAGCGCGGCCTCCAGTTCGTCAAACGGCAGCGCCTGCACCTGGCATTTGCTCTCGATCTTTAACTGGGCGCAGATTTCACGGACCAGATCGACATGGAAGCCCGCAAGCCGGCCCTCCTGATCGGTAAAATTGAAGGGCGGAAAATCGACGGACATCAGAAACCTGATGCGGGGGACGGAAGAAAGATCGCCGCCGGGAAAACGCTCCTGAGCATCGAACAACACCGGCATGCGGTTGCCGTCCGAAAGGCCTTCCGCGTGCGCCTTCCCCGAAAAACCAACAAATTGTAAAGCGAAAGCTAAAGTAAATCCAAGACCTATATTTCGCGTTACATTCGTCATTCTCATCTATACTATCCGTGACAGGAAGTGGGGCGTTACCATGACGGCGGCGGCGATGCATGGACTGTTTTAGGCATTATACACGAGAATCGTTTCGCACGACGCCGGCAGGCCGAAAAATTGCATTTTCACCCGCCGGTGAAAATTCTCCATGGGCCACGCCCGACGGCGATCAAACCGGACAAGCCCGTTTTCTCTCCTCGCTGGGGTTCGGCAAACCCTATATCGACACATTCGAACAGCGGGCACTCGAAAACGGCTCGACCACGGAAGACGAATTGCTGGCAAGCGGCCTCGTGGCGACGGATGCATATTTCGGCGCCTTCGCCAGATTTCTGCGGCTGCCATTTCTTTCGGACATCGATCCCGAACGGGTGACGGACATCCACCAGCTGGATAGCCAGTTGGCCGAGCCGCGGTTCTTGCGGCTGACAGCACGCAACGGCAAACCGACGCTTCTGATCGTGCCGGAGCTGGCACGGATGGAATTGCTGAAAGACATGCTTGATCGGCATCCGGACCTTCAAGACGAGCTTGCCGTGACGACACCGCAGGCCATGCGCAGCGCGATCTGGAAGGCCGGCGAAACGCGCCGTTGCCAGCAGGCGCGTCAGCAGCTTTTCAACACCGCGCCGCACCATTCCGCCCGGATCACGCTGCACGGCCATCAGGGCTTCTACAGCGGCGTCGCCATCACCCTGCTCACTCTATCGCTGCTGTCTTATACGCAGGCGGCCCTGGCCGTCCTTCATGTCTCGCTGACGCTGCTTTACCTCTTCACCCTGCTGTTTAGGCTGTTTGTACTGATGCGGACGCCGGAGGACAATGACGCGGAAACCGTCCCGGTTCTCGAACCGGATGGAAATCTGCCCGTCTATACCGTTCTGGTGGCGCTCTATCGCGAAGAGGCGGTCGTCGGGCAGCTCATCGGCGCGCTGGAGCGACTGGACTGGCCAAAATCCCGGCTCGACATCAAGCTCGTCTGCGAAGCGGAGGATGACGCGACGATCGAAGCCATCCAGCGGATGAACCCCGGTCCGCATATCGAGATCGTGAGCGTGCCGCCCTCCCTGCCCCGCACCAAGCCCAAGGCGCTGACCTATGCGCTTGCCGGGGCACGCGGTGCGTTTCTTGCCATCTACGATGCGGAGGATCGTCCGCATCCGCAGCAATTGCGCGAAGCCTATGCCGCATTTCGGGAAAAACCGGATGATGTGGCGTGCCTGCAGGCGCCACTTATCATCAGCAATGCGCGCTCCTCCTGGCTCAGCGCCTGTTTCGCGCTGGAATATTCGGGCCTCTTCCGCGGCATGTTGCCTGTTCTTGCTGCGCACAGGCTGCCGCTGCCGCTTGGCGGCACGTCCAACCATTTCCGTACCGCCGTGCTGCGCCGCATCGGCGCATGGGACCCCTATAATGTGACGGAAGACGCCGATATTGGCCTGAGGCTGCACAGGCTCGGCTATCGCTGCGGGGTCATCCGTCGGCACACGCTCGAGGATGCGCCGACTTCGCTACCCGTCTGGCTGAACCAGCGTGCACGCTGGTACAAGGGCTGGCTGCAAAGCTGGCTGGTGATGACCCGCGCCCCCGTGACCACGGCCCGCCACATGGGTTGGATTTCCTATATCGTCTTTCAACTCCTGATCGGCGGCATGCTTCTTTCATCCCTCACCCATCCCCTGCTCTTCGTTTCCCTGATATTCATGGTCGTGGCGGCGCGGGAAAGCGGCGCCGACCTGCTGTTTTCCTGGCAGGGCATCCTGTTTTTCATGGACATGCTGAATATTGTCGGAAGCTATGCGATCTTCGCGCTGATGGGCCGAAACCGGATGATAGCCTTTGAAAGGAAACAGGTCGGACGGCGCTGGATCGCCATTCCGGTCTATTGGCTGCTTCTGTCCGTCGCAGCCTGGCGCGCGGTGGTCGAACTGAAAACCAGGCCCTTTGTCTGGAACAAGACGCCCCATGCGCCCGTCGCCAGACACACCGGCTGACAAGGTGTCCGTACCGTAGGCCGCATGCAACGCCATTTACCCGGCAATCCACAACAGGCGGTCTTACCGTTCTGGCCAAAGCCACAGCCATTCGCAAAACCGAGCCCGATTTTGCACAATCATTCGAACGTCAATCAAGATGGCTTGCCGAACGACGTTACTCCTCCGGCAAGATTTATCATTTCATCCCGATCGCCGCTGAAAGACCCTATTTCGCGACGAGCTTGTTCTTGATCAGGCCGACGATGATCTGCACGATCAGACCGCCGACGCCGCCGCCCACGAGCTGACCGGCAAGAGCGCCGATATCCACGCCGCCGGCCGCGGCATTTCCCGCCGCTCCGAGCAGCGATCCCAGCACCGTTCCGCCGCCGATGCCGCCGATGGCACCCGCGATCAGATTGCCGAGCGAGCCAAGGTCGGAATCCTTCAGTATCTTTCCGCCGGCCGTGCCGCCAACCGCACCGCCGATGATTTGGGCCAATATCGAAGCAAGATCCATGTCATCCTCCTCAGTCGTTTCCCCGACCATTCGGGCAAACAAAGCCTCCCATTCATGTCTGCGCAGGCTGGACCGAACCGGCGTGGCCGGTCTTCTCTTCCTCGCCGAAAATTTTCCACACCACGGCGCCAATCGCACCGCCGAGGATCGGAGCGAGCCAGAACAGCCAGAGCTGCTGCAACGCCCATCCGCCGACGAACAAGGCCTGCCCGGTCGAGCGGGCCGGGTTGACGGATGTGTTGGTGACCGGAATGGAAATCAGATGAATAAGGGTGAGAGCAAGACCGATGGCGATCGGTGCGAAACCGGCCGGAACCCTGCCATGCGTCGACCCCAGAATGACGATCAGGAAAAACGCCGTCAGGATGACCTCGATCAGCAGGGCCGACAGGAGAGAATATCCGCCCGGCGAATGTTCGCCATAACCATTGGCGGCAAAACCACCGATGTCAGCCCCGGCCTTACCGGTAACGATGACATAAAGTGCGGCCGCCGCGACGATCGCCCCACCAAGCTGCGCCAGGATATAGGGCAGGAGGTTCGAGACAGGAAATTTGCCGGCAACGGAAAGACCGACGGAAACGGCGGGATTGAAATGGCCGCCGGAAATGCCGCCCACCGCATAGGCCATGGTCAGAACCGTCAGGCCGAAAGCAAGGGCAACGCCGAGGAAGCCAATGCCAAGTTCAGGAAAGGCCGCGGCAAAAACCGCGCTGCCGCAACCACCGAAGACAAGCCAGAAGGTGCCCAGAAACTCAGAGAGAAGTTTGCGACTCATAACACTACCCCATAATGTTACGACTGCATCAACTATTACGTGCAATTTAATCGTAGTCAAGCTAAATCGAATATTCGCTGCCCGCCCGGCCTCTGCCGGCTGCCGTCGCCCGAAGCGTTCGAAGAGTAATCGCAAGAAGATGCCGGCTGAATCCCGGCAACTTCAGGTTCAGACAAGCCCGATTGCGTACCTAATCTTTGCAAATGGTGGACTTGCGTGACCGATGCTCTTCAGGGCGTGAGCAAACAAGCGATCTGTTGGCTGTTGAGAGGTTGGACCTAGCCTTTAGGATTTTTCAGACATGACTTCGACCATTTCTTCCCTGAATATTAATCAGATCAGATATCTTTCGACAGCGGTAATCGCAGCCTGGACAACCGACGACGTCGCGTCGCTTTCCACTGCCCAGATCAAAGCACTCTCTTCGGCCCAGGTCGCGGCACTGGATACGGAGGATGTCAAAGTCCTCAACTCGCAACAGTTGAGCGCCATTTCACAAGGCGCCATAACTGGCCTGACGCTGGATCAACTGAGCATTCTTGACAAATACGCCATCGAAAGCCTGAGTTCGAGCCAGGTTTCGGCGCTCACCACCACACAGCTTCAGGCCCTGACGACGGATCAGGCCGAGGCTTTGACGTCGTCTCAGATCAGTGCGCTCAAAGCGACGCAACTGGCTGCCTTGAGCGCGCAGGATATAGCAACCTTCTCGACCGCGGAGATTGCGGCAATTGCAGCGAGAGCGATCTCGGGCCTGAGCGCCGGGGCGATCGCGGGACTGTCCACGGCGCAAGTCGAGGCCTTGTCACCCACACAGATCAAGGCATTAAATTCGATACAGCTCGCAGCCCTGAGCACAGAGGACATAGCGACGTTTTCGACCGCCGATATCGCAGCGATCACCGCCACAGCCATGCCGGGCTTGACGGCGGCTATTGTCGCATCCCTGACCACCGACCAGGTCGCCGCATTGACGACGGCCCAGATTGCCGCACTCAATACGGCGCAGGTCGCGGCATTGACCACCAGCCAGGTCGAAGCCCTGTCACCCGCGCAGGTGACATCCCTGAGCTCCATCCAACTCGCCGCCCTCGGCACCGATGATATAGCAACCTTCTCCCTTGCCGACATCGCCGCGATTACCGGCAGAGCCATACCCGGCCTGAGCACGGAAGCGGTCGCAGGATTTACCCCAGGCCAGACCGCCGCCCTCAACACCGTCGCGATTGCAGGCCTGACGAGCGGTCAGATCGAAGTCATGAGCACAGACCAGATCGCCGCCCTGACGACGGCTCAGATTGCCGCCCTCAAAACAACACAGGTGGCGGCGTTCAGCACGAGCCAGGTCGAAGCCCTCTCACCGGCCCAGGTGATGGCGCTGAGCGCAGCGCAACTCGCCATCCTTGGCGCCGAGGACATAGCAACCTTCTCCACCGCCGACGTCGCGGCGATTACCAGCAAGGCGCTGCTCCGCCTGAGCACGGAGGCAATCACCGCGCTGAGCAACGATCAGATCGCCGCCGTGACGACTGCACAGCTGAGCGCCCTCAGCGCAGCGCAGTTTCAGGCTCTGAGCGCCGGCCAGATCGAGGCCCTGTCAACCGCCCAGATTGCCTCCCTGAATACCGGCGCCATCGCCGGAATGACAGCCGATCAGATCGAAGTCCTGAGCACCGGGCAGGTCGAGGCCCTGTCCTCGGCACAGGTGAAGTCCCTGAGTGCGGCGCAGCTCGCGGCCATGAGCATCGAGGATCTGGCAACATTCTCGACCGCCGACATTGCGGCGATCTCGAATAAAGCCGTGTCGGGCTTGAATACGGATGTTATGGCGGCACTGACCAAAGGCCAGATCGAAGCCCTGAGCACAAGCGCCGTCGCAGGGCTGACGGCCGATCAGATCGAAGCGCTGAACCGCAATCAGGTCGGCCTTCTGTCCGCCGCACAGCTCAAGGCCTTGAGCGCGGTGCAAGTCGCTGCCTTGGGCAACAATATTGCAGCCTTGTCCACCGGCCAGATCGCCACGCTGAGTGCGGCGGGCGTCAAGGGTCTGACCACCGATCAGATCGCAGCCCTCAGCGTCGGCCAGTTCTCGGCCATGACCACCGCCCAGATCGCGGCGCTCGGTGCGGGGCAGGTTTCGGCGATGAGCACGGATAATATAATATCGCTTGCCGCACCGCAGATTGCGGCAATAAGCACCGCCGGTATCACGGGACTTTCGACCGCCCAGATCGCCGCGATGAGCACGGATCAGATTTCGCGTCTGTCGATCAAGCAAATGGCAACCTTGGGCTCGGCGCAAATTGCCGTCCTCGGCACCGACGATATAGCGGCTCTTTCAAAAATCCAGATTGCCTCTCTGAGCGCAGCGGGAATTGCAGGACTAAGCGGTCAGCAGCTTGCAACATTCAGCACCAGCCAGGCCGAAGCGCTGACGAGCGCACAGATTCTCAATCTCGACTCCACCCAGATTGCTGCGCTGGGGACGGACGATCTGGCCAGATTCACAACCAGGGACATTGCCGCAATCAGCTCGAGCGCGATTCCCGGACTGTCGGCGGAAACCATCGCTTCACTGACGACAGCCCAGATTGCCGCCCTGAATACACAAAGCATCACCGCGCTGAGCACCGCGCAGATCAACGCCCTGACGACGGGTCAGGTGGCGGCCTTGACCACCGCCCAGGTCGGCGCCCTCGGCTCACGGCAGATAGCCGTGCTCGGGACGGAAGACATCGCGACATTCTCGACCAAGGATATTGCCGCGATCAGTTCAAATGCGATCCAGGGCCTATCGACCGAGACCGTCGCCTCCATGACGGCAGGCCAGATCTCGGCTCTGAACACGCTTGGCATCGGTGCGCTGAGCACCGCACAGATTGCCGCCCTGACGACGGCCCAGGTGGAGGCTTTGACCACCGCCCAGGTCGGCGCCTTGAGTTCAAAGCAGATAGCGGCCTTGGGTGCGGATGACATTGCCACCTTCTCGGCCAAGGATATTGCGGCAATCAGTTCCAGCGCGATCCCGGGTTTATCGACGGGGACCATAACATCGCTGACAACAGCGCAGATCGCAGCACTCAGCACGGCGGGCATTGGCGGCCTGAGCACCGGGCAGGTCGCCGCCCTCACCAGCGGTCAGGTCAGCGGCCTGACCAATGCCCAAATCCGTGCCCTTACCTCCAGGCAGGTTATGGCACTGCGCGCGGAGGACATCGCCGCGCTTTCCACGGCGCAGGTCGCGGCTCTCAGCGCCGCGGGCGTGGCGGGCCTGACCACCGACCAGATCGCAGCCCTCGGCACCGATCAGGTCACGGCGCTGACCAGCACCCAGATCGGCGCACTCAGTTCGAAACAGATTGCGGTTCTCACCGCCGATAAGCTGAATACCTTCACCACCGCCGAGCTGGCGGCAATCGGCATGAGCGCCATTGCGGGCCTGTCGAGCGAGATTGTGGCGGCGCTGACGACGGCGCAGATCGCCGCGCTTGGCACCGCGGCAATAGCGGGCCTAAGTACCGGGCAGGTCGCCGCCCTCAACAGCGGTCAAATGGGCGTCCTCTCCAGTAGCCAGATTGCCGTCCTCACCTCCAGGCAGATTGCGGCGCTGCGGCCGGCAGACATCGCCTCGCTTTCGGAGATCCAGATCGCCGCGCTCGGCACGGCTGGGGTGGTGGGCCTGACCACCGATCAGATCGCGGCCCTCGGCACCGATCAGGTCGCCGCGCTGACCAGCGCCCAGATCGGCGCGCTCAGCTCGAAACAGATTGCCGCCCTCGGGGCCGATGACCTGGATACCTTCACAACGGCCGAGCTGGCCGCAATCAGCTTGAACGCGATCCCCGGCTTGTCGGCGGCAGTGATTGCTGCGCTGACGACGGCTCAGATCGCGGCCCTCGGTACGGCGGCGATAGCGAACCTGACCATCGACCAAATTGATGCGCTCAGCACCGGCCAAGTGGAGGTCCTGAGCAATGCGCAGGTCGGCGCCCTCACCTCCAGACAGATTGCAGCACTGGGCACGGGCGACATCGCCGCGCTTTCCACGGCGCAGGTCGCGGCTCTCAGCGCCGCGGGCGTGGCGGGCCTGACCACCGACCAGATCGCAGCCCTCGGCACCGATCAGGTCACGGCGCTGACCAGCGCCCAGATCGGCGCACTCAGTTCGAAACAGATTGCGGTTCTCACCGCCGATAAGCTGAATACCTTCACCACCGCCGAGCTGGCGGCAATCGGCATGAGCGCCATTGCGGGCCTGTCGAGCGAGATTGTCGCGGCGCTGACGACGGCGCAGATCGCCGCGCTTGGCACCGCGGCGATAGCGGGCCTGAGCACCGGGCAGGTCGCCGCCCTCAACAGCGGTCAAATGGGCGTCCTCTCCACTAGCCAGATTGCCGCCCTCACCTCCAGGCAGATTGCGGCATTGCGGCCGGCCGACATCGCCTCGCTTTCAACAAGCCAGATAGCCGCACTGGACGCCAAGGCCATAACAGGCCTCGGCAGCGCCCAGGCTGGCGCCATGAGCATCGGGCAGATCGAAGCATTCTCCGTTCGTCAAATAGCGGCATTGAGTTCGGATGCGCTCAAGGGCCTGTCCGCGACCATGTTGGAAACCTTCTCGACGGAAGAGCTCGCTGCGATTGGCTCAAGCGCGATAAAGGGACTTCCGACGGACTTTATCGCCTCACTTTCGTCCGCCGAGGTTGCGGCCCTGGGCACGGCCGGCGTCGCCGGATTGACCAGCGACCAGATCAGCGCGCTTGGAAAGGACCAGATCCAGGCATTTTCCACCGCTCAGATCGCCGCATTGAGTTCCGCCGCCCTCGCCGGGTTGACCATGGAGGGGCTGGACACCTTCTCGACCGAGGAACTCGCCGCGATCAGCTCAACGGCGATCAGGGGCCTCTCCGCCACCCTTGTCGCATCCCTGTCGCCTGCGGAGATCGCCGCCTTGACGACAGGCCAGATCGCTTCGCTGAGTTACGGTCAGGTGGCGGCAATGGATGCCGCACAAATCGGCGCTTTGTCGATATCGCAGGTCAGCGCGCTCACCGCGATGCAGGCAGCCGCATTTGGCCGCGACGATCTCACGGGGTTTTCCACCGAACAAATCATCAGCTTGAGTTCGAAGGCAATCTCGGGACTGAGCACCAGTGTACTCGCCGCCTTGACGGCATCGCAGGTGACGGCCTTCACTCCAGGCCAGATCGCCGCCATGACAACTGCACAGGTCGCAGCACTAAACAGCGACGACCCGGCAGACAGCTCCACCCAAACCATTGCCACAAACGTAAGCGAGACCAGCACGCAGGCGAACACGTCGGTCGAGACGCAAACAGCATCTCAAGACTCGTCCGACGTCGCCGCAACCATTTTGTCCTATCTGAACGTCTGATTTTCGCGCGTGAGGGGCATGACGGCAACTGTTGATGGCCGGGAAAAGTCGCTGGAGCGGGTGAAGGGAATCGAACCCTCGTATTCAGCTTGGGAAGCTGCTGCTCTACCATTGAGCTACACCCGCACGCAGAACAAGACATCCGACAGTTCGTATCGGGTGTCAAGCACCCGGCGGGTTCATTATTCCGCGCGGAAATGCTTGGAGAGTTTCAGGCCCTGCGCCTGATAGTTGGAGCCGAGGCCGCTGCCATAAAGGCCTTCCGGTTTCTGCAGCATATGCTCATAGACCAGGCGGCCGACGATCTGGCCGTGTTCGAGGATGAAGGGCACCTCGTGGCTGCGGACTTCGAGTACGGCGCGGCTGCCGGTGCCGCCGGCCTGGGCGTGACCGAAGCCGGGATCGAAGAAGCCGGCGTAATGTACCCGAAATTCGCCCACGAGCGGGTCGAAAGGCGTCATTTCGGCGGCATAGAGTGGGGGCACATGCACGGCTTCGCGTGAAACGAGAATATAGAATTCATCCGGATCGAGGATCAGTTCCGCGCGACCACGCGCATAAAGCGGTTCCCAGAAATCGAGAACCTCGTGCTGGGCCTTCCTGTCGACATCCACCACGGCCGTGTGATGTTTGCCGCGATAACCGATCAGCCCGTTTTCGCCGAAGCCCTTGAGATCAATCGAAAGCGCGATGCCGCCGCCCGTCACGTTCGGACTTTCGCTGGCGACCAGCGTTTCCGTTTCGTGCAGCTTCAGAAGCTCGCCTTCATTGAGCAAAGCATGGCCGATGCGGAAACGGATCTGCGACAGGCGGGACCCGCGGCGCACCACGATGGGGAAGGTGCGCGGGCTGATTTCCAGATAGAGCGGCCCCTTATATCCCGCCGGGATCTTGTCGAATTCCTGCGCATTGTCGGTCATGACGCGGGTGAAGATATCAAGGCGGCCGGTCGAGCTTTTGGGGTTGGCGGACGCCGACATATCCACCGGCAAGTCAAGGCTTTCCATAAGCGGAACGATATAAACACAACCGGTCTCCAGCACCGCGCCCTGGCTGAGATCAACCTCATGCAGGCTGAGACGATTGAGCTTGTCGATGACGCGGGTTCCGGGGCCGGGCATGAAGCTGGCGCGCACGCGATAGGCCCTGGAGCCCAACCTGAGATCGAGGCTGGCGGGCTGGACCTGATCAACATCAAGATCGGCCTCGCTTTTCAGCCTGCCGCCCGCAAACAGCGCCCTGATTGCGCCGTCCGCCAAAATGCCCGTGGTTCTCGTCATCGTCATCATTCCTTTTTACGGCGACAAAACCAAAAGGAAAGCATTGACGCAAGCCGGTAACGGCAGTATGGCAAGCTTATCCCGTGGTGATTTGGCCGGTCGGCTTGCAGCCACGTTAAACAAGTGGCTAAAAAGACCGGGTGCTTGGAACCGGTCTGCTTTTGCGACCGGTTTTTTGTTTTGAAGGTGATCACATGAGCAATAAATGGCGCCCGGCAACCCAGCTCGTTCACGGTGGCACGCTGCGCTCACCCTATGGTGAAACGTCGGAAGCGATCTATCTGACCCAGGGTTTCGTCTACGAAAACTCCGAAGCCGCCGAAGCCCGCTTCAAGGGCGAAACGGATGGCTTTATCTACGCCCGTTATGCAAGCCCCACCAACGACATGTTTGAAAAGCGCATGTGCCTGCTGGAAGGTGCTGAGGACGCCCGGGCGCTCGCCTCCGGCATGGCCGCCGTCACCGCCGCCATCATGTGCCAGCTGCGCGCCGGCGATCATATCGTTGCCGCCCGCGCCCTCTTCGGCTCCTGCCGCTGGGTGGTCGAGACGCTTGCGCCGAAATACGGCATTGAGTGCACGCTCATCGACGGGCGTGATCTCGGCAACTGGGAAAAGGCGATCCAGCCGAACACCAAGCTGTTCTTCCTCGAAAGCCCGACCAATCCGACACTCGAGGTAGTGGACATCGCCGGCGTGGCGAAGCTTGCCAACCAGATCGGCGCCAAGGTGGTGGTCGACAACGTGTTTGCGACACCACTTTTCCAGAAGCCGCTCGAACTCGGCGCCCATATCGTCGTCTATTCGGCAACCAAGCATATTGACGGCCAGGGCCGCTGCCTCGGCGGCGTCATCCTTTCCGACAAGAAATGGATCGAAGAAGAGCTGCAGGACTATTTCCGCCATACCGGCCCCGCCATGTCGCCCTTCAACGCCTGGACGCTTCTGAAGGGCATCGAGACCCTGCCACTGCGCGTGAAGCAGCAGACGGCCAACGCCTCGAAAATTGCCGATTTCCTCGCCGGCAACGGCAAGGTCGCCAAGGTCATCTATCCCGGCCGCGCCGATCACCCGCAGGCGGACATCATCGCGCGGCAGATGTCCGGCGGCTCGACGCTGGTGGCTTTCGAGCTGAAGGGCGGCAAGGATGCAGCCTTCGCGTTGCAGAATGCGCTGGAGATCGTGAAGATTTCCAACAATCTCGGCGATGCCAAGAGCCTCATCACCCATCCCGGCACGACAACGCACAAGAACCTCTCCGACGAGGCCCGTGCCGAACTCGGCATTTCCGGCGGCACCCTGCGCCTTTCCTGCGGCATCGAGGATACGGACGACCTGCTGGACGATCTGGCGAAGGCCCTGGCGGCGGTTTCCGCCTGAAAATTCGTTCGATGATCGCCGTGGCCTTCCCTGGGGCCGGCCATGGCGCGATCGGCCGGACGATGACAAAATCCTTTAGCGCGCAACCAATATTTACCTTTACCGTTATCCCTAATGGTGGAAAACGGCGCGACAGAAGGAGCCTCCTGCCCGTCAAGCCATTCATTTTCTTGACGATAGCCTGAGCCTATAGTGTAGGATACGGAGGCAGGCATAATATCGAGGTGTGGCGCGTATGTATCGTGCTCTGACAAGGGATATCGAGGTCACGGTTGATCCGTATTATCTCGAGGAACAATCCGACCCGGATGACGACCGTTACGTCTGGGGCTACAAGGTCGTGATCGCGAACAATTCCGATATTCCCGTCACCCTCGTCAATCGCTATTGGCACATCACCGATCAGAACGGCCAGGTGGATGAAGTCTACGGGCCGGGTGTGGTGGGTGAGCAGCCGCATCTCAAACCCGGTGACAGCTATGAATATTCCTCAGGCTGCCCGCTGGACACGCCGTCAGGCCTGATGTTCGGCCATTATGAAATGGAAACGGACAATGGCGAGGTGTTCAACGTCACCATACCGGCCTTTTCACTGGATTCACCCGGCCTGATGCGGGTCCTGAACTGAAATGGAAGCCCCGATATTGCAGGCGTAACGATATCGGTTGAGAACCCGCCAGCCGGGACCTGGCCCGGCATCATAGGTCTTTTCTACCAGAGACGCGATTGTGTCGCATCCCGGCTCAAGGACGGGATGACGGCGTGCGGATGCCACGGTTTCGCCTTCAGACGTTTTCGAACTCGCTGACATCGTAGCGATAGGTGGTGGAGCAGAACTCGCAGGTCACGGCAATGGCGCCGTCTTCTTCGCTCGCCTCGATCTCCTCGGCGGTGAAGCCGGAGAGTACGCCCTTGATCTTGTCCCGCGAGCAGCTGCAGCGGTCGAAAATGGCCTGCGGATCATAGATGCGCACACCACTTTCATGGAAAAGCCTGAAGAGCAGGCGTTCCACCGGCACCTGCGGATCGGTCAGCTCATCGGTATCCACCGTGTTCAACAGCGTGACGGCTTCCGTCCAGGCATCGTCCTCCTGTACCTCATGACCGCCCTCATCGCCGTCGCCACCATGCAGGTCGCGCATGCGCAACCGCTCGGGCGCCTGCGGCAGGAACTGGGCGATGACACCGCCGGCGCGCCAGCCGTGGCGGGGCTTGCCTTCGCCGTCGCGGTCGAAGAACTCGGCAACGCCAAGACGCACGCGAGTGGGAAGCTGCTCGGACTGGCGGAAATAGACGCCGGCAATATCCTCCAGCGAGGAGCCATCGAGCGGCACAATGCCCTGATAGGGCTGCATGCCGGCGCCCTGATCGATGGTGAAAGCCAGAATACCGCTGCCCAGCAACTGTTCCGGCGAGGTCGCGCCGGCTGCGATTGCCGCCGCCAACCTGTCCTCATCGAAACGGGCGTAAGCGCGCATGCTTTCCGGCGCGGAGAAATCCGCCACCAGCAGGTCCACCGGGCCGTCACCCTTGGTCTGAACGGTCAGCTTGCCGGAAAACTTCAGGGATGTGCCGATGAGCGCCGTCAGAACCGTCGCTTCTGCCAGCAGACGGGCGACCGCCGCAGGATAATCATGCCGCTCGAGTATGGCATTCAACAGCGGTCCGACCTGTACGGCGCGGCCGCGCACGTCCAGACCTTCGACCTGAAAGGGCACAACCTTGTCGTCGCCAGCAAAATCGAGATCATCCAGTTCAACCGTTACATCTGCCATGTGATACTCCCTGGCGCAGCCGTGGCGCCGCTACCGTCCAAAAGTCCGGCTTTTACAGTGTGGTTTTTTGCTTGTCGCACAGAGACCCGGGAAGCGAAACCGCTTCCGGAGAAAAACGTGCAAATCGTGGCGCTGACCCGCCGGCAGAACCGACGGGCCGCTTCGAAGTCCCACAGATGGTAATCTACGCAGACAAGTTCAAGCGCCCGGTGGGATGAGTATCCGCGCGGGTGCTTTTCGTCAGATGACGCCCATGCACCATGCGATGATGGACTTCTGCGCGTGCAGGCGATTTTCCGCCTCATCGAAGACCACGGATTGCGGGCCGTCAATGACCGCATCCGTCACTTCTTCACCGCGATGCGCCGGCAGGCAATGCATGAAAAGCGCGTCTTTTTCCGCCTTGGCCATCAGGGCGTCATTGACCTGATAGGGCTGGAAGATGTTGTGACCGCGCGCCTTGTGTTCCTGGTTCATCGATACCCAGGTGTCGGTGACCACACAATCCGCCCCCGCTACCGCCTTGTCGGCATCGTGGCACAACATGATCTCGCCGCCATTGTTGCGCGCCCAGTTCAGGAACTTGTCATGGGGCTCAGACCCCATCGGCACCGCCATCGTCATACGATAACCGAAGCGGGCGGATCCTTCGACGAAGGAATGCAGAACATTGTTGCCATCCCCCGTCCAGGCGATGGTCTTGCCCTTGACGGGGCCGCGATGCTCTTCGAACGTCATGATGTCCGCCATGATCTGGCAGGGATGGGTATCATCCGTCAGAGCGTTGATGACCGGCACGGTTGCGTGTTCGGCAAGTTCCAGCAGGCGCGAATGATCCGTCGTGCGGATCATGATGGCGTCCACATAACGCGACAGCACCTTGGCCGTATCGCCGATCGTTTCCGCACGACCCAGCTGCATCTCCGTACCGGAGAGGAAAAGCGTCTCACCGCCGAGCTGGCGCATTCCGACATCGAAGGAGACGCGGGTGCGGGTGGACGGCTTTTCGAAGATCATTGCCAGCATCTTGCCGGCAAGCGGCTTCTCCGCGGTGCCGGCCTTCGTCGCGGCCTTGCGCGCGCGGGCATCGTCAAGAATTGCCCGCAGGTCCTGCGAGCCAACGGCCGACAGGTCGAGAAAATGTTTAGGTGAAGCCATTTCAAACTGTCCCATGCTCGCGAGCCTCCGGGAGAGGCCCGCCCTCTAGTGTTTCCTCAGGCGATTTTCGCCTGTTTTGCGGTCAGGGATGCGGCTGCCGCTTCAACGCGCGCCAGGCCTTCACGGGCCTCTTCCGCGGTGGTAACGAGCGGCGGCAGAAGGCGGATGACGTTGTCGCCCGCCGGCACGCCCAGCAGATGTTCGGCGCGCATGGCCTGCAGCAATTCACCTGCCGGAACCCTGGCCTTGATGCCCAGCAGCAGGCCTTCGCCGCGGATTTCCTCGATGACATCCGGATACCGGTCCTTCAGCGAGGCAAGCCCCTGGCGGAAAACCAGTGCGACATCGCGGACCTTCTCGAGAAAGCCATCGGAAAGAACGACATCGAGCACGGCATTGCCGACCGCCATGGCCAGCGGGTTGCCGCCATAGGTGGTGCCATGCACGCCCGCCGTCATGCCCGAAGCGGCATCCGCGGTTGCAAGGCACGCGCCGAGCGGAAAGCCGCCGCCGATACCCTTGGCGACCGCCATGATATCGGGCGCGACGCCGGTCTGTTCATAGGCAAACAGCCTGCCCGTGCGGCCAACGCCGGTCTGGACCTCATCAAAAATCAGGAGCAGGCCGTGCTCTTCGCACAATGCCCGAAGAATTTGCAGGAATTCCTTGCCGGGGGCACGAATGCCGCCCTCACCCTGAATGGGCTCGATAAGGAGTGCGGCCGTCTCGGCCGTGATGGCGGCCTTCAGCGCATCGACATCACCGAAGGGCACCTGGTCGAAACCTTCGACCTTGGGGCCGAAGCCTTCCAGATATTTCTGCTGGCCGCCGGCGGCGATCGTCGCCAGCGTGCGGCCATGGAAGGCGCCTTCGAAGGTGATGATGCGGAATTTTTCCGGATGGCCCTTCGAATAATGATAACGGCGCGCGGTCTTGATGGCGCACTCCAATGCTTCCGCACCGGAATTGGTGAAGAAGACCTTGTCCGCGAAAGTCGCTTCCGTCAGGCGTTTTGCAAGTTTTTCCTGCCCGGGCACTTCATAGAGGTTCGACACGTGCCAGACCTTCTCGGCCTGGGTCTTGATCGCCTCGACGAGGTGCGGATGCGCGTGGCCCAGCGAGTTGACCGCGACACCGGCTGCAAAATCCAGATATCGTTCGCCGCTTTCCGTGAACAGCCAGACGCCTTCACCGCGCTCGAAGCGCAGGGGGGCTCTTGCAAATGTATCGAACAATGGCGCGGCGGCTTCGGCCATGGCTGTATCACTCCTTGCGCGGATGCGCTGTCAGACGGTTGTCAATAGGCTTGAAGGGTTATCCCTCGCCTGAAAATCAAAAATGCCGCCTTGCGGCGGCAGGGGCACTATTGTCACTTCGCTTGCCGATGTCAACAAAAGTCCGCGTTTCCCGGGCTTCTCAAGCACTAGTAGGCGGCGGCAACCGAGCCCCAAGGTGTTGCCTTTCAGACTCAACTCGCCAGCAAGTTGGGGAAAACCGGAAAATCGATTCCAGATGATTCCCGCGACTCTTGCCACGGAGTCGGGCTGGCACTAGGTTAATCGCTAATTACTAGACTGCATTGCGGCGGAACTAGTCACCAAAAATCCGGCGGAAACCACGCTCACGGCACGCCCGCGAGACGGAGAGGGATTCTGCCGAAATATACGCGACAAGCGGAGAAGCGGCATGAACTGGACAGACGAACGGGTCGAAAAGCTCAAGAAATTGTGGTCCGAGGGGCTTAGCGCCAGCCAGATAGCAGCGCAGCTGGGTGGCGTCAGCCGCAATGCCGTGATCGGCAAGGTCCACCGTCTCAATCTGCCGGGACGCGTCAAGGCCGGCGGCCCGGTCACCTCGGCGCGCTCCGCGCCGAAACGCACTGCCGCGCCCGCACCGCGCGCGACCAATTTCGCGGCCCGCGTCAGCGCAGCGCCGGCACGTGCCCTCAATCGTTCCAACGCGGCAACGGCTCTTCACGAACAGATCGACATCGAAACCGCAGAGGTTCTCGATTATGCTCCGTCCAGAAACGTCGTCACCCCGATTTCCCGTCGCCTGACCCTGACGGAATTGACGGAGCGCACCTGCAAATGGCCGGTCGGCGATCCCTTGAAGGACGATTTCCATTTCTGCGGTTGCGAGGCACTGGAATCCTCGCCCTATTGCAAGTTCCATGCGAAACTTGCCTATCAGCCTGTGAGCGAACGCCGTAAGGCCTGATGGTCAGGATGCACATTCGCCATCAAATATAACGGGCCTTGTGGCCCGTTTTTTGTGCCTGGCCGACTGCCGTTTCGGTTTTTCGCAGAAGCGCACCGGCACATGCCGCAGAAACTTCCCTCCTGTCTTCGGGCCGCGCGATGACCCGGATCGCAGCACGTCGCCGATCTTCTGCCCCACCGGAAGACCGACCGGACGCTTGGGAAACCGGACATAAAAAGGGCCTGAAACCATATGCGGCTTCGGGCCATTTTTGATTGTCGTGTTCAATGTCAATCGGAATAAGATACACAGACCGAGCTTCGCTCAGGCCTCCATCGAATATCCTGCGCCGCGCACGGTGCGGATGACATCCTGCATATGCGAAAAATTCAGCGCCTTGCGCAGGCGGCCGACATGCACATCGACGGTGCGCTCATCAACATAGATATCGTGGCCCCAGACGCCATCCAGGAGTTGCGAGCGGGAAAATACCCGGCCCGGCGATGTCATCAGAAATTCGAGCAGGCGGAATTCCGTCGGTCCAAGGCGCACTTCACGGCTTTTGCGGTGGACGCGATGGGTCTCGCGATCGAGTTCGATATCACCGCATTTCAGCACCGACGAGAGAACCTCGGGACGGGCGCGGCGCAGCATGGCCTTGACGCGGGCCATCAGCTCCGGAGTCGAGAACGGCTTGACGACGTAGTCATCGGCGCCGGTGGCGAGACCGCGAACCCTCTCGCTTTCCTCGCCACGCGCCGTCAGCATGATGATCGGCAGACGCTCGGTTTCCGGCCGCATTCTCAGCCGTCGGCACAGTTCGATACCGGAGACGCCGGGCAACATCCAATCCAGGATCAGAAGATCAGGAATACGCTCCTGCAACCTGATCTCCGCCTCGTCGCCCCGGGGTATCGTATCGACGTCATATCCCTCAGCCTCGAGATTGTAACGAAGCAGGACGCTCAACGCTTCCTCATCTTCCACAACTGCAATCTTGGGCACCATATGCTGAACTCCGCAAGCTTCTGCTTGTCTGTTACTCGGTCACCGAACCGAGCGTGTTGGAACTGTCGTCCTTCGGACGCTCGCCCTCCGGCTGGCTGCCGGTGGTCATGTAATAGATCGTCTCGGCGATGTTGGTGGCATGGTCGCCGATACGCTCGATGTTCTTGGCGCAGAACAGAAGATGCGTGCAGGTGGTGATATTGCGCGGATCTTCCATCATGTATGTCAGGAGTTCGCGGAAAAGCGACGTATACATGGCGTCGATTTCCTCGTCACGCTCGCGGATGGCATTGGCCTTCTCGGCGGAACGGGTGGAATAGACGTCAAGCACTTCCTTGAGCTGGACCAGCGCCAGTTCCGAAAGATGCTCGATGCCGCGGGCGAGCTTGCGCGGCACGCCGGTTCCGGCCACTGCAATCACGCGCTTGGCGGTGTTCTTGCCGAGATCGCCGACGCGCTCGAGGTCTGCCGCGATACGCAGCGTACCGATGATTTCGCGAAGATCGGCCGCCATCGGCTGACGTCTGGCGATGGTGACGATGGCCTTGTCGCCGATCTCGCGCTCGGAATGATCGAGGATCGTGTCATCGGAAATGACTTTCTGCGCCAGGGCCGCATCGGAATTGACGAGCGCACGCACGGCGTCGGCGCACATCTGCTCGGCCAGACCGCCCATTTCGGCGATACGGCGCGTCAGGAACTTCAATTCGTCGTCATAGGCGGACAGAATATGCGAATGGGTCGTTGTCTGTGTCACGGTCTAGTCCTCCGGCTTGGCCTTCATGCACATACACAGCAGCGTAAGGCAGAGGCACCAGTCTTGTTCGGTTTCGATAAAGCGCCGGCCGGGGATCAGCCGAAGCGGCCCATGATGTAATCCTGCGTGCGCTGGTCATCCGGATTGGTGAACATCTTGTCGGTCTCGTTTTCCTCGACGAGGTGGCCAAGATGGAACATCGCCGTGCGCTGGGAAACGCGCGCCGCCTGCTGCATGGAGTGGGTGACGATAACGATCGTATAATTGGTGCGCAGCTCGTGGATCAGTTCCTCGACCTTGGCGGTCGCGATCGGATCGAGCGCCGAGCAGGGTTCGTCCATCAGGATAACCTCGGGGCTGACGGCAACCGCACGAGCAATGCACAGGCGCTGCTGCTGGCCGCCGGAAAGGCCGGTGCCGGATTCGTGCAGACGATCCTTCACCTCGTTCCAGAGACCGGCCTTCTGCAGGCTCTGCTCGACGATCTGGTCCATGTCCGCCTTGTTACGGGCGAGACCGTGAATACGCGGACCGTAGGAAATGTTTTCGTAGATCGATTTCGGGAAGGGGTTCGGCTTCTGGAACACCATACCGACACGGGCGCGCAACTCCACGACATCGATCGCCTGATCGTAGATATCGTCGGTGTCGAGCGTGATCTTGCCGGTGACACGGCAACCGTCGATCGTATCGTTCATACGGTTGAGGGTACGCAGGAAAGTGGACTTGCCGCAACCGGACGGGCCGATCAGCGCCGTCACCGTATTTTCGCGGACATTGAGGTTCACGTCGTAAAGCGCGCGCTTTTCGCCGTAATAAACCGAAACGTCCTTGCCGATCATCTTGTATGAAACTTCATTCATTTTCTTGTCCAGCGCCTTTTCAACTGCTGCTTCCGACAACATGTTCATTGCTCAATCTCCCTCTACCAGCGCCGTTCGAAGCGGCGACGCAACAGGATTGCGCCAACATTCATGACGATGAGGAACAGAAGCAGGATGATGATAGCGCCGGAAGTCCTTTCGACAAAGGCGCGTTCGGCTTCGTTCGCCCACATGTAAATCTGCACCGGCAGGGCCGTGGACGGATCCATCGGCGTTGTCGGGTAGTTCGCAACGAATGCCACCATGCCGATCAGCAGCAGCGGCGCCGTTTCTCCCAGTGCGTGGGCGAGGCCGATGATGGTGCCGGTCAGGATACCGGGCATGGCAAGCGGCAGGACGTGGTGGAAGATCGTCTGCATCTTGGAGGCGCCGAGGCCGAGGGCGGCGGCGCGGATCGACGGCGGCACGGCCTTGAGGGCA
Source organism: Agrobacterium sp. NPDC089420 (assembly GCF_044900305.1). Lineage (NCBI taxonomy): Bacteria > Pseudomonadati > Pseudomonadota > Alphaproteobacteria > Hyphomicrobiales > Rhizobiaceae > Agrobacterium > Agrobacterium sp. NPDC089420. The sequence continues at coordinate 350,660 of NZ_JBJDMY010000002.1, read as the reverse complement.
GCACGCGTCGCGATGATGATCGTCGGCAGGGTCATCAGCGTCAGGACGAGACCGCCGACCAGCGAGGCCGAGCGCGGAAAGCCCATGAAGTTGATAAAGACGGAGAGGCCGAGCAGACCGTAAACGATCGAGGGAACCGCAGCCAGATTGTTGATGTTCACCTCGATGAGATCCGTCAGGCGGTTCTTCGGGGCGAATTCCTCAAGATAGATCGACGCGGCGACCCCGATCGGCAGCGACAGCACCAGCACGATCAGCATCATGTAGAAGGAGCCGATCAGCGCCACGCCGACACCCGCCGCTTCCGGACGGCTGGAGGCGCCGTTGATGAAGATGCCGGTGTTGAAATGTTTGCCGAGCTGCCCGCTTTCGGCGAGCTGGTTCATCCAGCCGAGCTGCTGGTTCGAGATGCGGCGATTGGCTTCATCCGCGGTCAGATCGACCTGGCCCTTGAAGGCGCTGTCGACATCGCCCGATGCCAGAAGCCTAACGGTGCGCGTGGTGCCGATGACGGCAGGATCGGCGACGACGATGTCACGCAGCTGCGTGCGCACGCTGTCGGAGATCAGGAGGTTGACGGCACGAAGACCGGCACGGTCCGTCGGCGCGACGCCGAGAACCTTGGCGACCGCATCGCGGGCGACGACCGGATAATTGGCCGTCATCAGCTTTGCCGGGTTAGTGGCGCGCTCATTCTTCGGATCGATGATCTGTTCGGAAAATTCGACCGGAACCGTGATCATCGTCTGCTGGAAAGCGGTGTAACCCTTGGAAACAACCGAGAAAAGCAGCAGGAAGAGGAAGATGAGGCCGAAGGAGATCGCTGCCATGCCGTAAGCGCGGAAGCGACGTTCGGCGGCATAACGGCGCTTGATGCCGATATCGCGGCGCGTGGCCTTGTTGATGGCGACGCCGGCTGCGGGAGAAACGATGTCGGTCATTCATATTGCTCCCGGTATTTGCGCACGATGTACAGCGCGTAGATATTCAGGCAAAGCGTGATGGCGAAAAGCGTGATGCCGAGCGCGAAGGCCACCAGCGTCTGCGGCGAAGTGAATTCAAGGTCGCCGGTCAGCTGGCTGACGATCTTCACCGTCACCGTGGTCATGGGTTCGAAAGGGTTGAGCTGCAGGCGCGCCGCAACGCCGGCGGCAAGCACCACGATCATGGTTTCGCCGATGGCGCGCGAGGCGGTCATCAGAACGGCGCCGACGATGCCCGGAAGAGCAGCGGGAAGAATGACCCGCTTGATGGTCTCCGATCGCGTTGCGCCGAGGCCGAGAGAACCGTCGCGCAGCGAGCGCGGCACGGCGGTGATGATGTCATCCGACAGCGACGAGACATAGGGGATCAGCATGATGCCCATGACGAAACCGGCGGTGATGACGCTCTGCGCCTGGATGAAATTGGCATAATTGCCGGTCGCGAGACCGTTGATCTGCGTGGAAATGTCCCGGAGGAAAGGACCGACCGTCGTCAGCGCGAAGAAGCCGTAAACGATGGTCGGAATGCCCGCGAGCACTTCGAGCAGCGGCTTTGCCATCGAGCGGAAGCGCGGCGAGGCATATTCCGCCATGTAGATCGCCGAGAACAGGCCCACCGGAACCGCGACCAGCATGGCGACGAGGCCGATATAAAGCGTGCCGGCAAGCAGCGGGATGAGGCCAAACTGGCCGGAGGAGTCCGTGGCGCCGGCCGCCGCGAACCGCGGATCCCAGACCGTGCCGAAGAAGAACTGATGCGCCGGGACCATGGTGAAGAACTGGATCGCCTCCGTCAGCATCGACAGGACGATACCGATGGTCGTCAGGATGGCGATGGACGAGGCGACGAGCAGCGACGCCAGAATGACCCTTTCAACCTTGTTGCGCGCGCGAAAGCGCGGCGCGATCGAACGCAAGGCGTAAGCGGCACCGCCGAGCGCGACCGCCAGCACGACGGCGATCATCGCGACACGGCTGGTGGAGGTCATGGCGTTCAGCGTATGAGCGGCATCGACCATGAACCGTTCTGGATCGCCGGCAATCGCCACGCCCTTGGATGCCAGGAGCGGCCTTACCGCAGCCGTATCCGCATCGGCCTGCGCGGTTTCCTCCGCCGTCAGCCGCTGAAGGCCGCGGGCGATGGAGGTCACCATGCCATAGGTCAGGCTCTGCTGCGCTTCAGGCAGGGCGCGCACGTCTTCAGGAAAATTACCGCGTACCGCCGAGGTGACGATCATCGGGCTGACAATAAGCCAGATACCGAGAATGAATGCCGCCGGCAACACCGCCCAGACGACCGCGTAGGAACCGTGATAACCGGCACGGGAATGCATGTTGGCGGGACGACCGCCAGACAGGGCGACGGCGCGGCGGCTGCCGAGCAGATAGCTGCCGATGCCGATGAGCGCCAGTATCAGCAAAAGGATCGATGTGTTCATTAGAGTTCCCTCGGCGTGCCTCAAGAGCACGGTGCGATAGCGGGCAAATCAAAAAGTCATCAAAACGAGACCGCTGGACCAGCCTAGGATGCCTGCCGCCTGACTGTATCAAAGTCGGGCAAGCGTCAAGGTTGATACATCCTATCCATCTGTAATCCATCGACAATCATGTGGAAGATGATGGATCGGAACTGTCAACCGGGGACAATCGCCGAAGCGGAAAGACACCGGGGCGGAACGAGGGGCGCGGCAGGCCGCGCCCCTCATCCTGATTACATCGTGGAACCGGCGGCGAACTTCGCGCGGATTTCTTCGCGCTCTGCATCCGGAGCGGCAACGAGGCCGTAATTGGCGAGCGGGGAATCCGGGCCGATCATCTCGTCGGAAACGAAGAACTCGACATATTCCTTGAGGCCCGGAATGACGCCCAGGTGAGCCTTCTTCACGTAGAAGAACAGCGGGCGAGAGACCGGGTACTTGCCGCTGGCAACGGTTTCGGTGGACGGAACGACGCCCGAAACGGTCGCAACCTTCAGACGGTCAGCGTTGTTTTCATAAAATGCGAGGCCGAAAACGCCGAGGCCGGTCTTGTTGGCGTCGATGCGGGCCAGCGTTTCCGTATAGTCGCCGTCGATGTCGACAGCAGCGCCGTCCTTGCGGACTGCGATGCACTTTGCAGCAGCCTGCTTGGCATCGGTGACGATCTTCTTGATGGCGTCGGTGGCACCGGCTTCCTTGCAGCCGTCAGCCATGATCTTTTCTTCGAAGACTTCGCGCGTGCCGTGCTTGGAACCCGGGATGTAAGCGGCGATCGCAACGTCCGGCAGTTCCTTGTTGACTTCCGACCACTTCTTGTAGGGGTTGGCGACGAGCTTGCCGTCCTTGACGATTTCAGCGGCGAGAGCGAGGTAGAGATCCTTCGGCTCGAGCTTGATGTCCTTGTTGGAAGCGTCCATCGCAAAGACGATACCGTCGTAACCGATCTTCACTTCCTGAACGTCGGCGACGCCAGCAGCCTTACAGGCGGCCAGTTCGTCGGCCTTGATCGGACGCGACGCATTGGCAATGTCGATGGTGCCTTCGCCAACGCCGGAGCAGAACGCCTTCAGACCACCGCCGGTACCGCCGGACTCAACAACCGGAGCCTTGAAGTTCGGGAAGGTTTCGGCAAAGGTTTCAGCAACGATCTTGGCATAGGGCAGAACCGTGGAGGAACCGGCAACCTGGATCTGGTCGCGAGCAGCGGCGGCGCCAGCGAAGGCGACAGAAGCCACCAGGGCTGCTGCGGAAAATTTAAGGAAGTTCATTTGTCTCTCCCGTCGTGGGCTTTGTTGTGGACGCAGCCGATAGCGGCATTCGCTCTTAGCATGCGCTCGGCGACCTTTTCTTAACCACCGTAGCCACATCCTTTTATGTCACTTCAGTGAAAGATTTGTGACAATCTAAATTATTGATTTTATTTATAAATTTTTATTATTCTAAGAACCTCGCCGCTCTTTATGTCAAAATCTGACGGTAAAGTCCGTACCGCTGCCCAGTTCCGATTTGATAATGAGGCGAGCACGGTGACGGGTGAGGATGTGCTTGACGATGGCAAGCCCCAGCCCCGTTCCCTTTTTCGAGCGGCTGTCGGCAACGCTGACGCGATAAAAACGCTCTGTCAGGCGCGGCACGTGCTCGGCGGGAATACCCGGCCCCTTGTCGATGACGCTGACCTCGACCGGCCTGCCGGCTTCCGCGCGCAGCCAGACGTCAACGACCTTGCCTTCCTGCCCATATTTACAAGCATTTTCAACGAGGTTCTGGAACACCTGCACCAGCTCGTCGCGATCCCCCTGCACTTCCGCCGGCCGGTCCGGCAGATGCAGCGTGATGGTCACATCGAGCTCGTCGGCGAGCGGCAGCAGCGTGTCGCGCACATGGCCGATGACGGGAACGAGATCGACCTTCTGGTCCGGCGCGATGTTCGCCCGCAATTCAAGCCGGGAAAGGGACATGAGATCGTCCACCAGCCTGCTCATGCGGGTTGCCTGGTCCAGCATGATGGCAAGAAAACGTTCCTGCGCCTTCGGGTCGTTGCGCGCCGGCCCCTGCATGGTTTCGATGAAACCGCGCAGGGAGGCAAGCGGCGTGCGCAATTCGTGGCTCGCATTGGCAACGAAATCGCTGCGCATGCGGTCGATGCGGCGAAGCTCCGAGATGTCACGGAACGACAGGATGTAAAATGGCGGACCTGCCCCCTCTCCCACATCCGCACGGGCTATGCGGACGATGAAAACCCGCTCGGAAGGAAAACGCTCCGAGTGCTCGACCTGGTTGGGCTGGCCGGTGGTGATGGTTTCGCGAATGACGTCCAGCAGGCCGGGAGAGCGCAGCCGGGCGGAAATATGCGCACCGGCCGGAAGCTGGCCGAAAGCGCGTTCGGCCGCGCCGTTCTGAAACAGCACGCTGGCATTGCCGTCGAGAATGAAGACCGGGGTATCCAGCACCGCAAGACCAGCCCTCACCCCGGCAATGACGTTTTCACCTGGCACCTCCGGCTCATCCGCGTCCGAAACCGCGTTTGCCTCCTTGTCGGCACCCGCTGTCGGTCGATCCGGCACGGCCAGAATTGCAATGACGGCGCAAAGCCACAATAGGGCGGGCATGTAGGTCGTGCCGAGCTCGGCAACGGCCACACCGGCGAGCATGCTGACAATGAGAACGGGCAACCAGTTCCGGCCGAGCTTCCTCCCCAAAAGCCTCAATCCACCATCGCCTTCCGTGACTGCCATTTCAGCCTGCTTTCCACTCTCGTCTGACAGCGCATCGAAACCTCATAGGCCAGCTTCATGACAGAGATTCATCATCGCGCATTTTCCACAACGTATATGCGTGAAATCCGCGTCGCAATCGCCGCCGCCGCCGCACCCTGGCCAACCGGCGCTCTTTCGCTTGAATTCTGCCGATGGATGTGAACTCATTGGCGGCGAGTTGCCTTTACACAACAACAGCCGGAGGAAACCATGGGCGCAGAGACGAAGAAGCGGACGGTCGATATCACCATTGGCGGCAAGCTGCGCAGCTTCGACATCGACGACCCGGTTCTTCCCGACTGGGTGGAAGAAAAGAAACTTTCCGCCGGCGATTTTCCCTACGACAAGAAGATGAAGCGGGAGGACTACGACGCTGCGCTGGAGGCGCTGCAGGTGGAGCTGGTCAAGGTGCAGTTCTGGCTGCAGGCCACCGGAAAAAGGGTGATGGCGGTCTTCGAAGGCCGCGATGCGGCCGGCAAGGGCGGGGCGATCTTTGCGACCCGTGCCTATCTCAATCCCCGCTATGCCCGCGTCGTGGCGCTGACCAAACCGAGCGAAACCGAACGCGGCCAATGGTATTTCCAGCGTTATATCTCGCATTTTCCGACCGCCGGCGAATTCGTTCTCTTTGACCGCTCCTGGTATAACCGCGCCGGGGTCGAGCCGGTCATGGGATTCTGCACTCCGGACGAACACAAGCGTTTCCTCAAGGAAACGCCGCGGCTGGAAAAGATGCTGGTCCATGAGGACATCCATCTTTTCAAGTTCTGGCTGGACATCGGCCGCGAAACGCAGATCGACCGTTTCCACGATCGCCGTCACAGCCCGCTGAAATGCTGGAAGCTTTCGGACATGGACATAGCCGCGCTGACGAAGTGGGACGATTACACGCAAAAGCGCGACGAGATGCTGGAAAAGACCCATACCGACGCCGCGCCCTGGACGGTGGTGCGCGCCAATGACAAGCGCCGCGCGCGGGTAAACCTCATCCGCCACATTCTCCATTCGCTCGACTACGAGGGCAAGGACGGGAAGGTGATCGGCGAGATCGACGGCAAGATACTGGGATCGGGACCGGGCTTCCTCAAATAAGGCGGCAGAGGGAGACGGGCGCTCGCAGGAGGACGCCCGCCTGTCTTATTGACCCGGCAGAATGCGCACGGAATAAAGATTGACCGGGCGGCCGCTACCATCGATATCGCTGTTGATGAAGATCCTGCCGGGGGCATTGGGAGCCAGAGACCGCTCAAATGTCGCGTTCAGCAACATGTCCGCCCGCTCGGCCGTCACCGTGAAACGGTGGCGGGAACAATCGCCAAGCGTGGCGAAATCGCAGGAGACGGAGACCTGCGTCTGCCGATCGCTGGACGATTGCAGGGTAATCGAAATGGTCGAGGACTTGCCCGCCATGTCGCGCATCATCTCGACCGGAACCTCGACGCTGACGGCGCCATCCGGCGAAACGCTTCTCGACGTTACCCGTATCGCCTTGCCGGCGGGCGTGGCGATGTTTTCAACATTGGCGCGCGGGCCGGCCGAAACGCCGGAACTGCCCCGCTCGGCATTAAAGACCTCCACCCAGTCATCGGAAAAACCGCGGCCGGCGGAAAGGCTCGGTGCGGGCTCGGCACCGTTGAAATCTTCCGCCTGCACTTGCGCCGGCGGATTGGGCACGCTGGTATCGCGCTGCTCCGGCGACAACAGCAGGCCGGAGGAATAGACCCACCAGGCACCGAAACCGACAAAGGCCAGAAGCGTCACATATATGAAAAGCCGGGCAAAAAGCCCCCTGCGTTTGCGGCGTCCAACCGCACCTTCCGGACGAAAGGCGAGCGAGGCGTCGCCCGCGCCGGAACCCCTCTTCGGCGGTTTTCCGTTGCGCCGTCCCGCGCTCAGCGGTTCCGGCGTCACCGCAACGCCCGGACGTGCGTCGCGGGTTTCACCGCGCAGTTCCGGCTCGACGGCCATGCCGTCGTGATGGGGCGGCGCAGAGACGGCATCCACGGTGTGGTCAGCCGGCACAGGGCTTTCCGCCGCCGGCGGCCGCAATTGCTGTTCCACCCTGTCCAGAAGGCGGTTGCGCTCTTCATTCTCGATCTGGTGGATCAGGCCTTCGAGCCGCTGGCGCTGCTGGGCGACAATCTGCGGATCGTCAATGCCCTGTTTGCGCAGGCCCGCTTCCAGCGCCTGGCGGGAGGATTGGTAAATCCGTGCACGGACTTCGGCGTTCGATCTGTCCGATTTTTCCAGAGCATTTCTGATTGCCGTTTCCAGTCCGCTCACGACCGATCCTTGTCTATTGCGCTTTGCAAAAAATATGCGGCGTTGCGCCATGCGTTTTCGATTCGGTAGCGGCTATGCCGCCCCTCCGCAAGCGTCGTTTGTGATAAAGACCGGATTGCCTTGAGGAAAATCGATCCATTGTGGCGCTGTGAACGCAGGTTTGCGACGCCCATCCAGCATTGTTTTCGCTTTCAATCACCTGCCGAACGCGGTATTAGCTTACGTGCGCGTAAACGTAATTCATGGGAGGAAACATGCTGCCGTCCGTGCTGAAAGACAATCTGCGTCTTCCGGTCATAGCATCGCCGCTATTCATCATTTCGCATCCGCAATTGACGCTGGCGCAATGCAAGGCGGGTGTCATCGGCGCTTTCCCGGCGCTGAACGCGCGGCCGGAGAGCCAGCTGGACGAATGGCTGGCGATGATCACCGAAGAGCTTGCCGCCCATAACAGCGCCAACCCGGACCGTCCGGCGGCCCCCTTTGCGGTCAATCAGATCGTGCATATGTCCAATCGCCGGCTGGAACACGATCTCGGCCTCTGCGTCAAATACAAGGTGCCTGTGGTGATCTCCTCGCTCGGCGCCGTGCCGGAGGTGAATGCCGCCGTGCACTCTTATGGCGGCATCGTGCTGCACGATGTCATCAACGATCGCCATGCCCGCTCCGCCATCCGCAAGGGTGCGGATGGGTTGATCGCGGTGGCGACAGGTGCCGGCGGACATGCGGGCACCTTGTCGCCCTTCGCCCTCGTTCAGGAGATCCGCGAATGGTTCGACGGCCCGCTGCTGCTTGCCGGCGCCATTGCCAATGGCGGCTCCGTTCTTGCGGCACAGGCCATGGGCGCGGACATGGCCTATATCGGCTCCCCCTTCATCGCCACCGAGGAAGCGCGCGCCTCCGAAGGCTACAAGCGGGCAATCGTCGACGCCCAGGCCAAGGATATCGTCTATTCGAACTATTTTACCGGCGTGCACGGCAACTATCTGAAAAGCTCCATCGTCGCCGCCGGCATGGACCCCGACAACCTGCCCGAAGCGGATCCTTCGAAGATGGATTTCGAAACCGCAACCGGCGGCGCAAAGGCTTGGAAGGACATATGGGGCGCTGGCCAGGGTGTGGGCGCAGTCAAGGCGGTGGAACCGGTGGCGACCCTCGTCGATCGGCTGGCGCACGAATATGAGGCGGCAAGACAACGCCTCTGCACAAAGGCCTGAACCATCCATAAACAACGGACAGGCAAAGCTTTTTCTCGGAATTTTCAAAACCGGCGCATTCAAGGCTTGAAATCCGTCGGCATTGCCTGTATCAGCCCGCCATGAAGCTGATCCGTCACAAACGGATCATGTTCGGGCCGCTTTAGCTCAGTTGGTAGAGCACGTCATTCGTAATGACGGGGTCACGTGTTCGAGTCACGTAAGCGGCACCATTCATTTCCTGTGACATAAATATTTCTCGATCGGCGGCTTCGTTTACGCTCGGGTGACCTTCGCCGTCACAGGCCCCGCTCTAGTCGCAATGGCGTTTGAAACCAAACCGCCCACCGCACGTTCTCCGGCACGTCGTAAACAACTTGAGAGCCTGTCATCGTGGACGTCATCCGTATTCTCATCGCCATTCTTCTTCCGCCCCTGGGCGTGTTCCTCCAGGTCGGGCTTGGCCTGCATTTCTGGCTCAATATTCTTTTGACGCTGTGCGGCTATGTGCCCGGCATCATTCACGCCATCTGGGTCATTCTGCGGAAGTGACGGCTGCCGTTCACAAGGAAGTGGCCGCGACATTTTAGTACGTGATTAAATTCTCATGACCTCTGGAACCGCGTCCCCGCCTTCACGTTATGGTGATGATACAGCGAAGGAGAAAATCATGAACCAGATCATCTACATCGTCGGCCTCGTCGTCATCGTTCTGGCGATCCTGTCATTTTTCGGTTTCCGCTGATCCCCGTTGTCAATTCGCTCGCTTGCGCATATCCTGAACGGCAGTGACACACGACTGCGTTCATGGGTTGCTCCGCTGTCGGGTGTATTTCGGGATCGCGTTGCTCTGGGAGGTGCACGATGAAGAACGAGAGATGGACAGAACCGGTCGAGGTCAATCTCGAGGCGAACGGCAAGAGTGTCGTCGCCGGCCCCTTCGAGGCATTGCTGCTGTTGACCGAAGGCTGGCCGAAAATTCGCGGATTGAGCTTTGTAAGAGCCAGAAGCGCCTGCCGCGCCGCCCTTGACGGACGCAAATCCCCGGAAGAAGCACGCAAATGCTTCACCGACGCCGTTTCCGAGATGCAGAAACAACCGCACTGAAGAGACAAAAACAAACGGCTCCTGAAAAGGAGCCGTTTTGTGTCGCGCTCCGGACAGGAAACTGCCCGGAGCGTTTTGTGTCGTCAATTCCAACCTGGAAGCGCTGCTGCGCCTTACATCCAGTAGGGCGCGACGCCGTAATAGTCGTAAACCTTGCGGTCCTTGGCGTTCAGCAGGTCATTATCGTCGAGATTGGCGAAGTGGGGCGCATTTTCGATCTCTTCCTTGGTGAGATCGATACGATAACCGTCGAGTTCTTCATCGTAATGCAGCTTTTCCCAGGGCAGCGGATAGTAGTCATCGCCGATCCCGAGGAAACCGCCGAAACTCAGCACGGCATAGGCAACGCGCCCGCCGCGTTTTTCCAGGATGATGCGCTGGATCGAGCCGATATGTTTGCCGTCGGCGCCGTAAACGCGCGTGCCTTCCACCTTGTCGCTGGCGATGAGGCTCGGCGTGTCCTTGACATAGGGGTCCTGTCCGGCGCGGGGTTCCTGATGCAACATGATGTCTTCCTCCATGATTTTCTTCATTGATGTCACATCGAGTAAACCCGACGGCCGACAAATCGTTCCGCCGTGTTTCAGACGCCGCGGCCGGTATTTTTTTGAAGAACGATGGAACAAAAAGACAGTTATTGGCGGATTTTCTGCCAGACGGAGGGAGAAACGCCAACCATCTTGCGGAAGACGCGGGAGAAATGTGCCTGGTCCGAAAACCCGGCGGCGATGGCGATATCGGTCAGCGCCATGTCGGTTCGCATCATCAGCTCCTTGACGCGATCAATGCGCGCCTGCATCTGCCATTGGTGCGGCGGCACACCGGTAGAGGCCTTGAAGGCATGGCTGAAATGGGATTGCGACAGTTTGGTGAGTTCCGCCAGTTCCTCCAGCCGGATCGACCGCAGGCAATGTTCGCGGATATAGTCGGTCGCCGCCCTTAACTGCCAGGCGGCGAGCTTGCTGCGTTTCTTGACCGGCTCGCGCTTCACCTTGAGGAAATCCGTCAGCAGTGCCAGCACGAGGCTTTCGCCGTAGAGGTCGTGCAAGGGATCGGGATTATCGCACTCGGCCGCAATCAGCCGTGCCAGCGCCAGCAGGCGCTCATCCTCGAACATCAGATGCGGATCGAGCAGGCCATGCGGGTCAAACCCCTGCACCAGACGCGTCCCTAGCAAACCCGCATCGAAGTGCAGGTCGAGATGGCGCACGAAGGAAACATTGTTGAGTTCGGCATGCACATCCAGATCGGCGGGCACGAAGGAAATGCGGTTCGCCTTGGACGAACCGTAATTGTCGCGGCGGCAGCGGTTCATCATGAACCTGCCGTCATCCGTCCCGTCCATGTCCAGCAGGAAAACGAAGCGCGGATCCTTGCCGACATAACGACCGCCAGCCTTCGGGGCGCAGCGCACGTCCCAGAGATCGGCGACGATGCCGTTCCAAACCCTTGAGCGCGGGCCGCCAATGACGGCAAAACCCTCGATCTCATTTTCCATCCGCACACGGAAAGCCATGGCCTCTTGATCCCGCAGGGCGCCAGGGCGCCACTATAAACATGATAAAACTATTCATGTTTATAGTGGCAAACCGCATTGCCCGCAACTGCCGGCCCTCGGCCAAGCCTTACCACTTCTTGGAAAGCTTGAAGGTGATGGTGCGGCTGTCGCCCCAGCCGCAGACCGAGACGCCGGCGCAGCTCTTCACATATTCCTTGTCGAAGACATTGGCGACGTTGATCGACGCCGTCCAGTCGTTCTTTTCGTAGCGGACCGCCGCATCGAAAACGGCGGCATCCGGCACGCGCAGCGTGTTGGCCTCATCCGCCCAGGATTTGCCCTGATAGCGCACGCCGCCGCCGATGCTGAGACCTTCAAACGTATCATCGGTGAAGGCGTAATCCAGCCACAGCGAGGCGGTGTGGGCGGGCACGATCCACGGCGATTTGCCGATCAGGTTGGGATTGGCATCGCGGGTGATCTCGAGATCGGTATAGGAATAGGAGGCGAGCGCCTTCCAGTTGTCGGAAAGATTAGCCTTGGCCTCCAGCTCGAAACCGGTGGATTCCACCTGCCCGAACTGGCCGCTCGTGGTCACGCCGCCGGTCGTGTAGGACACGATGGCATTGTCCTTGACCAGCTTGAAGACGGAGGCGGTGATGCTGCCATCAAAGAAAGTCGGCTCGTATTTGATGCCGGCTTCGAACTGGTGCCCCTCCTCTGGGGAGGCGGGCGTGCCATCCGCGAGCGTATCGATAAGCGGATTGAAGAAGGTGGCGGCCGAGACATAGGGTGTCAGGCCATTGTCGAATTCATAGGCGAGGCCGGCGCGGCCGCTCAATGCATTGTCATTGGAGCGGCGCGATACGCCCGTCGCCAGCCTGTTATGCAGCTCCGTATCGACATAATCGTAACGGCCGTTCAGCGTCACCAGCCAGCCGTCGCCGAAACGCAGCTGGTCCTGGGCATAGATGCCGATCTGCTGCTGGGTAACGATATTGTCGGCATAGACAAAATTGGTGCCCTGCGTCGAACCATAGACCGGATTGAGCGCGCCAATTGCATTCGATCCGCAGCAGGCCTGCACCTGATCCAGCCGGTAATATTTATAATCCAGGCCGAAGAGCAGCGAATGATTGACCGCACCGGTATCGAACTGGCCTTCGACGCGATTGTCAACGCCGAAACTGTCGACCTTCGACACACCGTCATAACCGAAACGGGTCAGCATGTAGTCGTTGGTGGTGGCGTCGAGGATCGGCTGGCCATTGGCGTCCGTATTGGCCCAGCCGCCCGGATAGGGTCCGGTCTCGTGCTTGTAGAGGTGGCCATAACGGGCGTTCTGGCTGATCTTCCAGCCATTGTCGAATTCATGGCTGACCTCATACCCGACCATCGACTGGTAGACGCGGCCATTGTCGATATCCGGTTCGCCATAAAAGGCCTTGCGGTCAAGCTTGCCGAAGGGTGCGTCGACCACGGTGCCGACATAGGGCAGGAAGCCGTTGCCGACATGGACCTGATCGAGCGCGGAAAAATAACCGTAGAGCGTGGCGCTCGTCTGGGCGTCCGGCTCGAAGGTGACCTGCGGCATGATGAAGCCGCGCAGGTCCTCGGAATAGTCAGTGTAATTGTCGCCGCCCGAGACCTTGCCGGTAACACGGTATTTCCATACGCCGTCATTGTCGACCTTGTCCCCGAGATCGAAACCGAAGAAGGCATTGCCGAAATTGTTGATGCCGATTTCCGTTTCGCGCACCGGTGCGTCCTGGGTCCGCTTGCGGACCATCTGCACGATGCCGCCGGGATTTGCGCCGCCATAAAGCACGGAGGCAGGACCCTTGAGAATTTCCACCCGCTCCAGACCGTAGGCATCCATCTGGAAACCGCCGAAACCATAGCTGAACAGGTTCAGCCCATCCAGGAACACGCCCGTCTGGGTGGCCTGAAAACCGCGAATATAGATCCAGTCCGTATCCGGGTCGGTGCCGAAAGGCTCCGCCGTCACGCCGGGCGTATAACGCAGCACCTCGTCGATTTTGGTCACCGCGCCGCGATCGTCCATTTCCTGACGACCGACGACCGATACGGACTGGGGAATGTCCTTGGTGTCGGTATCGGTTTTCGAACCCGTCGCGCTTTTCTTCGCGACATAGCCCCCGACCGGACCCGTCGCATTTTCCGCGCCCTGGCCTTCAACGGTGATCTGCCGCAGAACCGTCGTTTCCTGCGCGTGGCCCATCACCGGCGCCATCAAAACAACGGCAGCCGTTCCCAGAGCCAGACGGCTCAAAAACATCCCATGCAAATTTTTCAAGATATGCCCCGACACAGATCGCGGCCGGCGTTCATTTCCGACGGGCCGCAGCACCTCAATTAAGATGAGTATTTACATCAGGATTAAGGCGGGATGCTTGTCGTTTTCTGGGAGGATTTGAAGCTTATTGGCCTCTCGCACCGTTTTGCGCCCGTCATTTATGGGGCAAGATGCGGAAAGTCAGCCCTTACGCCGGCCGATGCGTGCAAGCAGCATCACGGGAAGCATGCCGATAACGACGATCGCCAGTGCCGCGATTGCCGCCTCCTCATAGGTTCCACGCGCCGCTTCGCCATAAAGATGGGTGGCGAAGGTTTCGAAATTGAGCGGCCGCAATAAAAGCGTGGCGGGGAGTTCCTTGACGCAATCCACGAAGATCAGCAGCGCCGCCGCAGCGAGCGACGCTTTGGAAAGCGGCAGATGGATCTGGCGGAATGTCTGGGTCGCGGATCGCCCCAGCGTTCGCGCGGCATGATCGAAGGATAACGGGATGCGGCTCAGCCCGGCATCCACGCCGCCTGCGGCAATGGTGAGGAAACGCGCCGAATAGGCATAGATGAGAGCGGCACCGCTGCCGATGAAGATAAGGCCCGTGGAAATGCCGAACCATTCGCGCATGGTCTGGTCGACAAACCGGTCGAAGCCGCCAAGCGCAATCAGCACGCCGATGGCGATGACCGTGCCGGGGGCGGCATATCCCACCGTGGACAGGCGGTAGGACCAGAGCGAGAGACGCCCCGGAGCAAGACGCATCGCGTAAGCAACCGCAAGGCCGAGAATAAGGGTGATCGCCGTCGCCAAGCCGGCAAAGACGATAGTGTTCAACGCCTCCTCGGTGAAGCGCGCCGAAAGGCCGCTGAAGCGGAACCTTTTCCATGCTTCGATGACGAGATAGCTCGCCGGCGCCACAAACCCGATCAGGACAGGTAGGCTGCCAAGCGTAAAAGCGCCGCAGGCCCTGAGGCCGGTAAGGCGCACCGGCTCCAGTTCCTGGCTTTTCTGTGCGGAAACCGAATAACGCTGCTTGCGCCGCGCCCAGCGTTCAAACGCCACCAGGGCGACGACGATGAACAGCATGGAGAGCGCGATCTGCGCTGCACCGGGCAGGTCCGATTTCGTGACCCAAGTGGTATAGACGGAAACGGTAAGCGTCCGGACGCCCAAAAATTCCGACGCGCCGATATCGTTCAGCGCCTCCATAAGGGCGAGGCTGACGCCCACCGCAATTGCCGGACGCGCCAGCGGCACCGCGACCTTGAAGAAAGCCGTCCGTCTGGAAACGCCGAGCATGCGGGCGGCCTCCAGCAGATTGCCTGCCTGTGTGAGGAACATGGCGCGGACGGGAATATAGACATAGGGAAAAAGGACGAAGGCGAGAAGGATGATGCAGCCCGTCATCGACCTTATGTCGGGCAGGCGGAATTCACGCGGGCTGGAATAACCGAGCAGCCAGCGGATCACTCCCTGCACCGGCCCGATGGGATGCAGAATATCCAGATAGGCGTAAGCGACGATATAGGTGGGCATGGCCAGCGGCAGCAGCAGCGCCCATTCCAATATCCTGCGCCCGGGGAAATCATAGGCGGCAACCAGCCAGGCCGAACAGGTTCCGATGACGCCAGCCAGCAACCCGACACCGGCGAGAAGGATGACCGTATCCGGCAGCGCTGCCAAAACAACGGTGGAGCCGAAATGCTCCCACAGGCCGGCGGACCCCTGCACGGCCTGAGAAACAAGTGCCAGAACCGGCACCATGGCGCCGCAGACCGCAACGAGCGACAGGCCCAGCCACCAGAAGGAGGATGAAAACCTTGTTCCCGCACGGGTCGTCAATGGCTGAACGGCATCTGGATTCATGAGCTTCTTTAAATACAGGGAAGGCGTCCGCGGGTGCGAACGCCTTCCACCGCGTTATTGCCGGTTGGCTTTACTTGTCGAAGCCGACCTTGTCGACCAGCTCGCTCGCCTGCTTGCGGTGCGATACGATTTCCGTCAGCGGCTTGTTGTCGATCTTCAGGTCACCGAAGGAGGCGACGATCTCGTTGAGAGCAGCACCCTGCTTGACCGGATATTCGTAATTGGCTTCGGCATAGATCTTCTGAGCTTCGTCAGAGACGAGATATTCCAGAAGCTTGACGGCTTCGGCCTTGTTCGGCGCGTTCTTGGCCACGGCCGCCCCGGTGATGTTGACCTGCGTGCCGCCATTCTTGAAAGTCGGCAGAACAACCTTGATGGCGTCGCCCCACTTCACCTGCTCCTCGCCGCCCTTGCCCGAGCGCATCAAGCCGACATAATAGGAGTTGGCGATGCCGATATCGCAAATGCCGCCGAGGATGTCCTTGGCAACGTCACGGTCGCCGCCGCCTGCCTTGCGGGCCAGGTTTTCCTTGACGCCGGCCAGCCACTTTTCGGTGTCGGCCGCACCATAATGGGCGATGTAATCGGCAAAAAGCGCGGTGTTATAGGGGTGCTGGCCGGCGCGAATGCAGACCTTGCCCTTCCACTTGGCGTCCGCCAAATCTTCATAATGGAAGGAGGCGAGATCGAGATCCTTCGCCGCATAAAGAACGCGGGCGCGCATGGAAAGCGCGAACCAATGACCCTTGGCATCGCGAAGCTCGGCGGGAACAGCCTTGGTCAGGGTTTCGGATTCGACCGCCTGTGTCACGCCTTTTTCGGCGAGATCGACAAGATTGCCGGCATCCACGGTCATCAGAACGTCGGCCGGCGAGCTTGCGCCTTCGCTCAGAACGCGCTCGGCAAGACCGTCCTTCAGGAAGACCGTGTTGACCTTGACGCCGCTCGAGGCGGTGAAGGATTCCAGCAGGGGCTGGATCAGACCCGGCTCTCTCGTGGTGTAGATGTTGAGTTCCGCGGCGCTGGCCGATCCGGCTGCGAAAGCAACCGTGCTGGCAAGCAGGGCAAATCGGGTAAATTTCGTCATGTTTCGTCTCCCTCTTCAATGGCGGCAATATAGAGGCAGCAGACATCATACATGATGGATCAAATCAAGTTTTATTTCTGCGTTTTTCGGACGCATCTGATCACCAAGAGTTGAAAATAGAGCAGAAATAGACATGCAAATCTACTTATTCAACTTCAGGTAAATATCAAAACGCCCGTTGGATCGATGCCAACGCGCACGGCCTTGGTCTTGGCCGGCATACGCTGCATTGTCCTCACCCGCAGGTCTGCCGGCAATCCGGGCACGGCGATGCCGAGCTGTTCGATCTCGCCGAGGAAAACGCGGCTCGCTATTTCTCCGGCGATCCCCTCGCGCGCGGTGTCATCCGCGATGATCGAGATCGCATTGGGACGGACATAAGCGATGGCGGCGGCGCCGTCCGGCAGATCGGACGCATCCCCCAGAAGTCCAAGCGGCGTTTCGACGCGGCCCTGCCTTACCCGGCCTTCGATCTTGTTGAAGGCGCAGAAGAAATCGGCGGCGTAGCGGGTTTTGGGATTGTCGTGGATTTCATAACCCGTGCCGCTTTGCACGATACGGCCCTGCTGCATCAGTACCACGCGGTCGCCTGCAGAGAGCGCCTCCTCCGGATCATGGGTGACCATGATCGCCGTCGTACCCAGCTGCCGCAGGAGGCCCAGCGTCTCTTCACGAACATTGTCGCGCAAACCCCTGTCCAGATTGGAAAAGGGCTCGTCCATCAACAAAAGCCCGGGCTGCGGGGCAAGCGCGCGCGCAAGCGCCACTCGCTGCTGCTCACCGCCCGAAAGCGTATGCGGATAGCGTTTCGCCAGATCCCGCAGGTGAACGTGCTCGATCATTTCCCCCGCACGGCGGCGCGCCTCGGCCTTCGGCAGGGATCTGAGGCCGAATAGAACGTTCTGCTCGACGGTGAGATGCGGGAACAGCGCGTAATCCTGAAAGACGAAACCGATATTGCGTTTTTCCGGCTCGACGAAAACACCCGAACCGGCCACGATGGAGCCATTCAGGACAACGCTGCCCCGGTCCGGCGTTTCCACACCCGCAACAATGCGCAGCAGGGTCGATTTTCCACAGCCGGAGCGTCCCACCAGGCAAATGATCTCGCCGCTTTCGACGGCGAGATCGATATCGGACAAGACATCGGTATCGCCGAATCTTTTTCCGACCGATTTCAGTTCAAGCGCTGCCCTGCCTGCCATTTCCAATCCTGCCCTGCTTTGCGAGTTATGTTGATCGCTCAATTCAGGATTAAAGTCAAAAAATCGCGCAGCGCACGGTTTTCATTCACAAGGCTGCGAGATGTCGGACAGCAATATTGACGTTTACGTTAGAGTTAAATAGGCTTTGCCGACATGATGGACGTCAGGGGATTCCGCGTCTATCATTCGCCACCGGGGAGCAGGAGGAGCGGTCGATCCGGTGACGCGCATGGGGTTTCTTCGATCCGGTCGGCAAACCGGCTGATTGCGGGAACCTTATGATCATCAGGCAGCCGAAAGCGCCTTCATGCATTCCACCGGATGCACGGCGCGACAACGACTCTGGGAGGAGAAGCATGAGTGAACTGTCCCTAGGACATGCGGAAAATGTCAACGTGGAGAAGCGTTGGCTGTCATCCTATCCGCCTGGCGTCCCTTCCGATATCCCGGTATCGGCCAATGCCTCCCTTGTCGATCTCCTCGAAAAAAGCTGCGTGCAATTTGCCGACCGCAAGGCCTTTTCCAGCATGGGAAAGTCGCTGACCTACCGGCAACTGGATGCTGAAACCCGCGCCGTCGCCGCCTGGCTGCAATCCAGGGGACTGGAAAAAGGCGACCGGGTCGCGGTGATGATGCCGAACATCCTGCAAAATCCCGTCGCGGTTTACGGGATCCTGCGGGCGGGCATGGTGGTGGTCAACGTCAATCCGCTCTACACGCCGCGCGAACTCGAACACCAGCTGAAGGATTCCGGCGCAAAAGCGCTTTTCGTACTGGAAAACTTCGCCCATGTGGCGCAGCAGGCGGTGCCGAAAAGCGCCGTAAGGGATGTGGTTGTCGCAACCATGGGCGATCTTCTTGGCTTCAAGGGGCACATCGTCAATCTGGTCGTCCGCAGGGTAAAGAAGCTCGTGCCCGCCTATGCGGTCCCCGGCTCGATCAGCTTCAAGGCCGTGCTGAAGGAAGGTCAGGGATTTTCCCTCAAGCCCGCCAGCCTCAAGCCGCAGGATATCGCGTTCCTGCAATATACCGGCGGCACGACGGGTGTTTCCAAGGGCGCAATCCTCACCCATGCCAATCTTCTCGCCAACAAGGCGCAGATCAGCCTGTGGCTGGACGCCGCCTTCAGCAGCCGCAAGGACCGTCCCGAGGTTCTCAACTTCATTTGCGCGCTGCCGCTGTGCCATATCTTCGCACTCACGGTGAATTCGCTGATGGGCATCGCGCTCGGCGGCCACAACCTGCTGATCGCCAATCCGCGCGATATCCCCGGCTTCGTGAAGGAACTGTCGCATTATCAGCCGCATATTTTCCCCGGCATCAATACGCTGTTCAACGCATTGATGAACAACGAGGATTTCCGCAAGCTCGATCTGTCCTCGCTCATTCTCGTTCTCGGCGGCGGCATGGCTATTCAACGGCCCGTCGCGGAACGCTGGCTTTCCATCGTCGGTTGCCCGATCGCCGAAGGTTACGGCCTGTCGGAGACCTCGCCGGTCGCGACCGTCAACCGGCTGGATACGTTGGAATTCAGCGGCACCATCGGCCTGCCGCTTTCCTCGACGGAAATCGACATTCGCGACGACGACGGCAACAGCCTGCCCTCCGGCGAGGTCGGCGAAGTCTGCATTCGTGGGCCGCAGGTCATGGCCGGTTACTGGCAAAGGCCGGATGAGACCGCGAAAGTCATGACGCAGGACGGTTTTTTCCGTTCCGGCGACATGGGTTTCATGGACGAGCGCGGTTACACCAAGATCGTCGATCGCAAGAAGGACATGATCCTGGTCTCCGGTTTCAATGTCTATCCGAACGAGGTCGAGGAAGTGGCCGCCAGCCATCCCGGCGTGCTGGAATGCGCCGCGATCGGTGTCCCGGACGAGCATTCCGGCGAAACGGTGAAGCTTTTCGTCGTCAAGAAGGACCAGTCGCTGACGGAAGCGGAGCTCAAGGCTTTCTGCGCCAAGAACCTGACGAACTACAAGCGGCCGAAAATCATCGAGTTCCGTACCGAACTGCCGAAATCGAATGTCGGCAAGATTTTGCGACGCGAATTGCGCAATCTGAACTGAGCGAATGGAGCCGGGCGACCGGCTCTTTTCTTTTCTCAAAGTCGCCTTGATTTGGCCGCCTGAAAAAGAATAGTTTCCTCATCCTTCCACGGAAGCCGAGGAGCACATGATGCAGGCCACCATCGAAAAACTCAAAGCAACGGCAAGCAGCACAGCCGCAACCGATCTTCGCGCCGCCTTTGCGGCCGACGACAAGAGATTCAGCCGTTTCAGCGTAAAATTCGATGACCTGCTGATGGATTATTCCAAATGCGCGGTCAACGAGGAGATCGTGACGCTTCTCGAACAGCTGGCGCGCGAAGGCGGCGTCGAGGCAAAGCGCGAGGAGATGTTCTCCGGCAAGGCGATCAACTTCACCGAAGACCGCGCCGTGCTGCATACCGCGCTGCGCAACCGCTCCAACGCCCCGGTTCTGGTGGACGGCAAGGATGTGATGCCGGACGTGAACGCCGTTCTCGCCGCCATGGGCCAGTTTGCCGATGCGATCCGCTCCGGCGCGCTCAAGGGCGCAACCGGTAAAAAGATCACCGACGTCATCAATATCGGGATCGGCGGCTCCGATCTCGGTCCCGTCATGGCGACACTGGCGCTCGCGCCTTTCCATGACGGCCCGCGGGCACATTTCGTGTCCAACATCGACGGCGCACATATTGCCGACACGCTGAAGCTTATCGATCCGGAGACCTCGCTCTTCATCGTCGCCTCGAAGACGTTCACCACCATCGAGACGATGACGAATGCCGCCACCGCGCGCCGCTTCATCGCCGAAAAGCTGGGCGAAGGCGCCGTCAAGCATCACTTCGCCGCCGTTTCCACCGCGCTGGACAAGGTTGCCGCCTTCGGCATCGAAAGCGACCGCATCTTCGGTTTCTGGGACTGGGTGGGTGGCCGGTATTCGATCTGGTCGGCTATCGGCCTGCCGCTGATGATCGCCATCGGACCGGAAAATTTCGGCAAGTTCCTGGATGGCGCGCACGCCATGGACAGGCATTTCCGCGAGGCGCCGATCCGCGAAAACCTGCCGATGCTGCTCGGTCTCATCGGCTTCTATAACCGTAACGTGCTGAACTATCCGACACGCGCCATCCTGCCTTATGACCAGCGTCTGTCGCGTTTCCCCGCCTATCTGCAGCAGCTCGACATGGAATCGAACGGCAAGGGCGTCACCATCGACGGCACGCCGGTCGAAGGCCAGTCCGGCCCGGTCGTCTGGGGTGAGCCCGGCACCAACGGCCAGCACGCCTTCTACCAGCTCATCCACCAGGGCACGAGCGTCATTCCGGCGGAATTCATGATCGCCGCCAATGGCTTTGAACCGGAACTGCGCCATCAGCACCAGCTTCTCATCGCCAATTGCCTGGCGCAATCGGAAGCGCTGATGAAGGGACGCACGCTGGCTGAGGCGAAGGCCCAGCTGACCTCCAAGGGCATGGAGGACAAGCTCGCGGACTTTATCGCCCCGCACCGTGTCTTCACCGGCAACCGCCCCTCGATCACCTTCGTTTATGACAGGCTGACGCCGTTTGCACTCGGCCGCCTGATCGCGCTCTACGAGCACCGCGTCTTCGTGGAAGGCGTGCTGTTCCGCATCAACTCCTTCGACCAGTGGGGCGTGGAGCTTGGCAAGGAACTGGCGACCGGCCTGCTGCCCGTCGTGGAAGGCAAGGAAAGCGCCGCCGGCCATGACAGCTCGACACAGGGGCTGGTAAAGGCGCTGGCGGGACTGGCTGGCTGAGGCCGCCCTTCCAAAAAGAGCCGGAGCTGTCTCCGGCTTTTTTCATGTCCTTCGCTCAAATATAAAGTGCTGCCATCTTTCGCCACGCACCGGCACGGTGGGCACGCCCTTCCCAGACATGCATCCGATGCCCCACCTGCTTGTCCGAAAGCAGGCGGCTCAGATGATGGTTGTTGTCCAGAAACGGATCGGCATCACCGATGGTGAAGACCATGTCGATACGGCGCAGGTTATCGAGCCGCCACGGGCAGGCAAGCCCCGGCAGGAAGTGGCTCGGCATGTGGAAATAGACGTCATCGTCATAATAGCCGTCGAACAGGTCGCCGAAGGATTCCACTTTCATCGTCAGGTCGTAACGGCCTGAAAAGGCAACGAGTTTGCGGAACAGATGCGGATGGCGGAACACGAGGCTGGCGGCCTGGAAGGCGCCGAGGCTGCAGCCGTGGACGATGATATCGGCGTGATGGTTTTTCTCGGCCATCAGTGGCAACACTTCGCCGAGAATGTACTCCTCGAAGGCGGCATGGCGACGGATGCGGTCGGCCGGGTGGTGATGGGTCGCGTAAAAGGTCTCTCTGGCCAGCCCCTCGATGCAATAAAGCTGAAGATGGCCCGCTTCCAGCTTGTCGGCCAGACTGCTGACAAGGCCGAGTTCCTCATATTCGAAAAAACGCCCGTCGCGTGTGGGAAACATCAGCACCTTGGCGCCGGCATGACCGAATATCAGGAGCTCCATGTCGCGATGGAGCCTGTGACTATACCAGCGGAGATATTCGCGTTTCATGGCACCTTGAAAAACCGTCTGACCTTGTCCTTATGGACTACATCTTGCGATGCGCTGTCAGGGTAATCGAAATGGCCGGCGTCGAGGATGAAGATTTCATTAAATTTTGAGTGCGGCAGGGCATTGGCCACCGCGAACTGGCAGGGCGGCGCCACGGCCGGATCGAAGAGCGCCGGCGCGACCAGCATCGGCACATGTATGCGGGCCGCGGCACAGGCGGCATCGAACAGGCGCAGCGTCTCGAGCACGTTCGCATGGGTCTTCTGATAGGTCTGAACCGCGTCCGCACTGCCGACGGTGGGCAGGGTCAGCCAGAACGGCCTGTGCCCGAAGGTTGGCACCACCAGATGGCCGCGGTCGATACGCGGGTCGAAGGGGATGGCCAGAGCACCGATGCCGCCGCCGAAACTGATGCCGCTATATCCCACCTGCCCTTCCAGCCAGGGGTAAAGGATAACGAGTGCGGAAACGGCAACCCACAGATCGTCGACGCAGCCACCGATGATATAATCGTCCTTCCTGTCGATGTTATAGAGGACATGCAACGAAGGGTCGGACGAAATCGGCGGGCAGGCGCTGAGCGAAAGTCCACGAAAACAGGGAAACAGCACGGCTGTTTCTTCCACCGGCACATCGAAATCGGGCTCTCCGCGTCCGCCATAACCATGGCCGACGACGAGGCCGCGCCGCACCTGTCCCTCGCGCGGCAGAAGCAGCCATCCGCCAATGCGGAAGCCGCCGGTGGAGGTATAGGTGACATCAAGGACCTGCCAGCGGGGATGGCTCAGCCTGCTCTTGCGCAGCACCGGTCGCGGATCCGTGGCCAGCGCGCGGCGATAACGCTTCTTCCAGAAATCATCAAAACCCGGCGGCGCTTCCGGCGGGGTGATTGCCAGGAGCTGCTCACGCTGCATGCCGTAGCTTGGGTCGAAATCGAAAGGATGGGGCTTCGGAACACTCATGCGACGCTTGTTTCGCGAAAAAACGGCGGACACAAGGTTTTTGATATCCAAACAACCGTTTTTTACGGCCTTAGCGCTGGCGAGAGCCTTGAGCCACCCTTTCAAGACGGGTCAGCCGCGCCCGTCACAATCCGATTTCATGGGCGAACGGCGGATTTGCACCAGCCCGCGAGACCGTGACCGCAGCCGCCTTGGCACCCAGCGCCAGGGCTTTCCTGATCTGCTCTTGCGTGAGAGACGCCACCTGCGCCTTCGTCAGAAGACCCTGCATTTTCAGCGAGGCGAGAATGCCGGCATCGAATGTATCGCCTGCGCCGACGGTATCGACCACTTCCACCCGTTCGGAGGCCACTTCCACCTTGAGGTTGGCGCTGTAACCAACGGCACCCTTGGCGCCGCGGGTGACGACGACGAGTTTGGCACCATGGTGCAGCCAGTGGCGAGCAAGCGTATCCTCATCGCCTTCCAGGCCGAACCAGGCAAGGTCCTCATCCGAGAATTTAACGATGTCCGACATGGCCGCCATGCGGCGGATGCGAGCCATATGCGACTGCTTGTCCTTGATGAAACCGGGGCGAATATTCGGATCGAGGGAGATGACGCGGCTTTCATGCTCACGCGCCATCAACGCCTCATAGGTGCCGCCGCAGGGTTCGGGAATAAGGCTGATGGCGCCGAAATGCAGTGCCTCGCAATCGGCGCCGAGCGCCGGAAGCTCGGCCTCGGTGATCATCCGGCCGGCGGTGTTCTCGTCATAAAAGGCATAGGTCGCATGGCCATCCACCAGCTTGACGAAGGCGATGGTGGTGGGGCGCGAAAGCGTGGCGCAATAGCTGAAATCCACCTTGCTGGCCCGCAGGGTTTCCCGCAGGATATCGCCCATCATGTCATCGGAAAGACCGGTGAAAAACGCCGAGGGAACGCCGAGACGCCCAAGCGCAATCGCCGTGTTGAAGACCGCTCCACCTGCATAGGGGGCAAAACCCGCTTCACCCAGCGTCGTCTGCCGGGGCAGCATGTCAATCAGGGCTTCACCACAACACAGGATCATTACGGTCCTCCTCAAAACAGCAAATCAAATGAACTTAAATCGATTTAGACGAAGATCGATCTGAAGGCCAGCCGCAAAACCGGGCTGGCCTCATCCGAAATTAAGATTGCGGCAATTCGCTGACACCGCCGCGTTTTGCGGACCAGGGTAGCGGATTGTCGAGGAAGGCTTCGACCTCCGAAAGGGTCTTTTCATCGAACAGTTTTTCAGCCCGTGCGACCGCCAGAACATCGCGCCAGGTCGTCAGGTAATGCAGCTTGACATTGCCGTTGGCGAAGCGCGCTTCGGCCTCCTCGAAGATGCCGTAATAGAAGAGCGCGATGCCGTGATCGACAATGCCGCCCGCCGCGCGGATGGCGTCGATGAAGGTGAACATCGATCCGCCGGCCGTCGTCAGGTCCTCGATGACCAGAACGCGCGCACCATCAGGCATATGGCCTTCAATCTGGGCGTTGCGGCCATGGCCTTTCGGCTTCTTGCGGCAATAGATCATCGGCAGGCCGAGGCGCTCGGCAAGGAAAGCCGCGAAGGGAATGCCCGCCGTTTCACCCCCTGCCACACAGTCGAACTTCTCAAAACCGGCCTCCCGCATCACCGCCGCCGCCGCAAAATCCATCGCCGCCGAGCGAATGCGCGGGAAGGAAATGAGCTTGCGCATGTCGATATAGACGGGGCTCTTCATGCCCGAAGCGAAGGTGTAGGGGCTTTCGGAATTAAAGTGGACCGCCTTGATTTCCCACAACATCTTCGCAACCAGTTCCGCAACGACGGCGCGGTCGGTGAATGTGAAATGGTTCATAGGCGTTCTCCTTTTCGGCCTTGGTTTATCGTTCCGAGAACCCTGACCGGTTTCCGGAAAGCACAATGTTTTTGTTCAGCGTTGCGGGTATCCGCAGGCGGCGCTGGATAGCGAATGCCTGTGGACCATAACAAAACCGCCGGCAGTGCCGGCGGTCATTAAAAAATCAACTCACATCCCAATGAAGCGGGAACATCGGATCGAATACCGTCACCGGCCCGGCGCCCGTTTCGATCTTGGCGGGAAAGGCCACGGCTTCATCGCGCTTCACCAGCGTGATCGTTTCCTCATTCGGCGCAAGGCCGTACCAGGCCGGGCCGTTGAGCGAGGCGAAGGCCTCCAGCTTGTCGAGAGCGTTTTCGTCCTCGAAAACATGCGCAAGGCAGCTCATGGTGTTGATGGAGGTGTAGATGCCGGCGCAGCCGCAGGCGCATTCCTTCAGCGGGTCCACATGCGGGGCGGAATCCGTGCCGAGGAAGAAGCGCGCATCACCCGACGTCGCGGCAGACCGCAGCGCCAGCCGGTGTTCCTCCCGCTTGGCAACGGGCAGGCAATAATAATGCGGCTTGATACCACCGACCAGAATGGCGTTGCGGTTGATGATGAGATGGTGAGTGGTGATGGAGCCGGCCAGATTGGCCTTGGATGACTTGATGTAATCCACACCGTCACGGGTGGTGATGTGCTCCATCGTCACCTTCAGTTCCGGCAGGCGCTGGCGCAGCGGCTCCAGAACCGTCTCGATGAAGACCTTCTCGCGGTCGAAAATATCGACTTCCGGCGTCGTCACCTCACCGTGCACGCAGAGCGGCAGACCGATCTTCGCCATGCGCTCCAGGACAGGCATCGCCCTGTTGAAATCACGCACGCCGCCATGGGAATTGGTGGTCGCACCCGCCGGGTAGAGCTTCACGGCGGTGATGAGGCCGCTTTTTTTGCCCTCTTCCACGTCGTCGGCCTCGGTATCCTCGGTGAGATAGAGGGTCATCAGCGGCTCGAAACGATCGCCCGCCGGGATCGCCTTGACGATGCGCTCGCGATAGGCGCGGGCATCGGCGGTGGTAACGACCGGCGGCACCAGGTTCGGCATGATGATGGCACGGGCGAAATGGCGGCTCGTATCCCCGATAACGCCTTCCAGCATGGCGCCATCCCGAAGGTGCAGGTGCCAGTCATCAGGGCGGCGCAGGGTGAGCGACTTCATCGGTTTACCTCGGAGCATGATGGAATTGGCGCCCGCTTAGCATCTTTTGTCGCAGGAAAACAGCCGCCAGAGACCATCGGGCAGCTGTAAATGTCGTTTTTTTGAAGCTTGCTTCAGATGTTGCCCGCTTCCGGACCCCAGACATCGGTCATGGCGAAACCATCCGCCAGGGGGTCGAAGGGGTCGAGGCCCACCTGGTGCAAACCGAAGGTGAAGCCACGCCCGGCAATGGTGGGAATGACGGCCGGACGGCCCGCTACCTCGGTGACGGCGGAAAGGCCGACATCGAATTCCGAACCGATGATCGAGCGGGATTTATATTCGTCTCCCACCTTCACCTTGCCGCGCGCATAAAGCGTGGCGAGATTGGCGGAATTGCCGGTGCCGCAGGGCGAGCGATCCGCACGGCCCGGCCACATGGTGGTGCAGGTGCGGATGGAGCCATCCGCATCCACATCGCGGAACATCACATAGGCGACACCGGATATGGCGGGGATTTCCGGATGAACGACGGTCATTTCGCGGTTGACGCGATCCTTCAGGATCATGCCGGCGGCGACCAGCTTGGCGGCATTGGCCTTGTCGATCGTCAGCCCGATCTGACGGACATCGACAAGCGCGTAAAAAATGCCGCCATAGGAAATATCCATCGTCACCCTGCCCCATTCGGGCGTGTCGATGCTGACATCCAGCGCATGCACGAAGGACGGCACCATGGTCAGCTTGACCTTTTCGCAGCGCCCATCACGGCAGGTGGCCGTGGCTTTGACAAGACCGGCCGCCGTTTCCAGAATGATGACGGTTTCCGGCTCCTGCATTTGCACCATGCCGCTTTCCAACAGCGCGGTCGTCGCGCAGATGGAATTGGAGCCCGAACTGGCATGGGCCTGATCGGGCTGGAGAATGACGAAGGCGGCATGTGCGTCCGGATGTTTCGGCGGCAGGAGAAGATTGACCGAGCCCATGGGCGTGCCGCGCGGTTCCAGTGTCAGGAAGCGGCGGAGCGCCTCTCCCTGCGGGTCGGTGTTCATCCAGTGAAGCTGCTCGGCCACCGTGTTGCCGGGAATCTTCGGCGCGCCGCCGGTGACGACACGGCCGATCTCGCCTTCGCAATGCACATCGAGAAGCTGGAGGGTGCGTTTCCAACGCATGGGGGTCTACTCCGGAAATTGGGTTGTTGACCCGACCATACAGATAAAAATACAAGCTGTATACAAATCTGCCGGCGTGCGATGACAAAAACGCCTGATGTTTCCGTCATCCCGCCGCATCATGGTTTTAGCGGCTACGGCATTCCGCCCGGTTTCGATTGGCGGCGGCATCGCAGTTGACCCTCGACGATTGCAGCGCCTGGTCATCCACCACGGAACCGGCGGTATCGCCCACCGACCCAACGGTGTTTTCGACGGAACGGCCAAGCCGCTCCACCTGCCTGCCGTAATTCTCCCGCGTGCGCGGATCGAAGACCGCGATCGGGGCGCTGACCACAACACTGGCGGCCGTTCCGACGGTTTGCGCAGCGCCGATGCTGACCGCGCCCAGCGCTTCACCCAGACCGACATCGGAATCCGTCACCGTCTGGCCGGCAATGAGGCGGTCACCGATCAGGCGGACGACCTCGGGGCTTTCGGCAAATTTGCCATGGTTCAGACGGTCCCCGGATTGCAGTTTGGTGAGATCGAGAACGGTGATGCCGGCTTTTTCCAGCTGGCTGCGATAGGGTTCGACGGAGGGATCGATCTGGCCAAGGCGGTCGACATTGCCTGAGATGCGGCGCGACAGGCTGAGCGCACGATCATCCTGCGAGACAAAGAGCGTGAATTTCGGCGGTGTCTTGCCAAGACTTGCGAATTGCCGGCTGAACACGTCCACATCGAGATCCGGCGCGGCCAGAATGACATTGCTGATCTTCGGATCGACGCGGCCGTTACGGATGGCCATCTGGCGCAGCGCCTCCACTGCAAGCCAGGTGCCCATGGAATGCGCCATGACGGTGACTTCGCCGATGGATTTGTCGCGTGCGAGGCGGGTCAGCATTTCCTCCAGCGCATCGCGCGAATAGTTGGTGCTTTCCTTGTCGTAATTATAATCGAAGATGCTCGCCCGCGACGGCCAGGTGAAAACCACAGGTACGACGTCCGAGCCGGAATCATGGACGATCTGCGCAAAGCGATAGACGGATTCCTCGTAACGGTTATTAAAACCGTGCACGAAGACCAGCACGCGGCGGTCTTTCTGGATATGTTTGCTGATCCAGCTTTTCGTCTCCGCTTCGGAACGAATGGGCTCTACGGCCACCGTTGTGAAATCTTTAAGCGGGCTGGGCGGCAGCTTCTTCGGCCATTGAACCTGTCCGACCTTGCGGTTGGCATTGGGCGGAATGGAGATGGTGACGGCATCGACCTTCAGGCCCGTTCCGCGTTCACCGCCAAAAAGCACGGCGGCGTTTTCCGATGGCGCACGCGTGGTGGCAACGAGAAGATTGACCGGCGTCGTGCCTGCCACAGTCTGGCCCGTCGGTGTCATGACCCCGATCGGCCGCCCGCCGCAGCCGGCGAGCAGAGCGACAATGGCGACTACGGCCACGAAGCGAATGGGCATCACATCACTCTCCTACAACCCAGAGGCAGCTCGACAGCGGCCGATTGGAGAGGATTTTCTACCGGAGGCGGAACTGCCGCGCCAGCAACCTGAGCGAAGCGGCGGCACTTTCCCCACCGGTGTGTCCAAACGGACCCAATTGCCGGGCGCTTGAACCGGCCGTCGTCGAGTAAGCGTTACGAAGGCCTATTGCTGCGGCAGCATCGTGCCCCGTTCCCGCAGCGCTTGATGCCAGGACAGAGCCTCTTCGATGAGGTGCGGCGTGTGTCCGCCCCTTGCCACCGCACGCTGATAATAATCAGTCAGCGCATCGCGGTAGCTGAGATGCACGCAGTTTGCGATGATGACGGGCGCCCGCTCACGCGGTGCGAGGCCGCGCAGATCGGCAAGGCCGGTTTCCGTGACGAGAATATCGACATCGTGTTCGGTATGGTCGACATGGCTGACCATGGGCACGACGCTGGAGATGGCGCCACCCTTGGCGATCGACTTGGTGACGAAGATCGACATATAGGCATTGCGGGCGAAATCGCCGGAACCGCCGATGCCGTTCATCATATGCGTTCCGCCGACGTGGGTGGAATTGACGTTTCCGTAAATATCGAATTCCAGCGCCGTGTTGATGCCGATGATGCCGAGGCGGCGGATGACTTCCGGATGATTGCTGACTTCCTGCGGGCGAAGGATCAGCCGGCTCTTGTAATCGGCCAGTCGCGGCATGACCCGTTCGTTCATGGCGGAAGAGAGCGTGATCGACGAACCGGACGCGAAGGTCAGCTTGCCCGAATCGAACAGTTCGAAGGTCGACTCCTGCAGGACCTCCGAATACATTTTGAGATCGTGAAACGGCGTGTCGATGAACCCATGCATCACCGCATTGGCGATGGTGCCGATGCCGGCCTGGAGCGGCTGGAGTTCGTGGGTCATGCGGCCATGACGAACCTCGTTCAGCAGGAATTCGGTGAGATGGCCGGCAATCGCCTTGGTTTCGTCATCCGGCGGCAGCACCGTCGAAAAACTGTCGCTCTTGTCGCTCAGCACGATGGCGGCGATCTTTTCCGGCGGAACCGGAATAAAGGGCAGGCCGACACGGCTATCCGTCGCCACAACCGGAATAGGCATGCGGGTGGGCCGTTTGGCGGGAATGAAGATGTCGTGCAGCCCCTCCAGCACTTCGGGCTGCGACAGGTTGATCTCAACGATGACCTTGTCGGCCAGAATGGCGAAGCTTGCGGAATTGCCGACCGAGGTGGTGGGAACGATGCCGCCTTCCGCCGTGATTGCCACGGCCTCGACAATGGCGACATCGACCCCGTGGATCTGGCCGCCGCGCAATTGCTCGACCGTTTCGGAAAGATGCTGATCGATGAACATCACCTTGCCGTCATTGATCGCCTTGCGCAAAGCCGGATCGGACTGGAACGGCATCCGGCGCGCCAGCATGCCGGCCTCGACCATCGTCTTGTCGAGATCGTTGCCGAGGGAAGCGCCGGTCATCAGGGTGATTTTCATGGGGTGCGTCCTGGCGCGCTCCGCCAGCGCCAGGGGCACGGCCTTGGCTTCGCCGGCGCGCGTGAAACCGCTCATGCCGACGGTCATGCCATCCTGAATGAGACTGGCGGCTTCTTCGGCGCTAACGATCTTTTTCAAGAGGGACGCGTTGCGGATACGCTTTTCAAGCATGCACTTCTCCATGATCAGCACTCACGATGGCACGCATCAAGCAAGCCACCTTTTGGGCATTATGGCGTGCAGTTTCATCGGGGAAACTGACATAGATCAAGGATGCGGCCCGGACCATGGCTTCGATGTGTCAAATCCCGTTCGACAGGCCTATGTGGTGCATCGATGCGACAGCCAATAAGGCCTTCACGCCATCGCGGCCACGATGAATGGCAAAGACTTTTGTGACGCCCCGCTGTCGGCCACAGGCGACGAGACGGAAATCGCCTCATCGCGACATTGAAAAGGCTCGCGATCAGGGGCCTTCGCAAAGGGCGGCCTGCCCGAGCACGACCTGGCCCACCTCGACATCGTAGGCGCGCAGACCGAATGCGCCGAGGGTGATGAGCCGGTAACAGGGATTGCCACCCGTCCATAGCGGGTCGACCACATCGATCGCAGTGATGAAACGATGCGCACACGCCTGACCCGAGCTATAGGCTATGCCTTCCGCGGTCGTACCAGCCATCGGCACATGGATGTGACCGAAAACGATATGGCGTATACCTGCAGGATGAGCGGCAAGACGGCGCATGACCGCGCCGTCGTCATGCATGCCGATATGCTCGAAATGCCGGATGCCGCAATCCATCGGCGGATGGTGGATGAAAATCGTCACCGGCAGCTCGCCGGCGCTTTCCAGCGTGCTCTCCAGCCATGCCAGACGATCCGCACCATATATGCCGCCGATCACATCGGCTTCGTGGCTGTCGAGAAACATCAGCCGACCGAAATCCGTATCGATGAAGGACTGGACATAACCGTTTTCGTCGCGCGGCTGTTCGGGGAAGGCCGCCACGAATTCAGGCCGGCGATCGTGATTGCCGAGCATCAGACGGACGGGCACGGAGACCGGCGCGAGAATCTCACGCAGCAGCTGATAGGCTTCCGGCTCACCGTAGTTGCAAAGATCACCCGTCATGACCAGAAGATCGGCGTCTGCGTGTTTTTCGACGATATCGGCGACAGCGGCACGCAGCTGTTTTTCGGGATCCACGCCGTTTACGGAAATGCCCGGTGGCACGAGGTGGGTGTCGGTGATCTGGATGATCTTCATTGTCGGTCTTCCTGTATAAAATGGCTGCGGGAACGAATTTCCCCGCAGCCTCTTCGTAGGCTCTGCTTATTTCAGCAGGGCGTTGGTCTGCTCGACGATCTGCTTGAGACCGGCTTCCGGCGTTACCTCACCGCGCATGACGGTGCCGATAATGTCGCGCTGCGTGCGCCAGATGCGGACGGAATCGCCGCCCGGATAACCGGCCCAGGGCAGAGAACGATCGGCCTGAAGCGAAGCGGTCTTCACATTCGGGTTCTCGACATAATAAGGAGCGAGAAAGTCCGGGCCGGTGGCCAGTTTGTTGGTCGGCAGGTAGCCGGTGATGCGCACGATGGTGTTCTGCGCCTCCGGACCGGTGATCCACTTCAGGTATTTCCAGGCTGCATCCTGCCTGGCCTTGTCCTGCGTGAGGATGACGGCAGAGTTGCCGCCGGTCGGCACGCCGCCCTTTTCCTTGTTGTCGAGCGGGAAGGTCGCCGTCTTCAGCTTGAAACGGTCACCAACCAGACCCTGGATCGTCTGAACGTGAGCAGGCGTCGAGAAGATGAAGCCGGTGAGGCCTGCGCCGAACTGCTGGCGGGACTGGTCCCAGTCGAGCAGGTTCTGGCCACCTTCGGTGACGAACTGGCGGGCCATCTTCAGGGCGTTGAGGCCGATTTCATTGTCAAAGGCAACGGTCTTGGTCTTGTCATCGACGAGCTTTCCGCCCTGTTCGAAGACCAGCGCCTGCCACAACCAGTCATCCGGCCAGCCATTGATGTCGTAGCTCATGCCGGCAAACTTGGCATCGAGAGCCTTGATCTTCTTGGCGAGAGCGATGAGTTCCGGGAAGGTCGTCGGCATCTTGTCCGGGTCGCCGCCAGCCTTGGTCACGAGGTCGGAGTTGATGTAGATGATCGGCGAGGAAGCATTGACCGGCAGGCCATACTGCTTGCCGTCGATCTGGCCGAGCGCGGCCATCTTGGGGCTGTAGTTCTTGTCGAGGAAAGCCTGACCGCCTTCAGCTGCAATGAAGGGGCCGAGATCGGTGATCTGGTTGCGCGGTGCAAGCGTGTGAACCAGTTCGGCCGTCAGATTGTAGCCCGAGAAATAAACGTCGGGCAGATTGCCGGTGACGGCAGAGCGCAGAACCTGCTGCTGGCCTTCATTGTAACCGGCGGCCGGGGCGAGGAAGTTGATCTTCACATCCGGGTTCTTCTTCATGAATTCATCGGCCAGCGGCTGATGAAACTTGGTGAAGCCCGGCAGGTTGTAGAGAACGTTGAGCGTGATTTCATTGGCCAGAACCGGCTGAGCGAGGCCCGCAAAAGCCATGCCGAGAGCCAGACCGCCGATCACAGCGCGTCGGTTGAGTTTCATGTCAGTCTCCAGAGAGGTTGGGAGGAGGAAGTCTGAACGGCGTCACTTGACGCCGGTCATGGTAATACCGGCGATGAAGTGACGCCGTGCGAGGAGGAAGCACAGCACCATCGGCGCGGTAATCAGTGTGGCGCCCGCCATAAGCGCACCATAATTCGCGCCGGATTCGACATCGGCGAAGAACATCATGCCAAGCGGCGGCGGGGCGAGATTGGTGTCGGAGATGACGATCATCGGCCAGTACAGGTCGTTCCAGTGAGCGACGAGCGAGAAGACCGAAAAGGCGGCAAGCGAAGGCAGCGAACCGCGCAGGACGAGACCCCAGCAGATCTCCATTTCCGAAAAACCATCCATGCGCGCCGCCTCGATGATTTCATCCGGATAGCTGCGGAAGGACTGGTTGAACAGGAAGATGGCAAAGACCGAGAGGAAAAACGGCATCATCATCGCGAAATAGGTGTTCAGCAGCTGCGTCTTCGCCAGGCCCACGAAAAGCGGCAGCGCCAGCGCCTGGATGGGCACGCAGAGCGCCGCGATGACAAGCCCCAGCAGCAGCTTGCGGCCCGGGAAACGGAGCTTCGCCAGCGCATAGGCCGCCGGAACCGAGGTCAGGACCTGCACAATGAGGATACCGAAACAGACGATGACGCCGTTCAGCATGAAACGTCCCATCGGCACCTGTCCCGCCGCCCGGGCATAATTCTCGGCCGCATCGAATTTTTCGGGGATCGGCCAGAGCGAGACGTTGAATATTTCCGCCGGCGAGCGGATCGAGGTCAGCGCCATCCAGTAGAACGGCAGGAGCATCACGAAAGCGCCGAGCGCCAGCACAAGATGCGGAAGATATTTGCGGAGCGCGGCCATCAATAATGCACCTTCCGGTCCATATGCAGCGTCTGGCCGATCGAAAGCACCAGCACGATTGCGAGGAAGATCACCGTCAGCGCAGCGGCATAACCGGTGTTGGAATATTCGAAACCTTCAAGATAAAGGTCGAACAGCAGGGTTTCCGACCCGAAGCGACCCTTGGTGAGAACCGCGACCGTCTCGAAGACCTTGAAGGCCGAGATGGAGGTGGTGACGACAACGAACATGGTCGTCGGCCCAAGCATCGGCCATGTCACCGTCAGGAACCGGTCGATCGGGTTCCTTGCACCGTCCAGCCGCGCTGCCTCATGCAGATCCTTCGAGATGGCGGTAAGGCCGGCAAGGAACAGCACCATGTTGAAGCCCAGCACCTGCCAGATGCCGATCAGCGCCATGGTGGGGATGAGGAGGACGGGATTGGAAAGGAAGGCGACAGGCTCGAAACCCAGCCATTTGATCGCCGCATTCACGGGGCCGAGCGAAGGATGCAGCAGGAATTGCCACACCGTCGCCATGGCGACGAGCGTTGCGGTGACGGGAAGGAAATAGGCCACCTCCCAGAAGGCGCGGCTGCGCTTGCGGTTATAAACGAGCAGGGCGACGCCGAGCGCCAGAAATACGCCGAAGGGAATGACGATGGCGGCATAGATGGCGGTATTCGCCAGCGCGCGCAGGAAGACCGGGTCCTGGAATGCCTTGGCAAAGTTGCCGAGGCCGACAAAACGGGTGGTGAGCGCGCCGAGCTGGTAGTCGGTGACGGAAAAACCGGCAAGAACGAGCATCGGCACGATATAGATGGCGACCAGCAAAAGGCTTGCGGGTGCAGCAAACATCAGGCCGCGCCAGATCATCCGCCGATCCGTCTTCGACAGGCGCGGGCGCGGTTTTGCAGGCGCCGCCGCGTAAATATCGACAGCCGTCATGCCGGCACCCGTTCCCGCACCGTCACCTTGCGGCGCAGGCCATCGGCCGCGAAGAGATGGGCACGTTCCGGCGCAAAACCGAGGGTCATCACGCCATTCGCATCGGCGGCAGGCGCCTCGCCCGCGCCCTGACGCAGGGTGATGGCCACCGTCTCGTCGCTCAGCAGGCGGCAGCTGACGAAACGGTCGGCACCATGGGTTTCGCTGCGGATCACGCGCACCGCAAAACCCTCCGCACCCGGACGCAGATCCTCGGCGCGCAGGCCGAGCGTTGCCGGACCGGCATCGCGGCCGGAAGCTTCCAGACCCAGATGACGCCCGAAGGCTGTGACTTTTCCCTCGGTGTCGATTTCGACCGGCAGCAGATTGATGGAGGGCGTGCCGATAAAACGCGCTACCGTCAGGGTCGCAGGCTTCCGGTAAAGCTCATCCGGCGTGCCAAGCTGTTCGATACGACCTTCCGACATCAGCGCGATGCGGTCGGACATGGTCATCGCTTCGATCTGGTCGTGGGTGACATAGATGAAGGTTGCGCCAAGCCGACGGTGCAGGCCGGCCAACTCCTCGCGCATGTGGGCGCGAAGCTTGGCGTCGAGGTTGGAGAGCGGCTCATCCATCAGGAAGGCGGCGGGCGAGCGCACCAGCGCCCGGGCAAGCGCCACACGCTGGCGCTGACCACCGGAAAGCTGCGCCGGCCTGCGGTCCAGCAGATGCGCGATCTGCAGGGTCTCGGCTGCCTGTTCGACGGCGGCGTCGATCTGGCGGAGCGTCTCGACCGGCGCCACCAGCCGCCCGAGCAGCGGCAGGCGTGCGGCAAGGGACAGACGCCGCATGCGGAGCGGAGTCGCAATATTCTGGCGCACGCTCATATGCGGATAAAGCGCGTAGGACTGGAACACCATCGCCAGATTGCGGTCGCTCGGATCGATCTCAGTGACATCCTGCCCACCGATCGAGACCGAACCGCGATCCGGTGTTTCCAGCCCTGCGATGATACGCAGCAGCGTGGACTTGCCGCAGCCCGACATGCCGACGAGGGACAGAAACTCTCCGGGACGGATGGAGAGATCGATCTCCTTCAGAACATCGTCAGCCCCGAAGCCCTTGCCGATGCCCGAAAGTTCAAGTGATTGTGGCGTCATTCTGCGCTCCTTTTCTGAAGCGCATATGCTTATATTGTATGACAATATGACGAAGGTTTACCGAAAGTTCGGTGACATCGGAAAGCCCGGCAATCCCGGCTTATCATCAAGCCCTGCGACACAGGCTTCAGTAAAAACCACTAATATGGAGGGGCGCACCCGAAACGCGGGAAACCCACCCCATCACTCAAAACCACAGGGCGGGGGGCACAGGTCTTTTCAGACCACGGCGAGAATCGCATGCGCCTGAATTCTGGCGACACGCTCAAGCCGCTTTCAGTTACAAAGAGTGTTTCCTGACAAGGGGCAGCGGCGCAGAGATACGGAAACAGGCGCGCGAGGGCACGCGTCACATTCCCCAGCGACGCGATTTCCTCGATGCGATCCATCGAACAAGCAATGTCTGCGCGGCCATGCCATGACATCGCACCGAACTTGTCGAACCACACCGAAGGCCGCCTTTTCCAACGGCAAAACGGCGCGCAGGTGGCCATCGACAAATCTAATTCGAAAGCCGATCTGGCCGTCCGGACCAAAGACGGAACGGCGGACATCAAGCAGTCAGGATTTTCCAAGGAAACGATTATAGAGGGAGAGAGAAATGGCGCACCCGAAGAGATTCGAACTCCTGACCCCCAGATTCGTAGTCTGGTGCTCTATCCAGCTGAGCTACGGGTGCGTGCCGTTCCGGTCGTTTCCGGTGGCGTGGCGATCCTCTAAAACGTCCTCATTCCGATTGCAAGCGATTTCGTTTCGAAATTGTCATTTTTCCGCAGCAATTCATATATCCTGTTGATTATATTGCAAATTCCATCAAGGTCATTTTCGGCTGCCCGCGTAGCGCGTCGATTTCGACAGGAATGGCGATTGCGCCGGGCAGCTCCGAAGCGGCTTTTTCAGGCGGTTCTTGCCGCCTGTACGGAGGTGGCGCGGTCGGCGATCTCGATGCGGAACTGCGTGCCCGGACCGGGTTTTTCGACAAGCGCTATCGTGCCGCCATGGGCCAGCACGAGTTCACGTGCGATGACGAGCCCGAGGCCGGTGCCGCCGGAGCGGGCCGATCCCCGGAAGGCGGAGAACAGGTTCTCTTTTGCCTTGCGCGGCATTCCCGGCCCATTGTCATCGATAACGATGCTGACGACGCTGCCAGCCCTCTGGGCGGCAATCGACAGATAGCGCGAAGCAGCACTGGCGGGATCGGATTGCAGAGCCTGGACGGCATTGCGACAGAGATTGTGGATCACCCGGAAAAGCTGCTCCGAATCGGCATCGACCGTCAGATCGGCGGGAACGCTGTCCTGGAACTCGATGCCGCCTTCCGGGTCGAGAGCGAGAATATCGCGCACATCCCGGACCAGCAGGCTCAAATGCACCATCTTGCGTTTCGGCGCGCCTTCCGTGGCCTGGCCGTAAGCGAGAACCTCACCCGTATAGGCCACGGCGCGGTCGATCGTGCGCAGCAACTTCGGCGCGAAGCTTCGCACCATGGGGTCCTTGGCATCGACCAGCCGGTCCGACATCAGCTGTGCGGAAGACAGGATGTTGCGCATGTCATGGTTGATCTTGGAAACCGCCAGGCCGAGATCGGCAAGGTTCTTCTGCTGCCTGAGGGTCTTTTGCAGTTCCGTCTGCATTTCGGCGAGATGGCGGCCGGCGACCGCCAGTTCGTCGGTTCCGTCCTCGGGCACGAAAATCCGCTCGGGATTGCCCGGATCCTCCGAGAAATGCTGCATGCCGAGCGTCAGCCGGCGTATGGGCCGGATCATGATGCGGTTGATGGAAACGAAGATCAGGCCGGCGGTAATCAGGGACAGGACGATGGAAATCAGGAAAACATTGCGGGCATAAGCCAGCATCGCCGCCCGCAGCTTGTTTTCGCCCAGCACCAGCTCGATGATGGTGTCGCTGTCACCGACCACATCGAAAACACGGATGACGCGGTTGCCGCCGAACAGCAATGTGGAAAAGGCGTCGCGCACCGCCGCCACTTGCGAAACGTCGGACAGATCATATTGCTCGTCAACGCCGGGCGGCGTTTCAGCGACGGCGAGCAGGCGGGAGGTGCCGTCCTTGCGCAGCGCGATAAGTTTCGCGCCGGTCGCCATCAGCGTGTCGTTCTGCACGCTTCTAGGCAATTCCGCTTGCAGACCATCGATCACTGCGCCGGCCGCGGCGGCCGTGTTCAGCCGGTCCCGCAGCCAGGAAAGACGCATATTGGCGACCGAGGGCACAAAAATCAGCACTTCGGCGATCATCACGAAAATGACCGTAAGCAGCAGCAGCCGTCCAGAAAGACCGGCGGTCAATCCCGGCATGCAATACACCGGATCGTCTTGCGTGCGGTCCAAGCTGTCTACGCCTTTAGAAAACACCGGGCCATGATCCTGTATACGCGCCGCTGCTTGCGTGGAACGGCTCGGTTTATATGCGGATAGGATAATAGGACCTAATGGATATTTTTCCAATGCGTTGCAAAACAAACGTTTTCATCGCTGAAAAACAAACGCCGTCCGGCAGGGACGGCGTTCGATAAAAGTCGAGTTCAAGCACAACCCAGATGCGCGCTCCTAAAACTCCTGCCAGTCCCCCTGCGCCGGTACCGCGGCGGGCTGGACATTGAGGGCGCGGCTGACGCTGTTCATCAATTTGCGGGCCGGGGAAGCCACCGCTGCCGTCCGGCGGCCGGACACCGCCATCGGCCGTGCGGGCTGCTCGATGCGGGGGCTGCGCTGCGCCTGTTCGGCGCCGACATTGAAGCGCGAGACCAACATCACGAGATGATCCGCCTCGCTGCTGAGCTTGTGCGTTGCGGCCGACGTCTCCTCCACCATGGCGGCATTGCGCTGCGTCACCTGATCCATCTGGTTGATCGCAGTATTCACCTCGTGCAAACCGGTGGACTGTTCCTTCGCCGCCGTAGCGATCGAATGAATATGCTCGTTGATCGCCAGAACGCGGGTCTCGATCTCGCTCAGCGCGCTGCCGGTTCTCTGCACCAAAGACACGCCGCGGCCCACTTCCTCACCGGACTTGGTGATCAGCGCCTTGATGTCCTTCGCAGCCGTTGCCGAACGCTGCGCCAGTTCGCGCACTTCCTGCGCGACGACGGCGAAGCCCTTGCCCGCCTCGCCCGCGCGCGCCGCTTCCACACCGGCGTTCAGCGCTAGAAGGTTCGTCTGGAAGGCAATCTCGTCAATGACATTGATGATCTGGCTGATTTCGCGCGACGCATGCTCGATACGATCCATGGCGGAGACCGCGTCGCGCACGACATTGGCGGATTCCTCCGTCTTCTGCTTGGTTTCGGCGACCATCGCGCTCGCCTCCTGCGCGCGGTCGGTGGAATTGCGCACGACGGCGGTAATCTCGTCCAGCGCGGCCGAGGTTTCCTCCAGCGCCGCTGCCTGTTGTTCCGTTCGCTTCGACAGGTCATCGGCCGCCGAACGCAATTCGTTGGCGTTGCCGCTGATGCCTTCCGTGCTGCCGCGCACCTCGCGCATCGTCTCGCGCAGCTTGGTCAGCGTCTGGTTGACATTCGCCTGGAGTTCGGCGAACACGCCGCGGAAATCACCCTCCATTTTCTCCGTCAGATTGCCCCGCGCCAGGCCTTCGATGACCCGGCTGGTCTCCGAAACGCCATTGTCGACGCCGATGAGCAGGGCATTGATCGTCGCGGCGAAACGGTTGAGGTTTTCGTCGCCGTAATCCTTGTCGATACGGCGGCTGAAATCGCCCTCGGCGGCGGCGTCAACGACAACAGCCATACCCGCCTGCAGGTCGTCGCTCTTGGCGCGCATGGCCGTCTCTTGCGCGTTCATGCGGCGCACCTCGCGGCCATTCTTCTTGAAGACCTCGACGGCCGCTGCCATTTCGCCGATCTCGTCATTACGGCCGAGACAGGGAACCTCCGCATCCAGATTTCCGTCAGCCACCGCATTCATCACTTGCGAAACCTTGCGGATGGGCGCGCTGAGCTGCCGTGTTCCGATATAGAGGCCAAAGGCGGCTCCCGTCCCCACGCCTGCAACCGTTATCGCCACGATCAACCAGAATATGGCATTGCTGAAAGAATCGACTCCCGCCTTTACGACGTCCAGTTCGGCAAGATCGTTTTTCACGATACTGTCGATCTCGGCCTGATAGGCCTTGCGGTTGGCGCGGTTCGCCTCGTTATTGCCCTGCTGGCTCGCCGCCTGCGGTCCGTTTTCCTTCGCCAGCCGGACAGTCTCCAGACGGAAGGTGCGGAATTCCTTCGATCGGCCGACTAGCTTGTCGAAACCTGCCTTCTGTTCCGCCGGCACGAGCGGAGCCCAACCGGCAATGAGCTTTTCCATGGCGTCGAGGTTTTTGACCATGCCATCGGCAAAGGGCGCGGCCGCGGCCACATCGGCTGCGGCATAGACCCCGCGCGCTTCCATGACGACCGCCGTCACCAGCCGATTGAGCGCTTCGCCCTTGTAGGCCCTCTCCGCCGTTTGCTCGAAATGATGCGACCGAACCCAGAATTCGTTGATCGCATAGATGGACAGCCCGCCGATGGTACAGGCCACAAGGCTCATCAGCCCGACAAGAAGATTGATACGACCGCGAATTCTCAAATCCGTTCCCCCGATAACGGCCGGCCACACGATGAAAATGGGAAGCCGGCATAACTTTTCGCGTCACAAGATTTACCAATGCCGCGTTAAGAAAGAATTTCGGATTTTATCGATCACAGCTGAAAATGCGTCGGCGCCACCCGCGGGCGAAGTCAATTTCATGCGCTTTTCCGCAAAAGGTGAAGCGTGAAAACCCCTTCGGCAATTGACTTTGCTCGTCCTATGCCCTTATAAGCCGCGCACGCTCGGCCATTGAAAGCTCGCCCAGGCGGGGTTAGCCGTGCAAAAAACGAAACGCTCTTGCAAATAATTGCAAATTCAAGAAGGGCCGCACACCGCGGTATTAAATAAATGTCGAAGCGTACCTACCAACCGTCCAAGCTTGTTCGCAAGCGTCGTCATGGTTTCCGTGCCCGCATGGCCACCGCCGGCGGCCGCAAGGTTCTCGCAGCCCGCCGTGCGCGCGGCCGCGCACGTCTGTCGGCTTAATTGCCGAGCCTGTGGCCCGATGAAAGTCGTGGGCACATGAGCGAGACTAAAAAACGACCCGGCCGGCTTAAAAACCGGTCGGAGTTTCTTGCCGTTCAGGCAGGAGAAAAACGGCGGGGGGGCAGCTTTCTTCTGGAAGTGCTGGACCGGAAAACCCCGGAAACCGAACCTCGGGTCGGTTTTACCGTAACAAAAAGACAAGGCAACGCGGTCGAGCGAAATCGCATGCGCCGCCGTCTCAGGGAAGCCGTCAGGCTTTCTGCCGGATTCGCAATGAAGCCCGGCCATGACTATGTGATTGTCGCCCGCAGGGACGTGCTCGATACGGCCTTTCCCAAACTTCAGTCTCTCCTTGTCGAGCGCATTGAAGGAACGGCGAAACCGAAACGGTCCCAGGAGACCCGCTCCAGGAAAGAATGATGGAAAAGAACCGTAATTACTTCATCGCGATAGCCCTTTCGGTTGTCATCGTCCTCGCCTGGCAATTCCTGTACATGAATCCGCGCATCGAGCAGCAGCGCCGCGCCGAAGAGGCCCGCCAGGCGCAGCAGCAGACGACGCAGCAACAGCCGGCACCG
Organism: Agrobacterium sp. NPDC089420; assembly: GCF_044900305.1. Lineage (NCBI taxonomy): Bacteria > Pseudomonadati > Pseudomonadota > Alphaproteobacteria > Hyphomicrobiales > Rhizobiaceae > Agrobacterium > Agrobacterium sp. NPDC089420. Next base: position 308,953 of record NZ_JBJDMY010000002.1, on the reverse strand, counting down.
GGTGCCGCACCCGGCGCAACCGTCGAAGGCGCGCCGCCCGCCTCTCCCACGCAGGCCGCCGCAACGGCGACGCGTGAAGAATCGATTGCAAGAAGCCAGCGTGTCGCCATCGACACCAACGCCATCGCCGGTTCGATCAATCTGACCGGCGCCCGTTTCGACGACATCCGGCTCAAGGACTACCATGAGACCGTCGATGACTCGAGCCCGATCATCACGCTGTTTTCGCCCTCCGACACCAAGGAAGGTTATTTCACCGAACTCGGTTATGTCGCGGCGGCGGATGTCGGCGGCGTTCCCGGCCCGACGACCGTCTGGACGCTTGCGAGCGGTGACAAGCTGACGGAAACCACGCCCGTCACGCTGACCTATACCAACGACAAGGGCGTCGTTTTCTCCCGTACCGTGTCGATCGACGAGCATTACATGATCTCGATCGCCGACAAGGTCGAGAACCCCGGCCAGGCGGCGATTTCCTTCGCCACCTACGGCCGCGTGACACGCAACAACAAGCCGGCGATCCCGCCCGTCTTCGTCATCCATGAAGGTTTCCTCGGCGTCTCCGGCAAGGACGGCAGTCTGACGGAAGAAAAATACAAGGACGTCGAAGAGACGCCGGTGACGATTGCCAAGGCGACCGGCGGCTGGCTCGGCATCACCGACAAATATTGGGCCGCGGCCATCGTTCCGCCGCAGACGACGCCTTTCGAAACCCGCTACTCGCATATCACCGGCAATCAGCCGAGCTACCAGGCCGACTTCAAGAGCGACCCGATGACGGTCGAACCCGGCCAGTCCATCGAGCTGAAGAGCCTCGTCTTTGCCGGCGCCAAGGAAGTGCCGCTAGTCGACCGCTACGAATCGGAATATTCCATTCCGAAATTCGACCTGCTGATCGACTGGGGCTGGTTCTACTTCATCACCAAGCCGATGTTCAAAATGATGGATTTCTTCTTCCGTTATTTCGGCAATTTCGGCGTGGCGATCCTGCTCACCACCATCGTCGTCAAGGCGCTGTTCTTCCCGCTCGCCAGCAAGCAATACGCATCCATGGCGAACATGAAACGTGTGCAGCCGAAGATGGAGGAGCTGAAAGCCAAGCATGGCGACGACCGCATGGCCATGCAGCAGGCAATGATGCAGCTCTACAAGGAAGAGAAGATCAACCCGGTTGCCGGCTGCTGGCCGATGTTGCTGCAGATTCCGGTGTTCTTCGCCCTCTATAAGGTCATCTACGTCACCATCGAAATGCGGCACGCCCCGTTCTTCGGCTGGATTCACGACCTTTCCGCGCCCGATCCGACCTCACTGTTCAACCTGTTCGGCCTCCTGCCCTACGACGTGCCGCATTTCCTGATGATCGGCGTCTGGCCGTTGATCATGGGCATCACGATGTTCCTGCAGATGCGCATGAACCCGACGCCGCCCGATCCGACGCAGGCCATGATCTTCACATGGATGCCGCTGATCTTCACCTTCATGCTGGCCTCCTTCCCGGCCGGTCTGGTTATCTACTGGGCGTGGAACAACACCCTGTCGATCTCGCAGCAGGCCCTCATCATGAAGCGTCATGGCGCCAAGATCGAACTGTTCGATAATCTCAAGGGGCTATTCAAGCGAAAGCCGGTGCAGTCGAAATGAGCGAGACCGGTCCGGCAACCGAAAAGCCCCTTTTCGGGCGACCCTGGATATTCATTCGCGGCGTTCCCGCGATGAAGTTCCTGCCGCCCGAAGGCCCGCCGGAGATTGCCTTCGCCGGACGTTCGAATGTCGGCAAGTCCTCTCTCATCAACGCGCTGGTGGGCCACAAGGGACTTGCCCGCACCTCCAATACGCCCGGCCGCACGCAGGAACTGAATTATTTCGTCCCGGAAGGTTATTCCGGCGAAGCCGGCGACCTGCCGCCGATGGCGCTGGTCGATATGCCCGGTTACGGTTATGCACAGGCGCCTAAGGACCAGGTGGATACCTGGACGAAGCTCGTTTTCGACTACCTTCGCGGCCGCGCGACGCTGAAACGCGTCTATGTGCTGATCGATTCCCGCCACGGCCTGAAAAAGAACGATGAAGAGGTTCTGAGCCTGCTGGACAAGGCGGCCGTGTCCTACCAGATCGTGCTGACGAAAACGGACAAGATCAAGGATGCCGGCGTGCCGCGGCTCGTCGGCGAAACGCTGGAGAAAATCCGCAAGCGCCCCGCCGCGTATCCGGAAGTTCTCGCCACCTCGTCGGAAAAATCCTTCGGGCTGGATGATCTGCGCGCGGAGATCGTAAGAACCGTCTCGCTCTAAAAGAGCCCTGCTCTCAGGCGATGGTGAAAAGCAGAACGGCGGTCCACAGCATCGCCGTCAATGCCAGAAGACGCCAGAAGCGCACGGAATGCCAGACCTCGGCCAGCATGGCGGCGAAGATGCTGCCATTGCGTAACGGCTGGCTCCTGAAGGGCAGGCCGGATCTGGCCGGATTTCTTTCAAGCAAAGCGGCGACGGTTGCATTTTCGCGATATTCTGTTTCGGCGAGATTATCCCGCCAGCGCCTGACCATGGCGGCGAACTGGCGGTCGCGCTTCACGCGCTTGGCAAGCTGCGCCATGCTGTCCGGCGGCAGGGCACCCAGCACATATTCGCCGGCGAGCACTTCGTCCCGCAAACCGCTCTGCTTGTCTCGATCCGGTGCCGCCATATGGTCTCTCACTCCTCGGTCGTTCAGGCCAGCACCGTCTCCACAGCGCTCGATGGCTTGCATCGCCCTGAATTAACCCCTCCCCTTTCTTCGGCAAGGCTGGTCCCATTGGGCCTTTATGTCAATCACATTACAGGGCCTGGACCGCCAAAAAAAAGAAATTTGACCGCGGCCGACACAATAAGGCCAGGAGGTTATTTCATCCGTCGAAAACTTGCTTTAGAGCGATGACAGGCTTCGAACAGCCGCAACCACAGACCGAGGTTTTTAGATGACTGCTTCCGAAAGCGAAACTCAGGCGCGGCTGCTCGCACAGGCTCTGCCCTTCATGCAGAAATACGAAAACAAGACCATCGTGGTGAAATATGGTGGTCACGCCATGGGGGATTCGACGCTCGGCAAGGCTTTCGCGGAAGACATCGCCCTGTTGAAACAGTCCGGTATCAATCCCATCGTCGTGCATGGCGGCGGCCCGCAGATCGGTGCGATGCTGACGAAGATGGGCATCGAATCGAAATTCGAAGGCGGCCTGCGTGTCACCGACGCCAAGACGGTCGAGATCGTCGAAATGGTTCTGGCCGGTTCGATCAACAAGGAAATCGTCGCGCTCATCAACCAGACGGGCGAATGGGCCATCGGCCTGTGCGGCAAGGACGGCAACATGGTCTTCGCCGAAAAGGCGAAAAAGACCGTCATTGATCCTGACAGCAATATCGAGCGCGTTCTCGATCTCGGTTTCGTCGGTGAGGTCGTGGAAGTCGATCGCACGCTGCTCGACCTGCTGGCCAAGTCGGAGATGATCCCGGTCATTGCTCCCGTGGCTCCAGGCCGCGATGGTGCAACCTACAACATCAATGCCGACACCTTTGCCGGCGCCATTGCCGGTGCGCTGAACGCCACGCGGCTGCTGTTCCTGACCGACGTACCCGGAGTTCTCGACCGCAACAAGGAACTCATCAAGGAACTGACGGTTTCGCAGGCGCGCGCGCTCATCAAGGACGGCACGATTTCCGGCGGCATGATCCCGAAGGTCGAGACCTGCATCGAGGCCATCAAGGCCGGCGTGCAGGGCGTGGTGATCCTCAACGGCAAGACGCCGCATTCGGTACTTCTGGAAATCTTCACGGAAGGCGCCGGGACGCTGATCGTGCCCTGATGTGCTCAGGTGGCGGACAGCGAGCCTGTTCGCCACATCTGGCATTCAGCCGAATGCCAGCAGCGACAGCACACCCACGACAATCAGCAGGCAACCGGAGAGTTCGAGCCGGTTGATCTTCTCCTTGAAGAACAGCACGGTCGAAGCGAAGGCGAAGAGCATCTCCACCTGCGCCAATGCCTTTACCACGGCGGCCTGCTGCAAGGTCATCGCCGTGAACCAGCCGAATGAGGCCGTGGCGCCCACGAAACCGACCGCAAGCGATGGTTTCCACGCCTTTGCGATGCGCTGCAATTCCTGCCTCTCCCGCCAGACGATCCACAGGAACATCGAAACGGTCTGCATCACGATGACGATGACAAGGGTGAAGCCCGCCTGCATCATCGCATCCGGGGCGGGAAGGGTCGGTGCGAGTGCCAGCGACGCCGACCGATAGGCAACCGACGACAGGCCGAAGAAGGCACCAGAGGCGAGGCCGATACCGGCTGTCCGGCTGAAGATGGACGTGAGAATGGAAGCGGGCGTCACTTCCGTGCGCGCCACCGAAATCAGCATGACGCCGGCGACCGAGATGGCAATCGCCGCCAATGTGCCGCCATTGACGCTTTCACCGATGAAAATGAGCGCAAACAGCGCCGCCTGCGCGGGTTCGGTGCGGGAATAGGCCGTGCCGACCGCGAAATTGCGGAAGGAAAACAGGTGGACGAGCAGGAAGGTGGCGGCGATCTGCGCCATGGCGCCGACCGTCGCCCACACGGCGAAAGACATGTTCGGCGCCGGCAGCGGACGGCCGAGCCCGACATGCAAAAAAGCGAGATAGGCGAGAGCGAAAGGCATGCCGAACACGAAGCGCACGAAGGTTGCGCCCGTGGTGCCCATCATGCCCTTGAGGTGCTTCTGCAGGGTCGAGCGCAGGTTCTGCAGGAACGCGCTTGCGAAAGTGATGCCTATCCAGAGTTCCATGATCCTCGCGGTATCATGCACTGCAGGCCACCGCCAAGCCCGATTTTCTCAGCAATCGTCGTCTTTTCGATTTTCTTCGCCGCTCGAACCGGGCATAAAGCGGGCCATGGACACAAAGCCGAAAAACCTGCCCGATGCCGCCGATTTCGCCCATGTGAGCGAATGGGTCTTCGATCTCGACAACACGCTCTATCCGCATCACGTCAATCTGTTTTCCCAGATCGACCGCAACATGACGGCTTATGTGGCGGAGCTTCTGAAACTCGATCCCGACGAGGCGCGGAAGCTGCAGAAACGCTATTACCATGACCATGGCACCACGCTTCAGGGCCTGATGATCAACTACGGCATCAGCCCGGACGAGTTTCTGGAACGCGCCCATGCCATCGATTATTCGGCGCTCAAACCCCATCCGGAACTCGGCGCGGCGATCAGGGCATTGCCAGGCCGCAAGTTCATCCTGACCAATGGCAGCGTCAAACATGCGCAGGCGGCGGCCGGAGCGCTCGGCATCCTCGATCATTTCGAGGATATTTTCGATATTGTCGCCGCAGACTATCTGCCGAAGCCGGCCAGCGCGACCTATGAGAAGTTCGCCGCCCTTGCGAAACTCGATACGAAAAAGGCCGCCATGTTCGAGGACCTGCCGCGCAATCTCGCGGCCCCCAAGGCGCTTGGCATGAAGACCGTGCTGCTCGTGCCTTCGAACCTCGAGGGTGTCATCATGGAACGCTGGGAAATTCCCGTCGAGACGGATGCGCATATCGACTACATCACCGACGATCTGACCGGCTTCCTGACGAGGACAATCGCCGGCTGACCGGCATTTTGGAAAACGGCAGAGAACATTACCGAAGCTTCATCCACCTTACGGATGTTTAAGTGGTGAGGCCCGGCCGACGTCACTATCTTTTCTTCAGGGACACCAAAGAAAGGTAATGACGATGACCACACGAAAAATCGCCCTCTCTGCTCTTGGCGCAGCCCTTGTGCTCAGCACCGCCGCGACGGCGAGTTTCGCCGCACCCGGCAAAGGCCATAAGGATCGCATGCCGATCCGCCCGGAAGCCGCCTTCGTTCACCTCCTGAAGGTTGCCGATACCAACAAGGACGGCAAGATTTCAAAGGAAGAATTTGCGGCGCGGCAGGATACGCTTTTCGCCGAGATCGACAAGGACAAGGACGGTTCGATCACGCCGAAGGAAATGCGTGAATATCGCCAGGCCAAAATCGAGGCCTTCCGCGCCGCCCATCCGCGTCCCGAGCGTGAGGATGCCAAAGCCGAAGACGGCAAGGGTCCCGAAGGCAAGCGCGCCGAAAGACACGCCGAGCGCGAACATGGCGGCCGTTTCGGCCATCAGGGCTGGGGCAAGCATGGCGGCAAGGGCGCAGGCTTCGCGCTGATCCGCTGGGCCGACACCGACGAGAACGGTCAGGTCAGCAAGGCCGAGTTCACCGCCGCCGGCGAAAAAATGTTCGAGCGGCTGGACAGGAACAAGGACGGCGTCATCTCGATCGACGACATGCCGGACCGCCCGTTCCTTTGATCCATCGATGAAAAAGCCCGCTCAAAAGCGGGCTTTTTTCTTCAATGCAGGCTGACGGTCTTGAGATCGTCTTCGGCAGCCTTGAAAAACGTACTTGAACGGTTGTCCGTCAGGAGGATCGGCGTACCATCCGCACCAAACAGCGCCCAGAGATCCAGCTGCGGATCGAGCTCAGGCGCTTCCGGGAAACAGCGGCTGACGTCTTCCGCACGGATCTTGCGGATATATCCCACTTCTCCCTCGCCGATATGGGCGAGCTGGGACCGGGTGAGACGCGCATGCGCTTCTTTCAAAAGCATATTTCAGCCTCCTTCTTCACGCCGAGCGATTCATGTCCGATTCCGGCGTTCACGTTCTACTCTGAGACGGAAATATTAATTTTCTTCACCACGTTTGAAATTTCGGGCCGCACCAGATCGATGGAAAGAAGGCCGTTGCGCATGCGCGCTTCCCTGACCTGCATGCCATCGGCAAGCACGAAAACCCGCTGGAACTGGCGTGCCGCGATACCGCGATAGAGGAAATCGCGCTTTTCCTGTTCCTGCTGGCGGCCGCGAATGACGAGCTGGTTATCGGCCGTCGTCACATCCAGATCGTCCTGCGAAAACCCGGCAACCGCAATGGTGATGCGCAGCCGTTCCGGCGCATCCCCGCTCTCCGGCAGGCGCTCGATATTGTAGGGAGGGTAGCCGTCATTGGCCTTCGCCATGCGCTCCAGCGTTTTTTCCATGGCATCAAAACCCAGCAAAAGCGGGTGGGTGAATGGCGTCATGCGGCTCATATCTTTTCTGTCCTTGCAACCAAGCGACGTTTCGCGGTCCCGCTTCCGGCAACCCTGCCGGTCAATCGCACCGGCTCAAGCAATATGGGAAGCCGAGCGGCGATGCGCAAGACGGAACGCGCCGAGGAATGAGACTTGACAAGTGAGCGTCCGCCGCTCGAAAAAAGCGCTCATCTCAACGGCGGACAAGACATGGCAGAACCCAGAAAAATCATCATCGACACCGATCCGGGCCAGGACGACGCAGCGGCAATCATGCTCGCTTTCGCCAGTCCGGAGGAAATCGACATTCTCGGATTGTGCGCCGTCGCCGGCAACGTCCCGCTGAAACTGACCAGCCGCAACATCCGCATCATCTGCGAATTGTGCGGCCGCACCGATATTCCCGTCTATGAGGGCGCCGAGAAACCTCTGGTGCGCAAGCCCATCACCGCCGAACACGTACACGGCAGCACCGGCCTCGACGGCCCGGTTCTCGATGAGCCGACCATGGAGGCGCAAAAGCAGCATGCGGTCGATTTCATCATCGAAACGCTGATGCGGGAGCCCGCCGGCACGGTGACGCTCTGCACGCTCGGCGCGCTGACCAATGTGGCGCTGGCGCTGCTGAAGGCGCCGGAAATCGCCGACCGCGTCAAGGAACTGGTGATGATGGGCGGCGGCTTCTTCGAGGGCGGCAACATCACGCCGGCGGCGGAATTCAACATCTATGTCGATCCGCAAGCCGCCGATATCGTTTTCCGTTCCGGCATTCCGGTCGTGATGATGCCGCTCGACGTCACTCACAAGCTGCTGACCACCAAGGCGCGTGTCGGCCGCATTCGCGACATCGGCACCCGCCCGGCCATCGCCATGGCGGAAATGCTGGAATTCTTCGAACGTTTCGACATCGAAAAATACGGTTCCGACGGCGGCCCGCTGCACGACCCCTCCGTCATTGCCTATCTCATCAAGCCCGAACTGTTTCAGGGCCGTGAGTGCAACGTCGAAATCGAGGTCCATTCCGAGCTGACCATGGGCATGACGGTGGTGGACTGGTGGCGCGTGACCGAGCGTTCCGCCAATGCCCGCGTAATGCGCAGTGTGGATGCGGACGGCTTCTTCGAATTGCTGACGGAACGTTTCGCCCGTCTATGACGGACGGCAGACATGGAAAAAGGCCGCCGGCAACGCCGGCGGCCTTTTCATTTCAAACGGGAAGGCGCGTCAGAACTCCGTCCAGTCACTTTGCGCCAGCGCGTTTGCGCCGCTCGTTCTTGCGCGGTTGCGCAGCGCCGCCGGGCGGCCCGATGCAGCGGCCGTCACAGCCGGCGCACGCATCGCCGCCGCCGCGGAGCGCAATTGCTGGCTGGGCTGACAGCCGGACACGGCAAAACCGGCCACGAGCGATTTCAGCGTTTCGGCCTCGCCGTTCAGCGTCACGCTGGCCGCCGTGGTTTCCTCCACCATCGCCGCATTCTGCTGAGTGACCTGGTCCATCTGGGTAACGGCGGAATTGATCTCCTTGAGACCCACCGCCTGCTCGCTGGCGGAAGCGGAAATCTGCCGTATCAGCTGGTTGATCTGCAAGACCTGGTCGGCGATGTTCTTCATCGTCTCCCCGGCCTTGCCAACCAGCTGGACGCCCTGGCCCACCTGCATTGCCGAGGTATTGATCAATCCCTTGATCTCTTTGGCGGCGGTGGCGGAGCGTTGCGCCAGTTCGCGGACTTCCTGCGCAACGACAGCAAAGCCCTTGCCGGCATCACCCGCGCGAGCCGCTTCAACACCGGCATTCAGCGCCAGAAGATTGGTCTGGAAGGCGATCTCGTCGATCACGCCGATGATGCGGGAAATTTCCGCCGAGGATTGCGCAATGCCCTGCATGGAGTTGACGGCCTGCTGCACCACCTCGCCCGACTTGCCGGCATCATCGCAGGCATGGCTGACGGCACCGGCGGCCTGCGCGGCGTTTTCCGCGCTGGAATTGACCTGCGCGGTCAGCTGGTTGAGAGCGGCGGCGGTTTCTTCCAGGCTTGCAGCCTGCTGTTCCGTGCGATGCGAAAGATCGCTGGCGGCATGGGTGATCTCACTCGTGCCGTTGCCGATGCTGACGACCGTGGCATTGACGGTGGAAACCGTTTCCTCGAGGCTTTCGAGCGCCGAGTTGAAATCATCGCGCAGCTTGGCATATTCGCCGGGGAACTCATCCTCGATCCGGTAGGTCAGATTGCCACGCGAAAGCGCGTTGAGCCCCGAGCCAAGCACACTGACGATGTGCTGCTGCATGCGGCTGTTTTCGTTGCGCTCGGATTCCGACCGTTGACGCGCCGTTTCCGCATTGTCGCGCTGGGCGGCGGCTTCCACCTCCATTTCACGAATGCCGGCAAGCTTGGCGCGGAAGCCTTCCAGCGCCTTTGCGACAGCACCCGTTTCGTCCCGGCGGTCCTGCCCGGATACCGGCACGTCGTAACGTCCATCACTCAGCGTTCGGACATCCGCCACCAGCGAGGCGAGCGGATTGCCGACGAAGTGGCGCACGGCGAAATAAAGCGCGGTGATGACGGCGGCGAGAATGACAATCGCACCGATGATCATCATATAGGTCTGCTCTTCCACCGGCGCGTTCAGCGCCTGATGCGGAATATCCACCAGCACGACCCAGGTGGCGTTGAGACCGGGAACCGCGAAGGGGTAGACGAGGCGGTTATAAGGCGCGTCGGTATCGAGGCCGAGATTTTCGATCAGCCCCTGCTTGCCTGACGTGATTGCAGCCTGGACGGCGCCTGCGCCATCTCCGTCATAGGCCTTCATGTTCTGTTCGGGCGTTGGCGGCACCAGCCACTGGCCGCCCTGTGAAACGAGCGTGACGCGGCCGGTCTCGAAAGGATGCAGCGCTTGGAGCTTCTGCGACAGCGAGGCCAGCGAAATATCGACCCCCGCCACACCGATCATCTTGCCGTCCGACATGACCGGATAGGCAAGCGAGGTCATGGTGGTGGGCACTTCCGTGCCCTGCGCGAGATAGGGCTGGGTGATGGCGCCCTTGCCCGTCTTGGCGGCAAGCGCGTACCACTCGGCGGCATAGTCATTGTCGAAAGTCGAGAACTGGATGTCACCCTTCTGCGTCTTCGACCAATATGGGGCGAATGCGCCGGTCGCATTGGTACCGAGATCTATCCTGTTGGCAATCTCTGTCGTCTGGCCGTCGAAAAGGCCCAGCTGTTCGCAGAACCAGCTTCCGAAAGCGAAAGCATTCTGTTCGACATTGGCTTTGAGGATGTTGACGATGCCGGGGCGGTCCATCGATTTGGCCTGATGCGCACGGCCGATGACGCCAGCCATGGAGCGCGCGGCGCTGCCGAGTTCTCCCACATCGGCGGCGATAACGTTGGCGATGGCGCGCGCCTCGGTATTGGCCTGATCCATTGTCAGCGCGTGAACGCGCTCGCTGGTCTGGGAAATGAGGAAGGAATTGGATGCGACAAGGACCGTGGTGATGGCGCAGCCGGTAACGAGGATAAGCTTGGTCGCAAGCGACTTCACTTTGAGATTGAACATATTGGCCTCGATCAAATCGCCGGCCAGAAGAGGCTGACGTCAACGGATGATAAATCTCCGTCATGGAGGCCCGTCCGTGTGGACAGTGCGCTGCAGCGCGACGAGGCAAAATTAGAGTAGGTTTGCTAATTAAGCCCTAAAATTACTTCGTCGCACCAAGCAGACATCAGTGTTCGTAATAAGCCGAAATGATTTCCCAAGCATCATCAGCCGTTTCAGCGAAATGCAGCAGATCCATATCTTCCGGAGCGATCGTGCCGAAATCCGCCAGGAACTCGAAATTGACCACCGAGCGCCAGAATTTCTCGCCGAACAGGATGAGCGGAATCGGCGCCATGCGCTTGGTCTGGATCAGCGTGAGTGTCTCGAAAAGCTCATCAAGCGTACCAAAGCCGCCGGGGAAGATCACCACGGCCTTCGCCCGCATCAGGAAATGCATCTTGCGGATGGCGAAATAGTGGAAGTTGAAGCTCAGCTCCGGCGTGACATAGGCGTTCGGCGCCTGCTCATGCGGCAGAACGATGTTGAGGCCGATCGACGGGCCTCCGACATCGGCAGCACCGCGGTTGCCCGCTTCCATGACACCGGGACCACCGCCGGTGACCACCACATATTCGAGATGGTCGGATTTTGCGGCATAATCGGTGCACAGGCGGGCAAATTTACGCGCCTCTTCGTAATAGACCGACGATTGCTCCAGATTGCGCTTCTGGGTCTCGTTGCGCGCGGCCCAGGCCTCGCCGCCGGGTTCGGGAATGCGGGCGCCACCGAACATGACGACGGTCGACTTGATGCCGCGCTCGGTGAGCGCCATTTCCGTTTTCAGGAGTTCCAGCTGCAGCCTGACGGGACGCAGCTCCTCACGGCAGAGGAAATCCGTATCCACATAGGCCAGCCGATAGGAGGGGGAATCCGACTGCGGTGTTTTCAGAACGACCTCGGCCTGCTGCTTGTCCGCAGAGCTGCGCTTCAACGGGTCCCACACCCCGTCCTTGCGCCGCAATTTGCCGTTTTTCAGTCGTGTCATTTCCATGCCTTTCGTCTGACGCGCCAAATCACCCAAATCACATTGACGCCTTTCCAACACTCCCTTAGATCAAATGGCCAAAGCCTTCCAGCGGCGCGGAACCTCCGTGACCATGACCACACGCGACTTTAAGGAATTTTCCATGAGCCTTACGGATCTCACTTCCCTCGAAACCATCATCGAAACCGCCTTTGACAACCGCGATGGCGTGAATGTATCGACGAAGGGCGAGGTTCGCGACGCTGTGGACACATCTCTTCAACTTCTCGATAGCGGCGAGGCCCGCGTGGCCGAAAAGCAGGCCGACGGAAGCTGGACGGTAAACCAGTGGCTGAAAAAGGCCGTGCTTCTGTCCTTCCGCCTGAACGACATGGAGATCGTCACCGGCGGACCGGGCGAAGCCACCTGGTGGGACAAGGTGCCGTCGAAGTTCGAAAACTGGGGTGAAAACCAGTTCCGCGCCGCCGGCTTCCGCGCCGTGCCGAATGCCGTCGTGCGCCGCTCGGCCTATGTCGCCAAGAACGTCGTGCTGATGCCCTCCTTCGTCAATCTCGGCGCCTATGTCGATGAAGGCACGATGGTCGATACCTGGGCAACCGTCGGCTCCTGCGCGCAGATCGGCAAGAACGTCCATCTTTCGGGCGGCGTCGGCATCGGCGGTGTTCTGGAGCCGCTGCAGGCCGGCCCGACGATCATCGAGGATAATTGCTTCATCGGCGCCCGTTCGGAAGTCGTGGAAGGCTGCATCGTGCGCGAAGGCGCCGTTCTCGGCATGGGCGTCTTCATCGGCAAGTCCACCAAGATCGTCGATCGCGCCACCGGCGAGATCACCTATGGCGAAGTGCCGCCCTATTCCGTCGTCGTTGCCGGCACCATGCCGGGCAAGCCTTTCCCGAACGGCGAGCCGGGTCCGAGCCTCTATTGCGCCGTGATCGTCAAGCGCGTCGATGAAAAGACCCGCTCCAAGACCGGTATCAACGAGCTTCTGCGCGACTGATAAAAGCGACTGCCATGACCACGACCGATCCCGTTGCCAATCTCGCCGCCCTCATCCGTTGCCCGTCGGTAACGCCTGCGGAAGGCGGCGCGCTTTCCCTGCTCGACACCCTGCTTTCGCCGCTCGGCTTTGCGGTTGAAAGGATGGTTGCAAGCGAGGCGGGAACGCCTGACGTGGAAAACCTCTATGCCCGGCTGGGCACCGGGGGTCCGCATCTGATGTTTGCCGGCCATACGGATGTCGTTCCCGTGGGTGACGAGGCCGCATGGAGCCATCCGCCCTTTTCGGCCGACATCGCCGGCGGCGAAATGTTCGGTCGCGGCGCGGTGGACATGAAGGGCGGTATCGCCTGTTTCGTGGCGGCCGTTGCCCGCCATATCGAAAAACACGGCAAACCGCAGGGCTCCGTTTCCTTCCTGATCACCGGCGACGAGGAAGGTCCTTCGATCAACGGCACGTCCAAGCTGCTGGAATGGGCCGCCGCCAGAGGCGAGACATGGGACGCCTGCGTGGTGGGGGAGCCGACCAATCCCGACCAGCTGGGCGACATGATCAAGATCGGCCGGCGCGGATCGCTCTCCGGCCGCATCACCGTCCATGGCGTCCAGGGCCATGCCGCCTATCCGCATCTTGCCGACAACCCCATTCGCGGGCTGCTGCAGCTGACCCACGCGCTGATGCATCCGCCCTTCGATCACGGCACGGATAATTTCCAGCCCTCCAATCTGGAGGTGACCACCGTCGATACCGGCAATGCCGCGACCAATGTCATCCCCGCACGGGCGACGGCAGCCTTCAACATCCGTTTCAACGACACCTGGACCGCCGAAAGCCTGCGGGCGGACATCATCCGCCGTCTCGATGCAGCCGCGGCCGATGGCGAGCTTCGTCCCGACCGCAGCCCTGTCAAATACGACATCGTCTGGGCGGACCGCCCGGCCCATGTCTTTTTGACGCGGAACAATGCGCTCATCTCCTCGCTTTCCGGCGCGGTTGAGGCGGTTACCGGCAGGGAGCCGAGACTTTCGACCACCGGCGGCACCTCGGATGCACGCTTCATCAAGGACTATTGCCCGGTGGTGGAATTCGGTCTCGTCGGACAGACGATGCATATGGTCGATGAGCGTGTGGCGGTTGCCGATCTCGAAACGCTGACGCGCATTTACGAAACCTTTATCGAACGCTGGTTCGCCCATGCCGACGGCAAGTGAAATAAGGCTCTATCTAAAGGGCCTTTGGCTGCTGCTGCTCGGCGACCATACCGGCGCGCGTTATCTCGATCTGACCGAGCGCGGCATGGCGCGGTCCTTCTATTCCGCCCTGTGGTGCCTGCCCGCCATGCTGGTTTCCTGGCTGTGGCTGCGCGCGGCCTTCCTTGCCGGCTATCCGCCGGGTACCGGAACCGGGCTGATCTTCTTTTTCCGCCTGGCAATGGTCGAGGCCATCTGCTGGATCGTGCCGCTGCTGCTGATCGGCATGCTGCTATATGCCTTCGGTGCAAGGGAAAAATTCGCACCGATCGTCACCACCATGAACTGGCTGTCGCTGCCGTTTTCCTATGCCTATGCGGTTCTGATCCTGATCGCCTTCTTCCTGCCGCCGCTGCAGGGGCTGATCGCCATTCTATGGCTGGCGTTGCTTCTGTCGCTGGTCTTCGCCTTTTCGCGGATCGTGCGGTTTTTCATCCGCGACCAGTCGCTGCTCGTCTCGGCCATCGTCATGACGCTGCTGGTGCCGGGCATGCTGCTGTCAGAGGCCTTGCAGCGCTTTCTCGGTGTCTATCCCAGCTGACCTTTGCCGTGCGCTTCAGCGGCCGGAGCGGACGATCTCGCCGTCTTCCTTCACGAATTCACCGATATCCGGGTTCGGCAGAATTTCCAGCACCACCTCCGAGGGCCGGCAAAGTCGCACACCCTTGGGCGTCACCACGATCGGGCGTTTGAGCAGGACCGGATGTGCTTCCATGGCGTCGAGCAACGCATCATCCGTCATGGTTTCATCCTGCAGCCCCAACGCCGCATAGGGCGTTCCCTTCTCGCGCATCAAGGCCCTGAGCGGAACCCCGATACGCGCGGCAAGATCGCGTATTGTGTCTCTCGCAGGCGGTGTTTTCAGATAGTCTATCACCTCTGGCTCAATGCCGGAGGCCCTGATCATCGCCAGCGTGTTACGCGAGGTTCCGCAGGCGGGATTATGATAGATCGTCACCGTCATTGCTGATCTCCTGGCGCGGGCGTCGAGGCTCGATTACGTCTGGATAATCGACCTGCATGAAATAAAGACCATCCGGCGGTGCGACGGGGCCGCAGGCCCTGCGGTCCCGCGCTTCCAGCGCGGCGCGTACATCCGCCGGCGTCATTGTCCCTTCGCCCGCGAGTTTCAGCGTACCGGCGAAGGAGCGTATCTGGTTGTGCAGAAAGCTCTGCGCCGTCGCACGGATTTCGATGAGGTCGCCGTTGCGCGTCACATCCAGCCGGTCGAGCGTCCGGATCGGGCTGTTCGCCTGGCAATGGACCGAGCGAAAGGTGGTGAAATCATGCCGACCGACAAGCATCTGTGCGGCGGCATGCATACGCTCATGGTCCATGTCCTTCGACACCCACCACGCCCGCTTGTGTTCCAGCGCCAGCCGGGCTTTGCGGCAAATGATGCGGTAGAGATAATGGCGGCGGATGGCGGAAAAACGGGCGTCGAAATCCGGCGTCACCGCTGCCGCATCCAGAACGGCAACGGCTTCTTTCGCCATGGCCAGATGCGCGTTCAGGGCATTGCGAAGCTTGTAGGGTTCCCAGTCGCGCGACAGGTCGACATGGATGACCTGCCCCACGGCATGCACGCCGGAATCGGTGCGGCCCGCACCGCGAATGGACACGCTCTCTCCGGTCAGCGAGCGGACCGCCGCCTCCAGCGCGCCCTGAACCGAGGGGCCGTTATCCTGCCTCTGCCAGCCGAAATAAGGCGTGCCGTCATATTCGACGGTCATGCGGAAACGTGGCATCAGCCGAGCCTCGTTGTGGCGGGAACCGGCGTGCCGCGCACAAAATCGGCCACCGACATCGGTTTGCCGCCCGCCTTCTGCAGCCGGGTGAGCCGCACGGCATCACTGCCGCAAGCAATCGTCAGCGTGTCGTCGAGTACCGCACCTGCTTCCCCCATGCCGCTCGCCAGTTCGGAGGCGAGAACCTTTACCCGCTCTGCCTTGCCGCCGATTTCCATTTCCAGCCATGCACCCGGAAACGGAGAGAGGCCGCGAATATGATTGTGCACATCCTGTGCGGGACGGGAAAAATCGATGCGGGTCTCGCCCTTGTCGATCTTCGCGGCGTAGACAACGCCTTCTTCCGCCTGCGTGACGAGAGGCAGGTCGCCGGCCTCCAGCTTGTCCATCGCCTGCCGCATCAGCCGCGCGCCAGCCAGCATCAGGCTGTCGTGCAAATCGCCCGCCGTCATATTTTCGCCGATTGCGACCGTTGCGGTAAGCGCGACGGGACCGGTATCCAGCCCCTTTTCCATTTTCATCACCATCATGCCGGTCTCGGCATCACCGGCCATGATCGCCCGCTGGATGGGCGCCGCACCACGCCAGCGCGGCAGCAGCGAGGCATGGCCGTTATAACAGCCGAGGCGCGTGCCGGAGAGGATCGCTTCCGGCAGCAGCAGCCCGTAGGCGACGACGACCGCCACATCGGCGCCAAATTCACGGAACTGCTGACGATCGTCCTCAGCCTTGAAGTTTACCGGCGTCAGCACGGGAAGTCCCAACAACTCGGCCGCCTGATGCACCGGGGATTTCTGCAGATCGAGACCGCGACGTCCGCCGGGACGCGGTGGCTGGGTATAAACGGCCACGATCTCGTGACCCGCTTCCACCAACGCGCGCAGCGTGGGAACGGAAAAATCCGGCGTGCCCATGAAGATGATGCGAAGAGCCATCGTCGCCCCCTGCCCTTTTCCGTTCCGTCTCTCCAGAAAGGAGCGGATCAGACCTTTGCGCGGGCCGCTTTAGTGAATTTCTTGATGACCATGTCGCGTTTGAGCCGCGAAATATGATCGATGAACAAAACGCCGTTGAGGTGGTCGATCTCGTGCTGCAGGCAGGTGGCGAGAAGTCCGTCCGCCTCGACGGTCTGCTGCTTGCCGTCACGACCGATATATTGCACCGTCAGGGAGGCCGGACGCTCCACCTCGGCGTAATAGTCGGGAATGGAGAGGCAGCCTTCCTCATAGGTCGAGATATCGTCCGAAACCTTGAGGATTTCAGGATTGATGAAGACGATCGGGCTCTTTTCCTCACCTTCACGCGCAACGTCGATCACCAGCATGCGGCGCGGCACGCCGATCTGAATGGCGGCGAGGCCGATGCCCGGCGCATCATACATCGTTTCCAGCATGTCATCGGCAAGGCGCAGCACGTCCGCATCCACCTGTTCGATGGGCTTCGATTGCTGGCGCAGCACGGGATCGGGCAAAATGATAAGCGGTTTGATAGTCATGGCTTCCCATAACGTATCTCTTGCGCGGAGGAAATAAAAAACACGAGGGGTCAAAACTGCAGCCGGCATACGCCCTCACCGACTCATTTCCGCCGCAGGAATGTTCTTGTTTTGATCTTCCGAATCACAAGAAACCTGCTAGATTTAAGCATGAACATAGATTTCTCCGTTCTTCTCGATCCCGCCCTGCGCGCCGGTTCCGTCGATATCAGTTTCGGCGCGCTGCTCGCCGCCCTGGTTTTCGGCCTCGCCACGATCTGGCTGGTCACGACGAGCCGGGCGAAAAAGACGGGCGCCGACGGTGAAATCTCCGACCTCCTGAAAACACAGTCCGAACTGCATGGCCGGATCGCGGCCATGGCGGAGACGCTCGGCACACGCCAGACCGAAATGAGCCAGACCCTCAACCAGCGCCTCGACGGCATGTCGCAGCGCCTTGGCGAAACCCTGACGGAACAGACCCGGTCGACGCATGAGAATCTGAGCCGCCTGCAGGAGCGTCTTGCGGTCATCGATGCGGCACAGGGCAATATTCAGGATCTGGCCAAGGATGTGGTCGGGCTGCAGGCGATCCTTTCCAACAAGCAGACACGCGGCGCTTTCGGGCAGGCGCGCATGGAGGCGCTGATCGCCGATGCGCTTCCGGCCGGTTCCTTTCAGCTTCAGCCGACACTTTCCAACGGCTATCGGCCGGACTGCACCATCAAGATGCCGAACAATGCGCCGCCGCTGGTCATCGACGCCAAGTTTCCGCTGGAAGCCTGGAACGCGCTGAAAGCGGATGAATCGCCGGATGCGAAACGTGCCGCCACCCAGCAGTTTCGGCGTGACATGGAAGTGCATATTCGCGACGTGGCCGAGAAATACCTCATTCGCGGCGAGACGCAGGATACGGCCTTCATCTTCGTGCCGTCCGAATCGATCTTCGCCGACATTCATCAGCATTTCGAATATCTGGTGCAGCGCGCCCATCGCGCCCGGGTCGTCATCGTGTCACCCTCGCTGCTGATGCTGTCGGTGCAGGTCATCCAGTCGGTTCTGAAGGATCAGCGCATGCGCGAGCAGGCGCACCTGATCCAGGGCGAAGTGGCGCTGCTGATGGACGACGTGCGGCGGCTGGATGACCGGACGCGCAAGCTGCAGGCCCATTTCGGTCTGGCGCAGAAGGACATCGACATGATGCTGATTTCCTCCGACAAGGTGCTGGCGCGCGGCCAGAAGATCGAGGGTCTTGATTTTTCGCCAACGGAAAAAGAGGCCGCGTCCGGGGAAATCGAGCAAACGCGACGCTTTGCGGAGAACAGGGCAGGAACGGCCAAGTTGCGGGTAGTTGACGACGAGTGATCGCCTCGGGCAAAGTCGCCGCCTTGCTTGAATTCTATACGGACATGTCCTCCATGATTACTGTTTTCGGCTCCATCAACATGGACCTCGTCGCCACCGCCAAACGCCTGCCCAAGCCCGGTGAAACCGTGACGGGAGAGACTTTCTCCACGGCCGCGGGCGGCAAGGGCGCCAACCAGGCGCTGGCCGCACGGCGCGCAGGCGCCACGGTCAAGATGGCAGGGGCTGCCGGCGATGACACCTTTGCCGCGCCGGCACTGACGTTGCTGCGCGATGCCGGCACCGATCTTTCATTGGTCAAGACAGCGCCCGGCCCAACGGGAACGGCCGTGATCCTGATCGGAGAAGGCGGGGAAAACATGATCTCGGTCATTCCCGCCGCCAATGGCGAAGTCTCGGCATCCGACGCTGAAAAGACCGTGGCGGCGATGGCGGCGGGCGATATTCTGATGCTGCAGTTCGAGATACCCGCGCCCGCCATCGAAGCGGCGCTGACGACCGCCAAGGCGAAACGCATCACCACCGTCATCAATACGGCGCCGCTGACCGCCGACGGCCCACGCCTCGCCGCCCTTGCCGATATCGTCATCGCCAATGAAACCGAGTTCGAGCTGCTGATCGGCAGGAACGGGCTTTCCGCGTCCGAGCGGGAAAATGAACTCAAGGCCCTGCATGACAGAACCGGCCAGACATTGATTGTCACGCTTGGCGCGGATGGCGTGATCGCCATTCGCAACGGCAAGTTCCACAGGGCTTCCGGTCTCAAGATCGAGCCGGTCGACACGGTTGGCGCAGGCGATACCTTCTGCGGATATCTCGCCGCCGGCCTTGATCAGGGACTGGATTTCGAAAAGGCGCTGAAGCGCGCCGCCGTTGCCGGCTCGCTCGCCTGCACCCGTGCCGGTGCCCAGCCCTCCATTCCGCTTGCCGCGGAAGTGGACGCGAATATCTGATATTTGCGCCGCCTGCGACTATCAGCTGCGGATGAAGGTGAGATAGGCCGAGCTGCGGCCTTCTCTTTTCGCCTTGTTCTCGTAGCGCGTGCCCGGCCAGTTGGCAAAGGGCGTGCGCCAGTCGTCAGCGCTCGCTGCCGTCCACTCGAAGCCGCCATGACGGGCGCAATGCTGCAGCGTCCAGTTGACGTAAGTATCGATATCCGACGCAAAGCAGAACTTGCCGCCGGGTTTCAGCACCCGGTGGAAGCGGGCGAGATTGACGTCGGAGACGAAACGACGCTTCCAGTGCTTCTTCTTCGGCCAGGGATCGGGATAGAGAAGGTCGATGTGATCGATCGAGCCTTCCGGCAGCCAATCGAGCAATTGCGTGGCGTCGTCGTCGTAAAGGCGGATATTCATCAACTCGCCTTCGCGCACCGCGGCAAGCAGCTTGGCCATGGAATTGACGAAGGGCTCGACGCCGATAAAACCCGTTTCAGGGTTTTCGACAGCACGATGGGCAAGATGTTCGCCGCCGCCGAAACCGATCTCCAGGCGGATCGACTTCACATCCGCAGGAAAAAGGGCGGCAAGATTGCGCGGCGGCGCGCTTTCCAGATCGATTTTCAGCAGAGGCAGCAGGTTCTCGATGGTATCGATCTGCTGATTGCGCAGGGGCTTTCCCTTGCGCCTGCCAAAAAACGCTTCCGTTGCGCGCGAGCGCCGCTCTTCCGTCATCTCATACTCTCAACAACACATAGACTTAACCCGCACGGCGCCCCATGAAGCACTGTGCGGGTTACAAAAAGTGCAGACGGTATCTCTCAATCGCCGTCGAATGACAAGGCTTAAGCGCTCAAAGCTTCCTTGAGCGGCTTCACCAGATCGAGCTTCTCCCAGGAGAAGGAGCCGTCACGGCCGGCCTTGCGACCGAAATGGCCGTAGGACGAGGTCTTCGCATAGATCGGCTTGTTGAGATCAAGATGACGGCGGATGCCCGAGGGCGACAGGTCCATGACCTTGCGGATCGCGCCTTCGACCTGATCTTCATTGACCTTGCCCGTGCCATGCAGATCGACATAGATCGACAGCGGCTGGGCAATACCGATCGCATAGGCGATCTGGATGGTGCAGCGCTCGGCAAAACCGGCAGCCACGACGTTCTTGGCGAGATAGCGGGCGGCATAGGCGGCGGAACGGTCGACCTTGGTCGTGTCCTTGCCGGAGAATGCGCCGCCGCCATGGGGAGCAGCACCGCCATAGGTGTCGACGATGATCTTGCGGCCCGTCAGGCCGGCATCACCATCGGGACCGCCAATGACAAACTTGCCTGTCGGGTTGATATACCACTGGCAATCGTCGGCGATCTTCAGGTCGCCCAGCGCTTCGCGGATATAGGGCTCGACAACGGCGCGAACCTTTTTCGAATCCCAGCTGGCATCGAGATGCTGCGTGGACAGGACGATGGACACCGCCTCGGCAGCCTTGCCATCGACATAACGCACCGTCACCTGGCTCTTGGCGTCCGGGCCGAGCTTTGCCGCTTCGCCCTCGCCGCTCTTGCGTGCCGTTGCCAGCAGCTGCAGGATACGGTGCGAATAATAGATCGGGGCCGGCATCAGATCCGGCGTTTCCTTGCAGGCGTAACCGAACATGATGCCCTGGTCGCCGGCACCCTCGTCACCCTGCTTGTCGGAGGCGTTGTCCACGCCCTGCGCGATGTCCGCCGACTGCGGATGCAGAAGCACGTCGATCTTGGCGGTCTTCCAGTGGAAACCGTCCTGCTCGTAGCCAATATCGCGGATCGCCTTGCGGGCGGCCGACTTGAACTTGGAAGGATTGATGACCGGGTGACCGGCGGCATCCTTGAGGACCTTGCCGTCCTTGTCCTTCTTCAGCAGTGTATCTGGAACCCGAACTTCACCGGCGATAACAACGCGGTTGGTCGTCGCAAGCGTTTCGCATGCGATGCGCACGGTCCATGGGTCCACGCCCGTCTTGGCCGCTTCACGATAAATGAGATCCACGATTTCATCGGAAATACGATCACAAACCTTGTCCGGATGACCTTCGGCCACGGACTCGCTGGTGAACAGATAATTGGCACGCATGCGGGATTCCCCTCAAAGAACGGTCTTCGAGTTTGTTAGTCATTTCGCCGCCGAAAAACAAGGACACAACCACATAAATATATCTTTATGTGAGAATTCCTTTCTAATCGGGCACAAAAAAACGGTCCTTGCGGACCGTTGAGTTCCCGGCATCCCGTGCCGGAAATTTTCTGCGCCAAACGGCTCAACTCTACTCGGCATCGCCCTCGGCGGCCAGAGCCTTGACGAGATCAACGAGACGGCGGCGAACCTTTGGGTCGGCGATTTTCACGAAGGCGCGGTTCAGCTGCAGGCCTTCGGCCGAGGACAGGAAGTCAACCACGTAGTTGGAGCTGGAAGCTTCCGCCATGCCGGTCGCGCCACCCGCCTGATCGCCGGGCGCATCTTCGAAAAAGAAGGACACCGGCACGTTGAGAATCGCGGAAATATTCTGCAGGCGACTGGCGCCGACGCGGTTCGTGCCCTTTTCGTATTTCTGAATTTGCTGAAAGGTAATTCCAAGGCTTTCGCCCAGCTTTTCCTGGCTCATACCCAGCATGGTTCTGCGAAGACGAATTCGGCTTCCGACATGAATGTCGATGGGATTAGGCTTTTTCTTATTCTCGGTCATCATGCGGTCCTGACACTCGGAAAGGGTTGATATCTCGCTTCATTACTATTCAAAGAAATGAGCTGGCATTTCGACAGCGTCTAAACTTGTTTTACGACTGACGTATTCACTATGCAATTGCAGGAGTTCCCGGTCAATTCTGGCGCCGAGCAAAACTCCAGGCAGGAAATACCGCAACGATCAGCATGATTGAAAAAATCAACCAGAAATACGTCCGATGTGTGTCGTAAGTAAATGCGTCGTTTGACCCACCACTCAAGGTGGCGTCAACAATTCCAACCCGGCCGTAATCCAGCCCGGCGATAATGCGACCATAGGGGTCTATGACGGCTGAAATCCCGGTATTCGCGCCGCGAATCACCGGTACGCCCGTTTCAACGGCGCGGATTCTCGCCTGCAGAAAATGCTGATAGGGGCCGGGCGTGTCACCAAACCAGCCGTCATTCGTCACGTTGAGGATTGCCGCAGAACCCGCAAGGCCCGACGTCATCTCACCCGGGAAAATGATCTCGTAACAGATCAGGGGATAAAAGGTCTTGCCGGAGGGCAATGTCAGCGGCGTGCGCGACGAGGCGGCCGAAAAACCGCCGGGAAGGGCGATGACATTGTCGATGCCGAACTCCCGCAGGATATTCTCAAAAGGAACATATTCTCCAAAGGGGGTCAGATGCACCTTGTCGGTTGCGCCGATGATCTCGCCCTGACTGTCGATCGCATAAACCGAATTGTAATAACGCGGCGGCCGCCCCGCGCCGGCATCCTCCATTCTGACGGCGCCGGTGAACAGGACCTGGCCGTCCTCCAGTGTTTTCGCAATTTCACCCAGCGCATCCGGGTTCTGGGTGAGGATGAAAGGCACCGAGGTTTCCGGCCAGACGATGATATCGGGGCGCTTTTGCCCTTCGCCGGGCGGCAGGGCCGTGAGGCGAAGGTGCTCGCCGAATATCTCCGCCCGGTCGGCGTTCAGCATCTTGCGAGACTGGTCGATGGACGGCTGCACGATCCTGACGGTCAGCGCATCCGCCGCCGTCTGCACCGGCGCCTGAAGGCGATAGAAACCATAGCCGAAATGGCCTGCTAGCAGCAGGCCCGCCAGGATGAGGCCTGCCCCCATGCCCTTTTTCGTCCCGATCAGCGCCGGCGCGGCGAAGATGAAAACCGCAAGCGTGGTCACACTGAAAAGTCCGAGCAGATGCGCGGACTGCATCATGACCGGGATGGGCATGATGCCATAACCGATGGCGTTCCAGGGAAAGCCGGTTGCGAGAAAACTGCGCAGCCATTCCGAAAAGCCGAATGCGGCGGCCAGCGCGGCGATACGGCCAAGACCATCGGACCAGACGATATTGGCCGCGGCAACGGCAAAACCGTAAAACAGCGCCAAAAAAGCCGGCAGGCCGAGAATGGCGAGCGGCAGCGCCCAGGCAAATTCATCGGCTTCCAGCAAAAGGGCATTGCCCAGCCACCAAAGGCCCGCCACGAAATAACCGAGCCCGAAACACCAGCCGATGCCGAAAGCGGGCATGATGCGGCTGAAAACGCCGCCGCCCGGCCTGCCGGTGCAGCCATCCACCAGCCAGACAAGCAGCGTGAAAGAGAGAAACAACGCCGCAAAAAAACCGAATGGAGGCAAAGCCAGCGCGCCGACCGCGCCTGCGGCAATCGCCATGACTGCGCGGCTTTTGCCGCCGGCCAGCATTACCCTGCCTGCAAGACGCTCCATGCCATCTCCGTTTTATGCGCGTCCGGAAAAATCCGCTGACGGCAAGACCGCGCCACGGAATTTTCCCTCAGACCCGACGTAAAGGAAAAAAGATTCGCAGTCCACAGGACTAGCGCGCGCCCTATGACCGGGCGCGTTCCTGATTGGTCGTCATCAGCATTCAAGGCTGTGCAGGCCCGACACTGAAGAAGCGAACCGACGGGTATCGATCCCCGTCGGTCGCATTCAGTCGGCATTCTGCTGGTGCGTGATGAGGCGGACATCCGGCGCCGGCAGTGCGATCACCCCATTGGCCGCGGCATCACCGGGAGCGCGGTCATCCTGCCCTTCCGAGCCGTGGTCGCGCACGATGCGCACGCCCTTGATGCGCCGTGTATCCGCATCGAGGATCTGGAACTCGAAACCGGGCACGGCCCGGACCACCTCGCCCTTGGCCGGAATGCGGCCGAGCGCAAAAAAGATGAGGCCGCCGAGAGTATCGATTTCTTCCAGATGCTCCCGGACATCGAATTCCGGGCCGATCGCCTCGGCCAGTTCCGTGAGTTCGGCGCGGGCATCCGCCACGAGCACATCGGCAGAAAGACGCGAGAACATCGCCTCATCCTTGTCGTGCTCGTCATCGATATCGCCCACGACCATCTCGACGATATCCTCGTGGCTGACGAGACCATCCGTGCCGCCATATTCGTCGATCACAAGAGCAAGCTGCGTTCGCTGGGCCTGCATGGTCTTCAGGAGGTCTGAGGCCAGCATGGAGGGCGGCGCGAACAGGATCTTGCGCACCAGCCCCGCATCGGCGAGGGTCTGTTCCAGATCAACCCGCGCCAGGTCGAAATTCGGCCTTGGCGAACGGGGTGCCTTCGCTTCGCCATAAGCGACGCTGCGCGACCCGGCCCGACGCTTGTTGCGGGCCTGTTTGGCGACATAGGCAAGCAGGTCGCGGATATGGATCATGCCCTTCGGATTATCCAGCGTCTCGTCATAGATCGGCATGCGGGAACGGCCGGTTTCCTCAAACAGGATAAGCGCATCACCAATCGTCATGTTCTGGTCGAGACCGTCAATATCCACTCGCGGGATCATGATATCTTCGACCCGTACCTCCCGGAAACGCAGGATATTGTTCAGCATCGCCCGTTCTTCGGGCGAAAAGGCCGCACCGATTTCGGTGTCGTCCATCAGCGCGTCGGTCAAATCCTCGCGCAGGCGCTCGCCCTGTGACGGCTTCAGCAGCCGCGCAATGCGCGACCAGATCGTCGATCTCGGCTTTGCATTGTAGTCCTGACGTAAATGACTACTGCCCTCCTCCGAAGAGGACTGCTCGCCGTTTTCTCTGCCCTCATTGGCAGGTCGTGCAGAATGTTCGTTCATGGCTCCAGACAATATTCAAAGCGGTTCCTGACCCGCGTAAGGATCAGATAGGCCAAGCACCGCCAAAATGCGAGTCTCAAGCGACTCCATTTCTTCGGCTTCTTCCTCGTCCATGTGGTCATAACCGAACAAATGCAGGAACCCATGCACGAGGAGATGGGTCAGATGATCCCCGAAACTCTTCTCAAGTTCAAGGGCCTCGCGTTCAACCGTCTCGCGCGCAATGACGATATCGCCCAGCATCGGGCCGGGCATTCCGCCCGGTTCCAGCGGAAAAGCGGGGAAAGACAAGACATTGGTCGCCTTGTCCTTGTCGCGCCACTCGGCGTTGATTTCCCGGATATTTTCATCGTCGGTGAAGACCAGCGACAGTTCCACCGGCATTTTCGGGAAGGGTTGCTCCTCCTCCCGCTTCAGAAAATCAACCGCGGCATCCAGAATCCTGGTGGCAAAGGCGAACAGGTCCTCTTCCGAGGACCAGCCTTCTGCCTCGACGCTGATTTGTATATCCAGAGCTGCCATCGTCTGCGTCAGTTGCCCTTCACGAGGCTCTCATCCGGCACTGCCGTGTGGGATTCGTAAGCCCGGACGATGCGTGCCACCATCGGATGACGCACGACATCGACATCCTTGAAGCGCACGACGGACACACCTTCAACATCACCGAGGATTTGCAGGGCCTCGACAAGACCGGATTTCACGCCGCGCGGCAGGTCCACCTGGCTCGGGTCGCCGGTCACGATCATGCGGCCGTTTTCGCCGAGACGGGTAAGAAACATCTTCATCTGCATCGTCGTGGTGTTCTGGGCTTCGTCCAGAATGACGGCGGCGTTGGCGAGCGTGCGACCGCGCATGAAGGCGAGCGGTGCAATTTCGATGACGCCCGCCTGAATGGCGCGCTCCACCTTGTCACCCGGCATCATGTCATAAAGCGCGTCGTAGAGCGGACGCAGATAGGGATCGACCTTTTCCTTCATGTCGCCGGGCAGGAAGCCCAGACGCTCGCCCGCTTCCACTGCAGGACGTGACAGGATGATGCGGTCAACCGCGCCGCGTTCCAGAAGCTGCGCGGCATGCGCGACGGCGAGATAGGTCTTGCCGGTGCCGGCGGGGCCGACGCCGAAAACCAGTTCGGATTGCTCCAGCGCCCGCATATAGACGTCCTGCGTCGGCGTACGGGCGGCGATGGTCTTCTTGCGGGTGGAAATCTGCGCCATGGAAATCTTCGCCTTGCGTTCCATCGTCGGCAAGGTCAGCTGGTCGTCTGCGGCCATGGCCATGCGGATCGCCCCTTCGACATCGGAAACCTCGGCGGTTCCGCCCTTGAGCAGCCGCTCGTAGAGGAAATCCAGCGCCCGGCGAGCCTGATTGGTGGCCACGACGTCGCCGGTGATGGCGACGGAATTGCCACGGGGACGCGCATCGATATTGAGGCGCTGCTCCAGAAGCTTCAGGTTCTGATCGAACTGACCGAATAGCTCTCCCGCTATCCTGTTATTCTCGAACGTGAGGACGAAGTGATTGGCGTCGGTCGCGGCTTGGCGTGGCTGGCGCGATGAATTTGATACCAATTCGTGTGCGTTCAAGCGGTCAGGCTCCTGTCCCAATCAGTGTCGGCTCCTCACTCTAACTCCCTGCCACCTCGGCAAACAAGCTGTTTGGACCCGTTGCGGTGATTCGTACATGAACAATGTCACCGATTTTCAAAGTCTTTGCATCAAGATTCACGGATTGCAGCCAGGGAGAGCGACCTATCAACTGTCCAGGCATGCGGCCGGGCTTTTCCAGCAACACATCCATCGTCTTTCCGACCAGCGATTCCGCAAATTCCTTCTGCTGCCGCAGCAACAGGGCCTGCAATCGTTCCAGCCGCTCGGCCTTCACCTCTTCCGCAACCTGATCGGTGAGATCGGCGCCCGGCGTGCCGGGCCGGGTGGAATATTTGAACGAGAAGGCCTGCGCATATTTCACCGTCTCGACCATCGCCATCGTATCTTCGAAATCGCGATCGGTCTCGCCGGGGAAGCCGACAATAAAGTCCCCCGACATGGCGATATCAGGGCGGGCAGCGCGGATTTTTTCGATGAGCTGGAGATATTCCTGGCCCGTATGACGGCGGTTCATCGCTTTCAGAATGCCATCCGATCCGGATTGCACCGGCAGATGCAGATAGGGCATCAGGATACGCAGATCGCGATGCGCGCCGATCAGACGATCATCCATGTCACGCGGATGGCTGGTGGTGTAGCGCAATCGCGCAAGGCCCGGTATCTCCGCCAGCCGGTACAGCAATTCGGCCAGACCCCATCTTTCGCCCTTCGGGCCTTCGCTCTGCCAGGCATTGACGTTCTGGCCGAGCAGCGTGATCTCGCGCACGCCGGCATCCACCAGCTTCATCGCCTCGTCGACGATCTGGCGCACGGGGCGCGACACTTCCGAACCGCGCGTGTAGGGCACGACACAGAAGGTACAGAACTTGTCGCAGCCCTCCTGCACCGTCAGGAACGCCGTGACGCCGCGTGTGCGCAGCGTCGATTTTTCCGCGACCGGCAGATGCTCGAACTTGTCCTCGACCGCATATTCGGTCTCGATGACACGCTCGCCGCCGCGCACGCGTTTCAGGGCATCCGGCAGGCGGTGATATGTCTGCGGGCCGATGACAACATCGACAGCCGGCGCGCGGCGGAGAATTTCCTCGCCTTCCGCCTGCGCCACGCAGCCGGCGACGCCGATCATGAATTCGCGGCCCTGCTCCTCGCGTGATTTTTTCATGTCTCGCAGACGGCCAAGCGCGGAATAAACCTTTTCAGCCGCCTTTTCGCGGATATGACAGGTATTCAGCAGAACCAGATCCGCCTCGCCCATGTCTTCCGTCTGAACGTAACCGTCCTTCGCCAGCGCATCGCTCATGCGGACGGAATCGTAGACATTCATCTGACAGCCATAGGTCTTGATAAAAACCTTGCGGCTGTTCGAACCCTCGCGGGCAATCATTTGTGAGGCGTCAAGGCCAAGCGTTTCCTGGGTCATGGCGGCTATCTAGTGTTTTTCCCGGTCAGATTAAACAGAAAAATGCCGGAAAAGCTACGATCTCGCTATTTGCGCCAGCCGCCGCGCAGGCTGAAAGCCAGCATGGAACGGATGGCAGCGGCAATATCGGTCGCCAGGCGCTTGCGGTTGTCCGTGCTGTGAAACGGAACGCTGTCGCCGAAAGTCACGTCGACATCGATGGCCCCGGCCCTGATGATGCCGAGCAGATGTGGCACGAGCGTGATGCTGCCCGGCCAGGCGGCGATGACCCGGTGGTAACGGCCCATGGCCATGCCATGCACCCGCGTATAGGCGATGGCGACAGGCTGGACATAAACCAGCTTGCCCGGCACCTGTTCAGCGGCGGTGGAGGCGGCGCCGAATAGCGAAGATTTCACGGCCAGCATGCGGTTGCCGTCAGAGGTGGTGCCTTCGGGGAACAGGACGACGATCTCGCCGTCGGCCATGCGGCTGGCGATCTCGCTCACCTGCGCGCCGGTGCTGCGCTTCTGCTCGCGTTGCACGAAGATGCTTTTCTGCAGCCGGGCAAGCCAGCCGAAAACCGGCCAGTCACGCACTTCGGTCTTGGCGATGAACACCACGTCGGCAATGCTGCCTAAAACGAGGATGTCCTTCCACGAGGCGTGGTTGACCGCCAGCATCAGCGGCTTTGCCCGCTCCACCTCGCCATGAACATGCACGCGGATGCCGAGCACATGGCAGGCGACACGATGCCAGATGCGGGGAATGCGCCGGCGTAGCCGCCAGTCGAAAGCAAGGCCCAGGAGTTGCAGGGGCAGCAATATGAGCGTGACGATCAGCAGAACGACCGCAATATAGGCTGTCCGCAGCCACATCATGGGTGAAACGTCCGCTTGCTCACCGGCGTCTCAGTGTTCGCCGGGTTTCAACGGCACGCCATAAAGTTCCAGCCGGTGATCCACGAGCTTGAAGCCGTGTTCCCGGGCGATCTTTTCCTGAAGGGCCTCGATCTCGGCCGAATGGAATTCGATGACAACGCCGTTCTTCAGGTCGATCAGATGATCGTGATGTTCCTCGGGCACGGTCTCATAACGCGAGCGGCCGTCGCGAAAATCGTGACGCTCGATGATGCCGGCATCCTCGAACAGCTTCACCGTCCTGTAGACCGTGGAAATCGAGATGCGCGGGTCCACGGCGGAGGAACGGCGGTAGAGCTCCTCGACATCGGGATGGTCGGCCGATTCCTGCAGGACACGGGCGATGACGCGGCGCTGGTCCGTCATCCGCATGCCGCGTTCGGCACAAAGCTCCTCCAGCGTTTTCGAAAGGTCTATCACGTCTTCTGGCCTTTTGAGTATTCCGGTTGAATTTTGCGGCTTTCGCCGAAAAAATGCCTGTCGCAGGGAACTAGCGAAGATCGCGGCGCATGACAAGCGCCGTCGACTTCGTTCCATCCTTGGCGGTGTAATAGGCCTTGCGTTCGGCAACGGTTTTGAAGCCGAGCTTTTTATAAAGCCCGAGGGCGGAAACGTTGCTGCCGTCCACCTCTAGGAATATGGTTTCAGCGCCGCGCATCATCGCCTCACGAGTGGCCGACTGCATCAGGCGCCAGCCGAGACCGGCGCGCGCGAACCTGTCGGCGACAGCGATGGTGAGGATTTCCGCCTCGCCCGCCACTTCCCGCGCAAGCACGAAACCACCGAGCGGCTTGCTGAAAAATGCGTTGGTCTGACGCGCAACGGCACCGAAAACAGACCCTTGCGTCAACAGCACGGAAAACTCCCCGTCATTCCACGAGCGCGGAAAACGCAGCGCGTGCAGCTCCGCCACCGCGGCGCAATCCTCATGCTGCATCGGCACGATCTCGAAATAGGGCTTCCAGCTTAGATAGTCGTCAAACATAACAGGAATCGGGCATCACGGAATCATTCGCACGTCTTGACGAATGCCCTATCAGGCAACGCCCTGACGTGCCAGCGCAAAACCGGTCTGCGGACGGGCATCCGGCCCGCGCAGATAAAGCGGCGCGGGTTTCGGCTGGCCCGCCGGCTTGCGCGCGGCGGCACGCGCCACAGAAGTGATCGGGAAGTGATCCGGCCCAGAACCGGCCTCCAACCCCGCAAAAAGCGGCGCGGCGGAACCGATGACGTCGCCGCTGAAACCGGCAATGACCTTTTGGGCGTCCTCTAGAGACAGAAGCGCGGCCTCACGCAGCGGCAAGCCATCCGCGCCGAATGTCTGGAGATAGGCTTCGCCACGCTTGGCATCCAGCCCGACGGCCACGGGCCGGCCGGGATTGTCAAGCAGATGGTGCAGGCCAAGCGTTTCGAGCGTCGTGACGCCCACGGCGTCGACACCGAGAGACAGGGCAAAACCGCGTGCGGCGGCGACACCGACGCGGATGCCGGTGAAAGACCCCGGACCGATGGTCACGGCAATGCGCTCAACCTTCTGGAGGGGAAGCTGCGCCTGTCGCAGGGCAGCGTCTGTCACGGCCATCAACCTTTCGGCATGGCCCTTTCCAATGGTTTCACAGATGTCGCCGAGCACGTTGTCGGAGGCGCTGTCATACACGCAGGCGGAGCAATCCACACCGGCGGTGTCAAGTGCGAGAACGATCATGGCTTGGCCCGGCTTACGCTATCATACCGCCTCGACTTCGCGCACTTCCGGCACGAAATGGCGAAGCAGGTTCTGAACGCCATGCTTCAGCGTGGCGGTGGAGGACGGGCAACCCGAGCAGGCGCCCTTCATGTTCAGGAACACCGTGCCATCACGGAAACCGCGGAAGGTGATGTCACCGCCATCCTGCGCCACGGCGGGACGGACGCGGGTTTCCAGCAGCTCCTTGATGGTGGCGACAATGGTTTCGTCGCCCTCCTCGAAGAACTCGCCTTCTTCATCAGACACTTCGGCCGCAACAGCCGTACCCATGATCGGGCGGCCGGACATGAAGTGTTCCATGATCGCGCCCAGAATGGCGGGCTTCAGGTGCTGCCATTCCGCACCGTCCTTGGTGACAGTGATGAAATCGAAACCGAAATAAACGCCGGTAACGCCCGGAATGGTGAAGAGACGTTCCGCCAGCGGCGACGCCTGCGCCTGCGACGGGTTGAGAAACTCCACTGTCCCGCTTTCCAGCACCACCTTGCCCGGCAGGAACTTCAGGGTCGTTGGGTTCGGCGTGGCTTCCGTCTGAATGAACATCATCTGTCTCCTTCGAGGTCGCCGTTCACGCCCCGCAATTTAGAATTCTTCCAAAAAATACGCCCGGCGAAGCCTCACTTCAAGCCCTGACATGATAATTACATTCAAGAAATCGTCAGCCCTCAAATCTTGTCCGTAACGGGATCAGCAGAGCGCGTCGATTTCCTCATCCGTCAGCGTATCCGGCAGCACGGTGACGGGAATGGGGAAAGCAGCCCCGCGTCCGGCGATGGAGGAGACGAGCGGTCCCGGCCCTTCCTTCGTCGAGCCTGCCGCCAGCACGAGAATGGCGATATCACGGTCCTCCTCGATCAGCCCGTGAATCTGCTCGGTGGCGCTGCCCTCGCGGATCACCGCCTCCGGCTCGATGCCGATGGTTTCGCGCACTTTCTGAGCGATCTTGGCGAGGGTGGCTTCCGCCTCCTCGCGCGCTTCGGCCCGCATGATCTGCTCGACGCCCAGCCATTGCTGGAAATCGCCTTCCGGGATCATGTAAAGCAGCACCAGCCCGCCATTGGAGTTCTTGGCGCGCCGACCGGCATAATGCACGGCCCTTTCGCATTCCGGTGTATCATCGATAACAGCGAGAAACTTGCGGCGATGCCCTTCCAGACGCGATAGCCGTTTTGAAACCATTCCGCACTCCCTAGGTCCGCCGTGATCCGCAAACCGCCCGACGGTTCGGGCGGAGATTATATCAAATCACGGCAGGCGCAAACCGCCCGCCGCATCCGCGCGGCAGCAACCTGTCAGCGCAGGAAACCGATGATATCGCGCACCTCGTTCATCGTCTTTTCGGCAATAGTGCGCGCCCGCTCGCCGCCCTGCTTGAGGATGGCGTCGATATGGGTCGGGTCATCGAGAAGGCGTCGCATCTCGTTGTTGACCGGGGCAAGCACATGCACGGCAAGCTCGACCAGGGCCGGCTTGAAGGCCGAAAATTGCTGGCCGCCGAACTCGGAAAGAACATCGGCCTTCGTCTTGTCCGAGAGGGCTGCATAGATGCCGACGAGGTTTTCGGCCTCCGGGCGGCCCTTCAGGCCTTCCACTTCGCCCGGCAGCGCATCCGGGTCGGTCTTCGCCTTCTTGATCTTCTTCGAGATCGCGTCGACATCGTCCATGAGGTTGATGCGCGACAGATCGGAGGGATCGGACTTCGACATCTTCTTGGTGCCGTCCTTCAACGACATCACGCGCGGCGCCGGACCGCCGATCAGCGGCTCCACCATCGGGAAATAGGCGTGCACCGGCTCATCGCCCACCGTAATGTCGAGGCCGAGACCCGCCTTGCGGATATGATCGCCGAAATCGATGTTGAATTTCTGGGCGATATCGCGGGCGAGTTCCAGATGCTGTTTCTGGTCGTCACCGACAGGGACATGGGTGGCGCGATAAACGAGAATGTCGGCGGCCATCAGGCTCGGATAGGCGAGCAGGCCGAGCGAGACCTGCTCTGCATTCTTGCCCGACTTGTCCTTGAACTGCGTCATGCGCTCCATCCAGCCGATGCGCGCGACGCAATTGAACACCCAGGCCAGTTCGGCATGCTGCGGCACGGCCGACTGGTTGAAGACGATATGCTTCACAGGATCGATGCCGGAGGCGATGAAGGCGGCGGCGATGGAGCGGGTCTGCGCCTTCAGGTCGGAATGAACGAGCTGGGCGGTGATGGCGTGCATGTCGACCACGCAATAGATGCAGTCGTTATCGTCCTGCAGCGCCACGAACTTACGGATGGCGCCGAGATAATTGCCGAGATGCAAATTGCCGGTCGGCTGGACGCCCGAGAAAACCAGCGGCTTGAATGCGTTCATTGTCGTCCTCGAAAAGGCTGGTGGAGGGCCTTGCCCCATGGTTGGAATTGCACGCGCGCTTATGCACCCGCAGCCCCTTGCGATCAAGCGCTTTCAGGGCATGTCAGCTGCGCGGCTGAAGAAGATCCCAGCGATTTCCGTAAGGGTCGGCAAAAACCGCGACAGAACCGTAAACCTCAAGGCGCGGCTCCTCCAGAAATCTTACCCCGCGCGCCAGCATCGTCTCGTAATCGCGGGCAAAATCGTCGGTATGCAGGAAAAATCCGACACGCCCGCCGGTCTGGTTGCCGATGGCAAGCCGTTGCGGCTCACCGTCCGCCTGGGCAAGCAGCAGGGCGCAGCCATCGCTGCCCAGAGGTTTGACCACCAGCCATCTCTTGCCATCGCCGAGCTGCTGATCGGAGAGGCATTCGAAACCCAGAACCCCGCAATAAAACGCCTTTGCCCGGTCGTAATCATCGACCACCAGGGTGATGAGGGCAATGCGGCGGTTTTCAGCAAAGGACATCAGCCCGCCTCCGTCCCGACATTCTTTTTGCCGCGCTTGCGGATGGCCCTCTTGACCATGCCGATGTCGGCGCCGCCCGAAACGAAGGCCAGTACGAAATAGACCAGCATGGCCGCGAAGACGAGAGCCATGATCGTTCCCGCCCGCACGACGATGGACGAGGCGGAAGACAGTTCGAAGCTCAGATAGGTCAGCGCATAATGCACAAAGCCCGCCATGAGGGCGGAGGCCAGAAGCAAGCGCGGAATGCGGGTGAGCAGCGGAATGTCCAGCTGCCAGTGACCGCGCCACAAGAGCATGCCGAACAGCAAGGCGGCGTTGACCCAGCCGGCGGTGATTTCGGCAATGGCGATGCCCGGACCGCCCAGGCGTGGAAACAGGGTCAGCGCCATGGAGACATTCACCACCACGGAAATCGCTGCGAAGATCATCGGCGTACGTGTGTCCTCGCGAGCGAAGAAACCCGGAATGAAGGCCTTGATCAGCACGAAAGCCGGCAGGCCCAGACCGTAGATGCCGAGGATCTGTGCGACCGTAACGGTGGCCGACGGCGAGAAATTGCCGCGCTCATAGAGAAAACGCACGATGGGTTCCGCCATGACGAGAAGGGCGGCGGCGGCCGGCAATGTCAGGAACAATACGAATTCGACCGAGCGGTTCTGCAGGCTTCCCGCCTCGACCGTATGCCCGCCGCGCAGAGCCCGCGCCAGTTCCGGCAGAAGCACGGTGGCAACGGCAATGCCGACGACACCGAGCGGCAGCTGGTAAATCCGGTCAGCATAAGCGAGCGAGGAGATCACGCCCTCACCACCGGAGGCAATGTTGGTGTTGATGAGGAGATTGATCTGGGTGATGCCGCCGGTGATCGCGGCCGGCAGGGCAAGCACCAGAAGCCGCTGAACATTCTTGGTGAGCCGCGGCCTGCGGAAGCCAATCCGCATGCCGGCATTGCGCACGGCGATCCAGACGATGGCGAGCTGCACCAGGCCCGCCGCCATCACCCCCCAGGAAAGCGCATAACCTACCTCCAGGGGGTCGTA
This sequence comes from Agrobacterium sp. NPDC089420, assembly GCF_044900305.1. NCBI lineage: Bacteria > Pseudomonadati > Pseudomonadota > Alphaproteobacteria > Hyphomicrobiales > Rhizobiaceae > Agrobacterium > Agrobacterium sp. NPDC089420. Next base: position 274,092 of record NZ_JBJDMY010000002.1, on the reverse strand, counting down.
GTCTTTCCACCAGGCGAGCGCGAGCACGCCGATGAGGATGATGTTGAGGAAAACCGGGGCAATCGCCGCCGCGAAATAACGGTGCAGCGAGTTCAGCATACCGCCCATCATCGCCGCCAGCGACATGCAGGCGAGATAGGGGAACATGATGGTGGCGAGGTGGACGGTGTTTTCGAATTTCACCGGGTCTTCCAGAAAGCCCGGCGCGATCACCGTGCGCACGATGAAGGGCATCGACAGTTCCATCAGGATCGTCAGCGCCAGGAGCACGGTAAAGAGAACTCCGAAGACCTCTTCGGAAAAGCGCCTTGCACCCTCCATGCCGTTCGCCTCGATTTCCTTGGCGAAAAGCGGCACGAAGGCGGAGTTGAAGGCGCCTTCGGCAAAAAGCCGCCGGAAGGTATTCGGAAAGCGGAAAGCGGCATTGAAGGCGTCGGCCACCGGCCCGGTGCCGACAGCGGCGGCCATCAGGGTTTCGCGCAGGAAGCCGAAAATGCGGCTGCCAAGCGTGGCGGTGCCGACGGTGGCGAACTTGCCGATCAGACTCATGGGCGTTTCAAGCCTTTGCCGTGCGCGCGGCCGGCAGGGCCGCCACGTCTGGGTGGGCGATGATGCCGTTCGGCATGCGGTCGCGCAATTCGTCCTCCTGCTCGCTCATCACCGCCTTCAGGCGTTGCGATATGCTGGCCTGCCGGTTGTCGTTCGTCACCTTCTGGCCGAAAAGGTCGGTGACATAGAAGGTATCGATGACCTTCTCACCGAAGGTGGTGATGCGGGCGGAATGAATGTCGAGCGACAGGTCGGCAATGACGGCCGTCATATCCGCCAGCAGGCCCGGCCGGTCGAGGCACTCAACCTCGATGACGGTGAACTTGTTCGACAGCCCGTTGGAAATGATGACCGAGGGCGGAATGGTGAAAGCGCTTTTCTTCTTGCGGCTCTTGGTGCGGGTGGCGATCATTTCCGGCAGGCGCTGGCGGCCGGAAAGCACTTCCTCGATCAGCTTGCCGACATTGTTGCCGCGCCGCATCTCGTCCTCGTCGATCGGGAATTCGCGGTTGATGAGGATCGTATCGAGCGCCCGTCCGTCGGAAGTGGTGAAAATCTGCGCGTCGGCAATGTTTGCACCGGCTGCCGCACAGGCGCCGGTGATGATCGACAGCAGGCGCGGGTGGTCGGGCGCCAGCACGGTGATTTCGGTGATGGCGTGGAAGGAATGGGTGCGCACCATGGTCGACAGCGCCTTTTCCTGCTTGTCGGCCTCGCGGATGAAGCGGGTGTGGCGCACCTGGTCTTCCAATGCGACCGTCAGCAGATAGGGCTCGTAATGCAGCTTGGTATATTTGCGCCGCGCCTTCTGGCCCCAGTCGTCAAGGGCGTCGTAGAGCGCCTGCCGGGCGATCTGCGCCCGTTCCTTGCGCGAGACTTCCGAGAAGCCGCCGGAGAGCAGCAGTTCCGTCTCGTAATAGAGCGAGCGCAGCAATTGCCCCTTCCAGCCGTTCCACACGCCTGGACCGACGGCTCGGATATCGCAGACGGTCAGGATCAGCAGCATCTTCAGCCGCTCCATGGACTGCACCTTGTCGGCGAAATCGGTAATGGTCTTGCGGTCGTGCAGGTCGCGCGTCTGGGCGACCATGGACATCAGAAGATGCTGCTCGATCAGCCAGACGACGGTTTCGGTCTGCTTGCCGGTCAGGCGGAAGCGTTGGCAGAGCTTGCGGGCGACACGCGCCCCGGCAATCGAATGGTCTTCCTGCCGGCCCTTGGCGACATCATGCAGCAGCACGGCGACATAAAGCGCCTCGCGCTCTTCAACCCCCGGCATCAGCTGGTTGGCAAGCGGATGGGCATCGACAGCCGTGCCCTTGTCCACTTCCGACAGCACGCCCACCGAGCGGATCAGATGCTCGTCCACCGTATAGTGATGATACATGTTGAACTGCATCATCGCGACGATCTTGCCGAATTCGGGAATGAACTTGCCGAGCACGCCGGCTTCGTTCATCCGCCGCAGCGTCAGCGCCGGATCGCGACGCGACGTCAAGATCGACAGGAAAAGCCGGTTCGCCTCCTCGTTTTCGCGAAGTTCGTCATTGATGAGCGACAGCGAGCGGGTGACGACACGCAGAGCGTCCGGATGCAGTTCGAGATTGTTGATATCGGCGATGTGGAACAGCCGGATCAGATTGACCGGGTCGTTCTTGAAAACATCAGGCTTGGCCAGCGCGATACGCCCCCTGTCCTCAACGAATTCCACCGAACCGGGAATCTTGCGAACGCGGTGGGCAAAGCGGCTGAGGACGCCGGAAAGGCCCGGTACATCCTTCGCCTGCCGGTCCTCGAGCGCGGCGCAGACGATGCGGGTCAGATCACCGACATCCTTCGCCACGAGGAAATAGTGTTTCATGAAGCGCTCGACGGCGGAAAGCCCCGGACGCGGCTGATAGTTCAGCGCATCGGCAATCTCACGCTGAATATCGAAGGAAAGGCGTTCTTCCGCCTTGCCGGTGATGAAATGCATCTGGCAACGGACGGCCCAGAGAAAATCATCGGCCTTCTCGAACAGCTTTAACTCGGACCTGGACAGAACGCCGAGCTTGACGAGGTCGGCCGTATCGCGGACGTGGTAATAATATTTGGCGATCCAGAACAGCGTGTGCAGGTCTCGCAACCCGCCCTTGCCTTCCTTCACATTCGGTTCCACCAGATAACGCGTATCGCCCGCCTTGCGGTGGCGCTGGTCGCGCTCGGCCAGCTTGGCGGCGATGAATTCCGGACCGGTGCCGGTGACGACTTCCGACTCGAAACGTTTTTCCAGATCGTCTGTCAGAGATTTCCTGCCGCAGATCGCCCGCACTTCCAGAATGGCGGTACGGATGGTCATGTCGGATTTCGACAGGCGGATGCACTCGTCCACCGTGCGGGTGGCGTGGCCGACCTTGAAGCCGAGGTCCCAGAGAAGGTAGAGCACGAACTCCACGGCCTTGTGCATATCCTGCGTGTTCTTGGCCGGCAGCAGGAACAGCAGATCGATATCCGATCCGGGCGCCAGAGTGCCGCGTCCGTAACCGCCAACCGCGGCGACCGCGATCTGCGGCGCGTCCTTAGGATAGACATATTGGCAGGCGAGATCGTAAAGCATCTCGATCAGCCGATCCTGAAGCCAGGAAATCCGCCGGGCGCAATCAATGCCGCTGCCATCGGCTTTCAGCAATTCGCGGATCTTTTCCCGGCCTTCCGTGCTGGCCTTGCGGAAGAGCGGCAACAGGTCGGACCTGATATCGGCGGTGCGCTTGCCGTCTTCCCTGAAGATGACGTCGCAGTCGCTCCTGAGCGCCGAGACATCGAGAATTTCGGAAAAATCCAGGTCCTTGATGGCCATCTATGCCGGTATCCATGTCCTGTGGGAAATCCCACCGCTTGCGATGGGAGTGTCCTATAGCGAGTTTTAAAGGCGATGGACAGGCAGTCTATCCCCTTAAGCCTTGCCAAGTTCTTTCTTTAACGCATAGAGCGCGTCCAATGCCTCACGTGGTGTCATTTCATCGGGGTTGAACCCCTTCAGAGCTTCCTCCACCTTCGATGGCCCGGCCTTGCGGGTTTCCTCGCGGCGCACGGCGATCTGGAACAGCGGCAGATCGTCGATCAACTGGCTGGCCGGGTTCTTGCGGTCGGCATCTTCGAGCTTGGTCAGAACCTCGCGGGCGCGTTCCACCACCGATGCCGGAAGTCCTGCAAGCCGTGCGACCTGAATGCCGTAGGAACGATCCGCAGCCCCGGGTCCGACTTCGTGCAGGAAGATGACATCGCCTTCCCACTCCTTCACCCGCATCGTGGCATTGGAAAGGCGGCCGAGTTTTTCCGACAGCACGGTCAGCTCATGGAAATGGGTGGCGAAGAGGCCGCGGCAGCGATTGACCTCGTGCAGATGTTCGACCGCCGCCCAGGCGATCGATAGCCCGTCGAAGGTTGCCGTGCCGCGGCCGATCTCGTCCAGAATGACCAGCGAGCGATCCGTCGCCTGATTGAGGATGGCGGCGGTCTCCACCATTTCCACCATGAAGGTGGAGCGGCCGCGCGCCAGATCGTCGGAGGCGCCGACACGGGAAAACAACCGGTCGACAACGCCGATATGAGCAGCTTCCGCCGGAACGAAGGAGCCGATCTGGGCGAGGATGGCGATCAGCGCATTCTGGCGCAGGAAGGTCGATTTACCGCCCATGTTCGGGCCGGTGAGCAGCCAGATCGCACCGTTCTTGCTGCCATCGACGGCCGACAGGTCGCAATTATTGGCGATGAAGGGTCCGGCCGACTGCCGCCTGAGCGCCTGCTCTACAACCGGATGACGCCCGCCCCGGATTGCAAAGGTCATGGAGGCATCGACGATCGGGCGGCAATAGGCCTGTTCGGTCGCGAGATAGGCAAGGCTCGCAGCAACATCGATCACCGCAAGCGCCAGCGCACCAGCCTTGATCGCTTCCGCCTGCTGCACCACGGCCTTGACCATACGCTCGAAGGCTTGCAGTTCCATGGTCAATGCCTCAGCAGCGGCATTGGCAATACGGCTTTCGAGATCGGCAAGCTCGGTGGTGGTGAAACGCATGGCGCCCGCCATGGTCTGGCGGTGGATGAAACGCGCCTTGGCCTCATCCGTCGCCGTCATCACATCGGCATTGCCAGCCGTAACCTCGATGAAATAACCGAGAACATTGTTATGCTTGATCTTGAGCGACTTGATGCCGGTCTCGTCGGCATATTGCAGCTGCAGCCCGGCAATTACCCGGCGCGACTGGTCGCGCAGCGCCCGCACCTCATCGAGTTCCGGGTTCGCTCCCTCACGCAAAAAGCCGCCGTCGCGCTTCAGAAGCGGCAGATCGTCGGCCAGCATCGATCCGAGCATGGCTTCCAGCCCGCCGGGCAGGGCTTTCAAATCCGAAAGCGCCGCCGCCAGCTCATCCGGCAACAATCCCTGATCGAGAATGACGGCAATCCGTTCCGCCGAAGCCAGCCCCTGCCGGATGGCGCCGAGATCGCGCGGGCCGCCGCGCTCCAACGCAAGGCGGGAGAGCGCACGCGGCATATCGGCAACCTGTTTCAAGGCGTCCCGCAGGCCGTCGCAGAGCGAAACGTCATCGATGAGATAGGCGACGGCATCGAGGCGGGCATTGATCCTTTCGGGATCGGTCAAGGGCGACATCAGCCGCTCCGCCAGAAGCCGCGCGCCGCCGCCCGTGACCGTGCGGTTGAGCGCGTGCAGCAGCGATCCATCCCTTTCGCCGGAAAGCGTCTTCACCAGTTCCAGATTGGCGCGGGTGGCGGGATCGATAAAAAGCGTGGAGGCGGCACTTTCGCGTTCCGGCGCACCGAGTGGCGGGCGTTCGGCAATCTGGGTCTTTTCGACATAAGCGACAGCAGCAGCAGCAGCAGCCAGTTCCACCCGCGAAAACGTGCCGAATCCATCGAGTGTCGAGACGTTGAAATAACGGGCGATACGCCCTTCCGCCGTGGCGCTGTCAAAGAGAATGGCCGGCTGCGGCACGGCCACACGGCCCAGCACATCGAAGACCGGACGCAATTCCTCATCATGAAACAGGCTGTCGGCGACGATCAGCTCACGCGGATCGATACGCCAGATATCGGCGAGAAGCCTTGTCAGCGTGGTTTCCGCCAGGCGGAAGACGCCGGTGGAAATATCGATCCAGGCGAGTGCGAACTGCGCCTCGGCACTGCCGCGGATGCGGGCAAGCGCCATCAGATAATTGGATTCCGTCGGTGACAGCAGTTTTTCTTCGGTTAGCGTGCCTGGGGTGACGAGACGCACCACGTCGCGGCGAACCACCGATTTCGATCCGCGCTTCTTTGCCTCCGCCGGGTCTTCCACCTGCTCGCAGACGGCGACGCGATAACCGCGCAGAATGAGCTTCTGCAGATAGTCGTCCGCCGCATGGACGGGGACGCCGCACATGGGAATATCATACCCCATATGCTGGCCGCGTTTCGTCAGCGTGATCCCCAAGGCGCGGGAGGCTTCGACCGCATCGTCAAAGAACAATTCATAAAAATCGCCCATGCGGTAGAAGAGCAGCGAACCGGGATTGTTCGCCTTGATCTCGATATATTGCTCCATCATCGGAGTGGCCGAAGCGCGGCTCTCCTCCGTGATCAGGGAAGCGGTTGTCAGAACGTCCGTCAATGGCCTGCCGATGTCATATCGTGTTGCGGAAAACGAGCGCCGACACTAGCGGCAATGGCCGCCCCAAGACAACACGCGCGGCACCGCTGCCCACAGGAACATCCAGCAAGGTCTCGCCGAAAACCGCTCAGCCGTTGATGCGCTCGGCCTCGCCGCCATAATAGCTGATATAGCGGCCGGCAATGGAGGAAACCGGCAGGACCACCAGAACGTCGGTGGTGTTGAAGGCATGATCCACCACGGCGCCGGAGCCGAACATGGCGCCAAGGCGCATATAGCCCTTGATGAGCGGCGGCATGGCGTTCAGCGCCTTGCGGGTGTTGAGCGCCTCCGCCGGCATCAGATCCATCTCATGGTAAAGCTCGGGAAGCGCGGAGGCCGCCCACTCCCCCTTTGCAACGCAATTATGATGCAGGAAGGACAGCGCCAGCGCATGGGTTTCCGGTTGCACGCCGGGGAAGGAAGCGCAGCCGATCATGGCGTCCATGCGGTGCTTGACGGCATAGGCCCAGTTGCCCTGCCACAGAAGCTCGACGGTACGCTTGGTACGATAGTCCGGCAGCACGCAGGAGCGGCCAAGCTCCATGAAGCGTTTGCCGGGATGGCGTGCGACGAGGCCGTCAATATCGAATTCGCTGGCGGAATAGAAGCCGTTATTGGCGAGCGCCGTTTCCTGCCGCAGCAGACGGTAGGTGCCGACGATCTGGTCCTCGCTGTCACCTTCGATCGCCTTGTCGAGGACGAGAAGATGGTCGCAGACGCTGTCCCAGGCATCGATGTCGCGCTTGCGGCGCATCGCATCGGCGGGAAGGCGCGCCTTCATTTCCTCGACAAAGACCCGGTAACGCACGGATTGCGCGGCATCGATCTCGCGCTCATTTTTCGCTAGCCGCGTTTCCAGCGTGCCGATACGACCGAAAAGGCCCTCATTGCCCTGAACAGTCTCAGGACGAGGATTAATGACAACCTTGTTTTCACAAATGTCGTGATTGAAGATTTCGGCAACCATGGGGAATCGCTCCGCCACCAAAGAATTTTCCTGTCATAAATCACTAATTGACGACAGAATAGTGACAAAATGCCGCCGGCGCGAGTCTGTCAAGCTATTATGGCGAAAGGCGTTTCGCCTCCAGCATGCGGCGGATTTCCTCAACCAGCCGTCTGGGGTCGACCGGCTTGGTCAAAATTGCGCCGGCACCGGCTTTCAGCAGGATTTCGGCGGTCTCAGCGCTTGCATCGCCGCTAAGCACGATCACAGGAATATTTCTTTCGCCCTTCAGCGTGCCGAGAAGTTCCGGCAGCACCTCAAGCCCGTCACCGCCCGGCATATTGAGATCAGAGATGATGAGATGCGGCAAAGGGGCCGTACCCGGCGCCACCGACAGCCGCAGGGCCTGAAAATCATCGACGGCGCGAACGATATAGCCGCTTTTTTCCAGAACGGCGCGAATGATGCGGGCGTTGACGGCATCATCCTCCGCCACCAGAATATCGACGCCGCTTATTCCCTCCTTCAGCCGCGACGAAAATCCGACATCGGGGTGATTGTCGTTGAGGGCGTCGCGGCGCTCTATGCCACGCAGGCGGCCACACAGGACGTCGATCAGCGATTTTTCGCGCAGCGGCCGGATCAGCCAGGCGTCGAAGGACACGTGCATGGTCGAGGGCCGCTCTTCCGGGCTGACCAGCAGGGTACGGCGAATATTCTGCTGTGGCCAGTCCTTCAGGACATCCCTGAACAGGAGCGAAACACGCTGGTCGACGATGATGTCGGTGAGACCGGCGTCCTGATCAGACGCCCGGCTTCTCAGCCTCTGCAAATCTTCCGGCTGATGGATCAGAGCACATTTGCCGCCAAAGGCCTCGATTGCCTCCATCGTCACCAATGATGCCACACCCTTTGGCGCAATCAGCAGGACATTCGTATGCTGCAGGCAATGATACCGGCTGGGGTCCGGCTTTGCTGACGGCGCGCCGCCCGGGCGGAACGACAGCTTGAATTTGCTGCCCTTACCCCGGCGGCTCGAAACCGTGAGGCTGCCGCCGAATTCCCGCACGATGCGGGCGGAAATCGCAAGCCCGAGACCCGTGCCGGCGCTTCGTTGCGACAACGGACCTGCCTGCTCGAATTCGCCGAAAATGCGCGCCTGTTCCGCTTCACTCATGCCCGGGCCTGTATCTTCGACGGTGATCTGCAATTCGCCATCGGCCATACGCGCGCGGATGACGACACCGCCTTCCCGCGTGAACTTGACGGCGTTACCGAGGAGATTGAACAGGACCTGGCGCAGCCTCGCCGGATCGAAGTCCAGATAATCGGGCACATCCGGACTGACGAAGGAGGTGATTTCTATGCCTTTTTCGTGAGCACGATGAGCCAGCATCTCAACGATGCTCTCGATCAGCCGCCGCAGGTTTTCCGCACGCGGATTGAGCCTGAAACGGCCCGCCTCCATGGTCGAATAATCCAGCAGGTCTTCGACGAGCTGCACCAGAGACTGGCCGGACTGCTTCATGCCGTCGAGATAGTTGCGCTGCTCTTCATTGAGCTTGGTTTGCGACAGAAGATGGTTCATGCCGAGCATGCCGGAAAGCGGCAGGCGGATTTCGTGACTGACCGTGGCAAGCAGTCTCGCCTTTTCGGCGTCGGCTTTTTCGGCCCGCAGCCGGGCATCTTCCCTTTCGGCAAGCGCCAGCCGCTCCTCGGTCACATCCCTGGCGATGCTGCTGATGAGGAGACGGCTGCTTTCGAGATCGCGGGTGACGACATCGTGCCAGGAGAAGATGCGCTGGCCAAAAGGGGTGGCGATTTCCACGTCATAGGCATGGACCTTGTCACCCGGGCGGAACGCAATGCCGATTTCCTCGCAGCTCAATCCCTCCGGCGCCGGGCATCCCGTCATGTCACGAAAGACCCGGTTCGCCTCAACGATGCGCCGATCCATATTCCGGATCACCACGATATCGCCCATCGCCTCCTGCATCTCGGCGATCAGCGAGCGGTTTTGCGTCTGCCGCAGCCGAAGATCCATATAATCCGCAGACAGGGGGTCTGCATGCCAGGCCGTTTTTCCAAACAGCGCATAAAGAAGAACGCCGACGAGCACCACACCAAAAAAGGAGGCCAGGGCAACCGTGACCGCATAGGGCACCGCAAGCGCAATCAGCGCCGCAGAAAACGCACCGACCGACAATGAAACCGCGACATAGACGGCAATCGACCCGGAAGCGGTTTCGGGTTCGGCGGCGACGTGGTGCCTTGTGGAGTCGACACGGTCCCGCCGCTGCGTCCCAACAGGCGCCAGCCCAAGGCCGTCTGAAACTTTTTCCCGCAGTTTTGCCAGTTCGCTCATATCCAACCGCTACCACGACAGCGGTTTTGATATGTTTGGTCCAAACCCTAAAATTTTACTTTTTCGCCGCCCGGGCGTGCAGAAATTCATCGAGAATGACGCAGGCAGCGCCGATGGTTATGAAACTATCGGCCAGATTGAACACGGCGAAGGACCATGTCTGCGTGTGAAACAGGATGTAGTCGATGACATGTCCGTAAAAAAACCGGTCGAGAAGATTTCCGGCCGCACCCGCAATGATGAAGGCGAAACCGAGATGGGCAAAGGTGCGGTCCGCCGCCGTCTTGCGCCACAGCCACAGAACGAAGACCACGATGACGAGCCGCATGCTGACGATGAACCAGCCCTGCATGTCCGACAACATCGAAAATGCGACACCGAGATTATAGGTCCGGTAAAGCGCCAGAAACGGTATGACGGGCACCATCTCCTGCATCGGCAGATAGGCTTCCACCAGCTGCTTGACGACCTGGTCCAGCACCAGCGCGGCAACGATCAGAGCAAGAGCCGGGCCGAATTTCGAAAACAGTGCCGCTTTGGCCATTATTTCACCGGAGCAAGTTCGAGGAGATGTCGCCGCGCCTCAAACAGCATGACGGCGGTTGCGATGGCGAGGTTAAGACTGTCGGCGCGGCCCTGCTGGGGGATGCGCGCCAATTGATCCGCCTTGCCGGCCAGTTCCGGCGGCAGGCCGGATTGCTCGTTGCCCATCAAAAGCACGACCGGCTTGCCGGCATAATCGATCTTTCGATAATCCACCGAACCGGCCAGGTGGGTGGCGACAACACTGACCTGCGCCGATTTTTTCCAGGACAGGAATTCTTCAACCGAGGCGCGGGCCACAGGCATGGCGAAGACCGATCCCATGGTGGCGCGAACGGTTTCCAGCGAGAAGGGATCGGTGCAGTCGCCGACCAGAATGACGCCCGAGGCGCCCGCCGCATCGGCGGTGCGGATGATGGTGCCGAGATTGCCGGGATCGCGCACCCGGTCGAGCGCTATATAGGTTTCGCCCTTTTCCGGACGGATATCCTTCAGCGGCTTCCATTTCTGTTCGAAAATGCCGACGACCATCTGCGGATTGTCGCGGCGGGTGACCGAGGCGATGACTTTTTCGCTGACTTCGAGCACGAGACCGCCCGATGCAACCGTCTTCACCGCCGCCTGCTCCACCAGCGGCTTGCCCTTGGCGGCCTTGGCATATACGAGCGTCTTGATCGTCCAGCCGAGTTCGAGCGCGTCGATGACCAGCTTCAGGCCTTCCGCCATGAAGGTGCCGGTCTCTTCCCTGCCCTTTTTCTGGCTGAGCGTCTTGATGTCCTTGATGATGGGATTGGCAAGGCTGGTCACTTCCTTGACCTGGCCAACCCGGCGCGTCGCATTTTCGCGCATGTCCTTCGTCATTTCGGCTCCCAACGGCTGAACAGCGAGGTGGAAAGCACCCGGCCCGGCGTCTTGCCGTCAAGCCCGGCCTCGCGAATGACCAATTCGCCGGATGTGACGACACCGCCGGCGCCGCGCATGGTTTCGCGCATCAGCTCATGCATCGAATAGAAACTGGCCCTGATGGAATAGGCGGTCAACACCAGGCCGAGCGCCCTCGGCGACAGGATGTCCCGGCAGATATCCAGCATCAGCGGCAGGTGGTCAAACAGTTGCCAGACTTCCCCATGGGTGCCGCGGCCGAATTTCGGCGGGTCGGTGAGGATGATGTCGTAGCTGTTGCCGCGGCGTTCCTCACGCTGGATGAACTTCATCGCGTCTTCGCAGATCCAGCGGATCGGCGCCTGTTCCAGCCCGGCGAGCGACTGGTTTTCCTTGGCCCAGCCGATCGCCTTCTTGGAGGCGTCGACATGGGTGACTTCAGCGCCGGCCGCCGCCGCGACCAGCGAGGCAACCCCGGTATAACCGAACAGGTTCAGCACCTTCAGCGGCCGGTCAGCCGTTTCGATGGCATGTTTCAGCCATTCCCAATGCACGATCTGCTCCGGGAAGACGCCGACATGCCGGAAGGCCGTGAAGCGGCCCAGAAATTCGACGCCGAGCAGGGACAGTGGCCAGGTCTCACCCAGCGCCGCCTTGGGGAAACGCCAGCGGCCCATGCCGTCCTCATCCGTATCACCGGTAAAGACGGCGTCGGCATTCTGCCACACGCGATCGGGAACCGACGGTTTCCACAGCGCTTGCGCCTCGGGGCGGACGACCCGGTAGTCACCATATTGTTCGAGCTTCAGACCATTTCCGCTGTCGATCAGGTGAAAATCGCCCGCGCCGCTGGATTCCAGAATGACCGGAACCTGTTCCGCCGGCAGTTCGCCGGTACGATCCTTGAGAGGCCGCACGGGCACCTGTTCAACGGCAGGCGCGGCGCTGATTTTTTCTTTCGGCGATGGTTTCTGCACGCTGCGCACCGCATCCGGCTCGCGCTTTTTCGGCGCCGAATCCGGCCGGCGCGCCGGCTTTGCGGCGTGAACCTGTTTTTTCTCGCTCCCGGCGCGCGCGCGATTGCCCGGCCGGCTGTCTTTTTTCTTCAATGGAAATCTTTCCGCTTCTGCCCGCGTCTTCATCGCGGAGCAAATAACATTCCCCGCGCCGCTCGCCTAGAGCCGGAACGACTGTCGGCACCATCACTTTGCCGGGAGCTGTCCCACCTGCGGGAGTTGGCCGGCCGCCGCCTTCTGGCGGTTCGCTTCATCATGCCAGCGGACGGCCTCTTTCGCTTCGATACGAGCACGCTTGCGATGTTTGCCCTGCGCGAACCATGTGGCTGCAGATCCCAGCAATACGCCGAAAATGACCGCCAGAAACAGGAAGACGAAAAACGGCGCGGTGAAGGACAAAACGCCATCTTCTGGCCGGAAGGGATTGAGCGCGAGCGTCACGGCCTGGCGGTTTGCCACGCACAGGATGACGAGGATAATCGCCAGCGGAAGCAGGATGATGAGGTTGATGATTTTTTTCGACATCCGACAATACTCCATCGCTGCGGGCGTTGCGCCGGCTCCGTTTCAGTTGCCGGGCGTCAAGAAAGATCAATCGTCCTCTTCGTCGCCCATGCCCGGGTTCAGGCGCTCACGCAGTTCCTTGCCCGTCTTGAAGAAAGGCACCCATTTTTCCTCGACGAAAACCGACTCACCCGTGCGCGGGTTCCGCCCGGATCGGGACGGACGGTTTTTCACGGAAAAGGCACCGAAGCCACGAAGCTCGACGCGATTTCCTGCCGCCAGCGCATCGGTGATTTCATCCAGCACCGCATTGACGATGTTTTCCACGTCACGGTGATAAAGGTGCGGGTTACGCGCAGCAACAATCTGCACCAGTTCAGACTTGATCACGGTTGCCCCCTGAAAGGATTGGATTTTTAATGCGGCTCAACCTGCCAAACGGAAACAAGACCGTCAAGAAACAACTTGTCCGCACCGAGCTGGCCAGGTCCCGCAAAGGGAATTAAATCGTCATATCCCAGAAACTTCGCTATTTGCGCAACACTGAAAAGCGAAAAAGGCGAACGGGACGACGGCGCGCGCCATTCGACGATCGGCAAATCCTTGGCGACACCACGCGTTTCGAAATAGGCTCGAATTTCCTTTTCGCCGCCCAGCGTATCGACCAGCTTGTTGGCGAGCGCCTGACGGCCGGTGAAAATCGATCCATCCGCCAGCTTCAGAACATCTTCCCGCGGCAACTTGCGGCGATCGGCCACAAGGTCGACGAACCAGCCATAGCTGTCCATCACCATGGCGCGGATCATCGTCTTTGCCTCTTCGGGCGCTTCATGGAAAGGCGAAGGCTCGGCCTTCAGGGGCGAGGACTTGATTTCCTGCAGCGAGACGCCGAGCTTGTCCATCAGCTGGCCAAGCTGGGGATATTGGAAGATCACGCCAATCGAGCCGGTGATCGAGGTTTCGCCGGCGACGATGACATCGCCGGCCGATGCGATCATATAACCCGCGGAGGCAGCCAGCGTGCGGACGTCGGAGACGACGGGCTTCTTTTCTGCAACGCCGCGAATGGCCTTGAAGATGCGTTCCCCGCCATAGGTGGTGCCGCCCGGAGAGGAGATCGACACGATCAGCCCTTTGACATTGTCGCTCTTGGCGATCTTGTCGAGCCGTTCCAGAAGTTCGGTATTGTCCTGGATCAGGCCGGAAATCTCGACGCGGGCAATATGGGGCTTGGCGCTTTGCTGCGGCCCGTCCCAGAAAAACCGGTAGAGGCCGAAGGCGCCGGCGACGAGCAGGAGAACAGCGGCAATCCGCCAGAAAGTCAGCTTGCGGCGCAACCGCCTGCGATCCGCTATCGCCATATTATCCATCGAAAACCTCTGCCATCCGGCCTTATGACACTACCCTGCCTCACGGCCATATGGTTCTTCTAGCGCGAAGCCGCAAGGAAACAATAAGGAAACCAGAATTACGATAAAATTCGCATATCCCTTGCACCTTTCCAGACAAAAACCATATTGGCAGGACAAAGCACTCGTGCCAAAGACATTAAGATAAACATGCAAGCTTCAATTGCGCGCCAGAATGGCGCCCAGGAAGTTTTCCGGATCCACTCTTATGCTTGAAAGACTCCGCGAACCCGCGCCAGCATTTTCGCTGCCCCATGACCAGAACGGCGCCTACGAGCGCGCGCTTCGGCATTCCGCGCGCGTGAAGCGGCTGAAAATCATCCTGCCGCTTGGCGCGGCGGTCATTTCGCTCGCCTTCATCGCCGTTTCGGTTATCCGGACATGGGCGCCCGACGAGGTTTCGCTGGAAAGCGCAAGGATCGAAGACGGCAAGATCGTCATGGAAAAACCCGCCGTCGCGGGACGCAACGAGAAGGGGATCGATTACTCCATGAACGCCGACCGTGCGTTGCAGGATATCGCCAACCCCAACCTCATGACGCTTGAGAAAGTGCTGGCCGCCGTGCCGGTGAATGACAGCGTCGCACAGGTGATCGCCCAGGAAGGCATTTTTGACCGGGCCACCAATACGCTGAAGATGACGGCGCCTTTTGACATCAATCTCAGCAATGGCATACAAGCGAAGTTCCAGTCTGCGGACGTCGATCTCAAGGCCGGAAAAATGAGCAGCAAGGAGCCCGTTGCGATCAAAACAAACGACGGCTCGATTGTTGCGCAATCGATTGATATCGCCGATAATGGCAAGACGATTACATTTTCGGGGCAGGTACGGGCACGTATCGCTGCATCCAACATTAAAAATGAAGGCAAGTGAGAGCCCGGTCCAGATGATGCAAATTTCCCGTCCCGTTTCCCTTGGCAAATCCGCAGGCTTCACAGCCGCAAGTCTTTTTCTTTCGTGTCTTGCAACCGTGGCTTTTGCCCAGAACACCACGAGCAACATGCAGGGCGTCAAGCTCTCCGGCGACCAGCCGATCGCGATCGAAAGCGATCAGCTCGAAATTCGCGATCAGGAGCGCAAGGCCTATTTCACCGGAAATGTGAAGGTCGTGCAGGGTACGACCACCCTTCAGGCCGGCAAGATGACGGTCAATTACAAGGGTCAGGGCTCTTCGCTCACCAGCGGTGACGCCAATATCGAAAAAATTTTCGTCGACAACAACGTCTATCTGACCTCCGAGACCCAGAAGGCGACCGCCGACCACGGCGAATTCGACATGGCGGCGCAGACGTTCATTCTGACGGGCAAGCAGGTCGTCCTGTCCGAGGGCACCAATGTCTTTACCGGCTGCAAGCTGACCGTCCTGATGAATACGGGACAGGCCAAGCTTGAAAGCTGCGGCGGCCCTGTCCGGATCATGCTCGATCCGAAATCGCAGAAAAAACAGTAGTCTTTTCTCGTGAAGATACCCTCGATCTCAAAAATCCTTGGCGGTGGGCGCAACCGTTCAGCGGACGCTGCCTCACCGGCCGACAAGGCCCGTTATGAGGGCACGCTGATCGCGCACGGCCTGACCAAGACCTATAATACCCGACGGGTGGTCAATGGTGTGTCGCTGGTCGTGCGCCGTGGCGAGGCTGTGGGGTTGCTCGGTCCGAACGGCGCGGGCAAGACCACCTGTTTTTACATGATCACCGGCCTTGTGCCCGTCGATAGCGGCAAGATCGCCATCAATGGCAACGACGTCACCACCATGCCGATGTACAGGCGCGCACGTCTCGGGGTCGGTTATCTGCCGCAGGAAGCCTCGATTTTCCGTGGACTGACGGTGGAGGAAAATATCCGCGCCGTGCTCGAGGTTCATGAGCCGGACAGCACCAAGCGCAACCGCAAGCTCGATGAGCTCCTGGAAGAGTTCCATATCGCGCAATTGCGCAAGTCGCCGGCCGTCGCACTTTCTGGCGGTGAGCGGCGTCGCTTGGAAATCGCCCGCGCGCTGGCAACCGATCCGACCTTCATGCTGCTCGACGAACCTTTCGCGGGTGTCGATCCGATTTCGGTCAGCGATATCCAGAATCTCGTCAGGCATCTGACCGCGCGCGGCATCGGCGTTCTGATCACGGACCACAATGTCCGTGAAACGCTTGGTCTCATCGACCGCGCCTATATCATCCACGCCGGTGAGGTTCTGACCCATGGCCGCGCGGACGATATCGTCAACAATCCGGATGTACGTCGTCTCTATCTCGGCAATAATTTCAGCCTTTAAGGTTCCGGGCGCGAAAGATTCTTCATCGCGCCCCGCCCTGACGCTTGACCAAACATAATAAAAAAGCAATTTTTGGGCCAAGTTCCATCGCCTTCGTAAAATTTATGAAAACTGTGGCCATGGAGAAGCTGTAAGGGGAGTTTCGCGTCCGCCATGGCATTATCTGCCAGCCTTTTGCTGCGTCAAAACCAGTCTCTCGTGATGACACCGCAACTGATGCAGTCCATCCAGCTGCTTCAGATGACGCATTTCGAGCTGACGCAGTTCATCGCGCAGGAGGTGGAGCGCAACCCATTGCTCGAAATTGCGGCAAACGACAGCGATTTGGGCGGTAATGGCCTCGCGGATGCGGAGAGTTTCGGCGATGGCGAAAGCGAAGCGTCGGACAAGTCCCCAACGGTAACGGCCGATAGCGACGACTGGTACGGCGAACGGGCCGCCAATCTTGGCGAACAGCTCGATACCAGCTTCGAAAATGTCTTTCCCGATGACGCTGAACCGCGAAAAGCCGATGCGCCGGAACTGGCCGGCCAGTGGAAGTCCATGCCCGGGCAGGAGTCTGGCGAAAGCTACGACCTCGACGACTTCGTTGCAGCAAAACAAAGCCTTGGTGATCATCTCAGCCAGCAATTGCCGCTGGCCATTTCCTCTGCCGAGGAGAGGTTGATCGCCGATGCGCTGATCGGCCAGCTCGATGAGACCGGCTACATCGCGGCGGATGCCGTCGACGATGTCGCGGAACGGCTGGGGGCAGCGCCATCATCGGTGGAACATGTTCTAAAGACGCTGCAGGGCTTCGACCCGCCCGGCGTCTTTTCCCGTTCGCTGAGCGAATGTCTGGCAATCCAGCTCGCCCAGAGAGACCGGCTCGATCCGGCCATGCGGATTTTCGTCGACAATCTGGAGCTTCTGGCGAAAAGGGACTTCGCAGCCCTGAAAAAACTCTGCGGTGTCGATGAAGAAGACCTTCTCGACATGCTGACGGAGATCCGCACGCTCAATCCGCGTCCCGGCGCGGGTTACGATTCGGTGGTTTCGGAGACGATCGTTCCAGACATCATCGTGCGCCCGTCCTCCGCCGGCGGCTGGCTGGTGGAGATCAATCCCGAAACCCTGCCACGGGTGCTCATCAACCAGAGCTACTTCGCCGAAGTGTCAAAACACAAGGCACGCGCGGGGGAGGACCAGGATTTCCTCTCAGAATGCATGCAGACCGCCCATTGGCTGACCCGCAGCCTCGACCAGCGCGCCCGGACGATCATGAAGGTGGCGACCGAAATCGTGCGCCAGCAGGATGCTTTCCTCGTCAACGGCGTCGACCACCTGCGCCCCTTGAACCTCAAGACGGTGGCCGATGCCATCAAGATGCACGAATCCACCGTCAGCCGGGTGACGTCGAAGAAATACATGCTGACGCCACGCGGGCTGTTCGAACTCAAATATTTCTTCAGCGTGTCGATCAGCGCCGTCGAAGGCGGCGACAGCCATTCGGCCGAAGCGGTGCGTCACCGCATCAAGGCGATGATCGCGCAGGAATCCGCCGACGCCGTGCTTTCCGATGACGATATCGTCGACAATTTGAAAAAAAGCGGCGTCGATCTTGCCCGCCGTACCGTTGCCAAGTATCGCGAGGCGATGAACATTCCTTCCTCCGTCCAAAGGCGCCGGGAAAAGAAAGCGCTCGCCAAGTTGGCAGCCTTCTGAGCAGCAGACGCGATCACGTTTGGGCCGCCTTTTCGCCGCACCATTGACTCTTACCACGTCAGGGGCTAGAAGCCCGCCGCACACGTAAGCAAGGTCATTTGTAACGGATTCATCTCCACCGTCCATGGGCGTAAAATTCGAATGAAGGCTTTTTAGGGTCTTCGAAACGCTTGGATGCGCGCGCGGCTTGACGTAAGCTGGTACTCGCAAATCACTACAAAAAGGAAAATTTCCATGAGTGTGCGTGTATCTGGTAAACATATGGAGATCGGTGAATCTTTCCGCCAGCGGATTGAGGACAATATAGGTCTGGCGGTTACCAAATACTTCGATGGGGGGTATTCAGGCCAAGTGACCGTGGTGAAGTCCGGATCGCGCTTTGCCGCCGATTGCAAGCTGCATCTCGATACGGGCGTCGTATTGCATGCGGCGGGTCAGGCAAATGATCCGCAAGCGAGCTTCGACGCCGCCGCAGAGCGGATCGAGAAGCGTCTGCGTCGCTACAAGCGCAAGCTGAAGGACCATCATAATGGGACTGCAGCGAACGGCGCTGTGCCGGAAATTGCCTATACGGTGATGGATGCCATTCCCGATGAGGACCACGAGGTCCCTGAAGATTATGCACCCACCATCGTGGCGGAGAGTTCGAAACAGATCAAGACAATGTCCGTCGCCAGCGCCGTGATGGCGCTCGACATGACGGACGAACCGGTGCTGCTGTTCCGCAGCCCCGGCAAGGAATATCTCAACATCGTCTACCGGCGTCATGACGGCAATATTGGCTGGATCGACGCGGAAACGATCAAGAGCTGAACAGTCTGACAAGACATGGGAGGCAGGACACAAAGTGCACCTGCCTCCTGCATCGTCTCGATGGCATGAAGGAAAAAGAGAATGGCGTTGGCAGATTTGCTGCAACAAGATGCGATTATTCCCGCCCTCAAGGTGAATTCCAAAAAGCAATTGCTTCAGGAGCTGGCCGCAAAGGCAGCCAGAATTACCGGAGTCTCGGAACGGGAAGTTTTCGACGTCATCCTCCAGCGTGAGAAGCTTGGCTCCACCGGCGTGGGCCACGGCATTGCCATTCCGCATGGCAAGCTCAACAGCATTCATCAGATCACCGGCGTTTTCGCACGCCTTGAAACGCCGGTCGATTTCGAAGCGCTCGACGACCAGCCGGTCGATCTGGTTTTCCTGCTGCTCGCACCCGAGGGCGCCGGCGCAGATCACCTGAAGGCGCTGTCGCGCATTGCACGTGCGCTGCGCGACCCCGAACTGGTGGCCAAGCTGCGCGCCACCGATTCCGACACGGCAATCTATGCCTTCCTCAATCAGGAGCAGGCGACGGCAGCTTGATCGCAGCCCGCCCCCTCGATTTGACGGCAATAAAAAACGCGCCCTGGAGGCGCGTTTTTTATGACGTAAGGCCCAGGTGCCTCACGCGTCCTTTTCATTGAGAGACGAGGTGCCCGGCTCGGCCGATGCGCCGACCTCCACCTTGGGACCGCCTTTCGCAACGCCGACCATGGCGGGGCGGAGCACACGCTCACCGATGGTGAAACCGGCCTGAACCACCTGCAGCACGGTATTGTTCGGAACCGCCGTATTGGGGATTTCGAACATGGCCTGATGGAAATTCGGGTCGAATTTCTGGCCCTCGGCATCGATCTTCTTGACGCCATGGCGTTCCAGCGTCGAAATCATCGATCGTTCGGTCATTTCAACGCCTTCGATCAGGCCGTTGAGGCCGGCTTCGCCATTGGTCTTGAGCTCATCGGGAATGGCCTCGAGCGCACGGCGAAGATTGTCGGAAACGGCGAGCATGTCGCGCGCAAACCCGGCCAGCGAATAGGCCTTGGCGTCCTTGACGTCACGCTCGGTACGGCGGCGAAGATTGTCCATTTCGGCAGCAAGGCGCAGGAACTTGTCGCGCAGATCGGCATTTTCCGCCTTGAGCAGTTCCACCGGATCGGGTTCGGCAGCATCAGCGGGCTGTTCCCCGGCGATCGCGGGTTCGACAAGCTCTTCGGCGATGTCCGCGTCAGGTCCGGGCTTTTTTGTATCGTCGGTCATGACGTTCTCCAGATTTGAATGTTGTTGGTTGCGCCCGATATCGAGCTTTGACGGGCAAAAATCAAGGCTTGCGGCGAAAAGCTTGCCGCATTCCCCGACCTTGCGGGCTTGTCCTATCTCTGTTTGCGGGAAAGGCGGGCCATGATCTGCGCGGTGTAATCGACCATCGGAACGATACGCGCGTAATTCAGTCTCGTCGGCCCGATAACCCCGACCGCGCCCACGACACGATTGTCCTCATCGCGGTAGGGCGCGACGATCAGCGATGAGCCGGAGAGGGAAAAGAGCTTGTTTTCCGAGCCGATGAAAATCCTCACCCCCGAGCCGCTTTCGGCGAGATTGAGGATTTCGATCAGGTTTTCCTTGCGCTCCAGATCGTCGAACAGCAGGCGCACACGGTCGATGTCCTCTTCCCCCGCCAGCCCTTCGAGCAGGTTGGAGCGTCCGCGCACGATGAGACGGCCGAGCTTGCCGTCCTCATTGTCTCCCGCCCAGACCGCGAGGCCGCGTTCGATGAGGTCCTGCGCCAGCGTGCCGAGCTCGGATTGCAGCTCAGCCCGCTGCTTCTGGAACTGGCCGCGCAATTCCTGCAGCGTCTGGCCGGACAGATGCGCATTGATGAAATTGGCCGCTTCGGTCAATTGCGACGAGGAAATACCGGCCGGCAATTCGATGATGCGGTTTTCGACCTGGTTATGGTCGCCCACCAGCACCGCAAGTGCCTTGGTGGGCTCCAGCCGGATGAATTCGACATGTTTGAGGACAACGTCATTCTTGGCGGTGAGCACGAGGCCCGCCCCGCGCGACATGCCGGACAGCATGCGGCTCGCCTCGGTCAAAAGCCCTTCCAGCGACTGTTCATGGCCGGCAACGGGTCCGATCTGACGGTCGATATTTGCCCTTTCCTCGGCGGGCAGATCGCCCACCTGCATGAAGGCATCGACAAAAAAGCGCAGCCCGGTCTGCGTCGGCAGACGCCCGGCGCTGATATGCGGCGAATAGATGAGGCCCAACTCCTCCAGATCGCTCATGACATTGCGGACGGAAGCCGGTGAAAGCGACATCGGCAACAGCCGCGACAGGCTGCGCGATCCGAGCGGCTCACCGGTATCGAGATAACCTTCGACGATGCGCCGGAAAATTTCCCGCGACCGTTCATCCAGCAGCGATGTCTGATCTTTTGAAAGCGGTGCAGAAAAACCCATTTCGTCCGTTCTTTGTCGTCGAGATCCTGTCGCCACCAATATAATGCGTCGCGCGGCCGCGGCAAAATGGAAATTGGCTTTGCAAAAGCCCGGGCCGCGCCTTAGAAGGCAGGGACCAACATGGAGAGTGGATCATATGCGGCCTTCAGGCAGAAAAACCGATCAGATGCGCAAGGTTTCCTTCGAGCGCAATTTCTCGAAACATGCCGAAGGTTCCTGTCTGGTCAAATTCGGCGACACGCATGTGCTCGTTACCGCAAGCCTTGAAGAAAAGACGCCGCCGTGGCTGCGCAACAGCGGCAAGGGCTGGGTCACCGCCGAATATGGCATGTTGCCGCGCTCCACCCACGAGCGCATGAAGCGCGAAGCCGCTTCCGGCAAGCAGGGCGGGCGCACGCAGGAAATCCAGCGCCTCATCGGCCGCTCGCTGCGCGCCGTCGTCGATCTGCAGGCACTCGGCGAGCGCCAGATCAGCATCGACTGCGACGTGATCCAGGCCGATGGCGGCACCCGAACGGCCTCCATCACCGGCGCATGGATCGCCCTGCATGATTGCCTGAAGTGGATGGAAACCCGCAACATGATCAAGGTCGAGAAGGTTCTGAAGGACCATATCGCCGCAATCTCCTGCGGCATCTTTGCGAAGCAGCCGGTGATCGATCTCGATTATCTGGAAGATTCTTCGGCCGAAACCGATGCGAATTTCGTCATCACCGGTTCCGGCGGCATCGTCGAGGTGCAGGGAACGGCGGAAGGCGCACCCTTCTCCGAGGAAGAGTTCCTGACGCTGCTCGGTCTTGCCAAAGCCGGATGCAGCGAACTGGTGGCCCTTCAGAAACAGGCGATCGCCTGAACCGGCAGGAAAGCGTGATGCGCAAGCTCGATACCAGAACGATCGTCGTCGCCAGCCACAACAAGGGCAAGATCGCCGAAATCGCCGACCTGATCGGACCCTTCGGCTTTTCCGCCAAATCCGCGGCGGAGCTGAACTTCGAGGAGCCGGACGAGACCGGCACCACCTTCGAGGAAAACGCCGCCATCAAGGCGCTGGCATCGGCGAAGGCCTCCGGCCTGCCTGCGCTCTCGGATGATTCCGGTCTCGTCATCGATGCGCTGGATGGTGCGCCTGGCGTCTACACCGCCAATTGGGCGGAGACGGCCGATGGCACACGCGACTTCGCCATGGCCATGCGCAAGGTCGAGGATGCGCTTGCCGAGCGTGGCGCATCGAAGCCGGAAGATCGCACCGCCCGGTTCGTCAGCGTGCTGTGCCTTGCCTGGCCGGACGGGCATGTCGAATATTTCCGCGGCGAGGTGGAAGGCACTGTCGTGTGGCCGCCGCGCGGAACGAGCGGTTTCGGTTATGATCCCGTCTTTAAACCCGAAGGATACGACACCACTTTCGGCGAGATGACGGCGGACGAAAAACACGGCTGGAAACACGGAGATGCTTTCGCGCTTTCACACCGTGCCCGCGCTTTCAAGACATTCGTAGAAACCTGCCTGGAGGCATGAACCCGATGGTCGGGGAGCATCAACTTTCTGCCCCCGGCGCATCGCTTCTGCCGGATACGGGCGATCCCGGCTTCGGGATCTATCTGCATTGGCCCTTCTGTGCGGCCAAATGTCCCTATTGCGATTTCAACAGCCATGTCCGCCACCGGCCGGTGGACCAGGAACGGTTTACCGCGGCATTTCTGCGTGAAATGGAGCATATGCGCACGCTGAGCGGCCCGCGCGTCGTCACCAGCATCTTCATGGGCGGCGGCACACCATCGCTGATGGACCCGCAGACGGTGGGTGCGGTTCTCGATGGCGTCTCGCGCTTCTGGCATGTGCCCGATGGTATCGAGATCACCATGGAGGCCAACCCTTCCAGCGTCGAGGCGGAACG
The DNA here is from genome assembly GCF_044900305.1 of Agrobacterium sp. NPDC089420. Lineage (NCBI taxonomy): Bacteria > Pseudomonadati > Pseudomonadota > Alphaproteobacteria > Hyphomicrobiales > Rhizobiaceae > Agrobacterium > Agrobacterium sp. NPDC089420. The sequence goes on along the minus strand of NZ_JBJDMY010000002.1, from coordinate 251,043 downwards.
ATTTCGCGGTTATCGCGCGGCAGGCGTCAACCGCGTCTCGCTCGGCGTGCAGGCGCTGAACGACCGCGACCTGAAGTTCCTCGGGCGCCTGCATGACGTCGCCGATGCCTTGAAGGCCATCCGGCTGGCGCGGGACATCTTTCCACGCATGTCCTTCGATCTGATCTATGCCCGCCCGAACCAGACGGTAGCCGAATGGGACGCCGAACTGAAGGAAGCGGTCTCCTATGCGGTCGACCATCTGTCGCTCTATCAGCTGACCATCGAAGAGGGCACGCCCTTTTACGGGCTGCACAAGGCTGGCAAGCTCATCGTGCCGGATGGCGAGCATTCGGCTGTGCTTTACGAGGCGACACAGGACATCACCGCGCGTTACGGCATGCCGGCCTATGAGGTTTCCAACCATGCCCGGCCCGGCGCCGAAAGCCGCCACAACCTCACCTACTGGCGGTATGGCGATTATGCCGGCATCGGCCCCGGCGCGCATGGACGCCTGACGAGAGGCGCTTCCAAACTCGCCACCGCCACCGAGCGGCATCCGGAAACCTGGCTCGAGACCGTCGAGCGGGAAGGCCATGGCATGGTCGATCAGGAGCTTCTCGGCGTCGATGAACAGGCCGACGAATTGCTGCTGATGGGCCTTCGCCTGCGCGAGGGCATCGACCTCGCCCGCTGGAGCGATCTTTCCGGCCGCGATCTCGACCCGGAGAAGGAGGAGTTCCTCCTGCAGCACGGCTTCGTGGAAAGGCTCGGCAATTCCCGCCTGCGCTGCACGCCTTCGGGCATGCTCATTCTCGATGCCGTGGTGGCCGATCTCGCCTGCTGAACGGCAACGTCATCTGACCTGAACCCATCAATAAATGAAAAGCCAATAAAAAAGCGGCCCGCAGGCCGCTTTTTTCATGCGTTGTTTTCGTTGATCAGGCGTTTCAGCAGCTCCACCTCGTGGCCAAGCTTGGTATCGCCGGAAATCAGTTCCTCGATCTTGCGCACCGCGTGGAGAACCGTGGTGTGGTCGCGACCACCGAAACGGCGGCCGATCTCGGGGAAGGAGCGCGGCGTCAGCATCTTGGCCAGGTACATGGCAATCTGGCGCGGCTTGACGATGACGCGGGTGCGACGGTTGGACACCAGTTCCTGCCGCGACACATTATAGTGCTTGGCGACGATGCGCTGAATATCCTCGATCCGCACCCGCTTGGCCTCGCCAGTCCCGACGAGGTGCGACAGCAGCTCATCGACACGATCAACCGAGAGGTTCGGCTCGAAAGAGCGTCGGAACATCAGCTGGTTGAAGGCGCCTTCAAGCTCGCGTCCGCTCGCCGTCACGCTTTTCGCCACATGGGTCAGGATTTCATCCGAAATCTCGAAGGACGGATCGTCCTGACGGGCCGAACCGAGGCGTCGGTTGAGCATTTCATAACGCATGTCGTAGTCGGGACCTTCGATCTCGATGGCCATACCGCCCTGAAGACGGGAGCGCACGCGCGGATCGAGCGATTCCAGCTCCCAGGGCGCGCGGTCAGCCGCAACCACGACCTGCTTGGCGCTGTCGAGCAGCATGTTCAGCAGGTGGCAGAATTCATGCTGGATCATCTTGCCCTGCAGGAACTGCATGTCATCGATGACCAGCAGGTCGATATTGCGCAGCGTATCCTTCAGCGTCAGCGCGTCATTGTCGCGGATCGCGGTCGCGAAACGCCACATGAAATATTCGGCCGTCAGATAGACAACGCGCGGATTGCGCGGGCTGTCGATGGCGGCGTTTGCAATGGCCTGCAGAAGATGCGTCTTGCCAAGGCCGACACCCGCATGGATGAACAGCGGGTTGAAGCGCACGGCGCCGGCGCCGGCTTCGGCGATCGTCTTTGCGGCCGCAAGCGCGACACGGTTGGACGACCCTTCGACAAAGGTATCGAAAGTGAAGCGCGTGTCGAGCGGTGAGCCGAAGAGCGGCCCGGAACCACCCTGGCGCAGCGTGGCTTGCGCCGCCGCAGGCTGCGCGGCAGGCGACGTCGCGGGCTGCGACGGAATGAAGGACTTGTTGCGCGGTGCGGAGCCGATCTCCGCAACGGGCTGCGACCGTTCTTCGGCCTGCGCCGGTCGAACCGGACGGCTGGCCGAGCGGACGAGAATTTCCACCTTCAGCACATCCGGATCCTCGCTCTGAACGAGGTTCGTGATCAGGTCCATGTAACGGTTGTTGATCCAGGACTTCAGAAAGGTCGTCGGAACGGTAAAACGGACGACGCTTTTTGAAACGGAATGGAGTTTGAGCCGTGCAAACCAGCTTGCATAGACCTCGGGACCGACCTGTGCCTTGAGCCGCGCGCTAAAACGTTCAAACAGCGCATCGTGCTTCATTGCCGATTTGTCCCCTGCCGCATCAGAGCAAGCTGCATCACATGCCTTTGGTGCGCGGTCCCCATCAGCCACCGCACCCATCGCCAAATTCAATTGCATATTGCCGCCTTTCAAATTGCCAATCATAGCCTGACGACCAAAAATCGATCGCCAGGGATCCCCCTCGTATTATTCCTGCCTCCAGCGTTCCCCTCGAAAGAACGTCGAAGACTACTACTCGTTTGCGAGTCGGTTATCCCATTTCCCTCCCCGTCATGGAGAGGCCTGCGACACGCTAAAAACGCTCCTTTCGTCACAACCTTAAGGCGCATTCTTGAGGACAAAAAACCCCTGCCCGTTCCGAGACCGAAACGGCACAAAAAGCTCCATGACCTGAGAAAACGGACCTCGAAAGACCCGTCAGCAAGAAGGTGAATATCGTCGATACGATCATCGAGATAATCTGTGGACTGAGATCCGCACCCCTTGTTGGAATGCATTTAGGCAGGATCGCGGGGAGAGATCAATGGCGTTTTTTCTGCAAAAACTCAGATCGGCCATTGACTCGCAAAGGCCGTTTTGCATCACCGACAAGGCGCGAAGCAGAATCGCTTATGAATCAATGAGATTCAATTTTGGCAATTTTTGAGAGGCGTTTTTGGCAAAAAAATAAAAATCTTCTTGACTCAAAACTTCTCCCGACTTCCGTAGAGCAAGCTTCCCATTTTCCGGAAGACCTCCCGCAAGTATTTGTTTTTATTTATTTTTTCCTGTCGTCCATCTGACATGCATTTGTCACGTTACGGTAGGAATGATTAACAGGTGGTTAGAATCAGAAAAAGCCCAGTCAAAAGACCAGGCTTTTTGGATAATTATTTGTGATTAGCCGGATTAGGCGGAAAGAGCCTTCACGCGCTGTGCGAGACGCGACACCTTGCGGGATGCCGTGTTGCCGTGCAGAACGCCCCTGGTCGCGGCGCGCTGGATCTCGGGCTGAGCTGCCTTCAGAGCTTCGGTAGCGACTGCGAGATCGCCGGAAGCGATGGCTTCCTCGACCTTGCGGATGAAGCCGCGAACGCGCGAACGGCGAGCCTTGTTGACTGCGGTACGGCGAGCGATCTTGCGGGTCGCCTTTTTCGCCGAAGTTGTATTGGCCATGTATGCCTCTCTTCGAATTCAAACCAAATTCCGCAACCAGAGGATCGGGTCGTTCGACGACCTCACGTAACCCAAGAATGCGGGAGTAATTTCGGACAAGCCGGATGGCTTTCCTTAACCGTGGGCGGGCATATACCGCTAAAGCGCGCACCCGTCAACGCGCAAAACGCTTAAAAGCGCCGATATTCCGAATCCTTAGCGATTCCGGAAAACGGGTTTGCGCTTTTCGACGAAGGCGGCCATGCCCTCCTTCTGATCCGCCGTGGCAAACAGCGACTGGAAGGACCGCCTTTCATATCGCAGCCCTTCCGCAAGCGGCACCTCGAAGGAGCGGTTGACGCTTTCCTTGGCCATGAGAACCGAGGCGCGCGACAGCGAGGCGATGCGGGCGGCGGCCTCCACGGCCTGCTCCATCAGATTTTCCGCCGGCACGATGCGCGAGACGAGGCCCGCACGCTCGGCCTCCGCCGCATCCATCATGCGGCCGGTCAGAACGAGGTCCATGGCCTTTGCCTTGCCCACTGCCCGCGTCAGCCGCTGCGAGCCGCCCATGCCCGGAATGACGCCCAGCGTGATCTCCGGCTGGCCGAACTTCGCCGTTTCCGAGGCGATGATGAAATCGCACATCATCGCCAGTTCGCAGCCGCCGCCGAGCGCAAAGCCGGAAACCGCGGCGATGACGGGCTTCCTCGTCGACGCCACCTCGTCCCAGCCGCCGAGAAAATCACCGACATAGGCATCGACGAAATCCAGCCCCTGCATTTCCTTGATGTCGGCGCCTGCCGCAAATGCCTTTTCCGAGCCGGTGATGATGATCGCGCCGATGGAATCATCGGTCGAAAACGAGGAGAGAATATGCCGCAGCTCTTTTAGAAGCGTCGAATTGAGAGCGTTGAGCGCCTTGGGCCGATTGAGCGTGATGACGCCCACCTCATCGCGTTTCTCGACCAATATCGTTTCATAATCCACGGCAGTCTCCCTTCTACGCTATTTCCCTGCTCGGTCATGTCTGGCAGGCGGCGCAATAAAAGGTCGAACGACCGGCCTGCACCACCCTTTCAACCGTACCCCCGCAGCCGGGTGTCCGGCAAGGCTGGCCTTCCTGATCGTAAACCGAAAAGGAATGCTGGAAATAACCGAGCGTCCCATCCGTCTGGATATGGTCGCGCAGGGAGGAGCCGCCGGCTGCGATCGCATCCGCGATCACAGCGCGGATTTTCTCCGTCAGTTCGACAAGCTGCGGCTTCGGCGTGCCGCTTTTGGTCACCAGCGTTCCTGCCGCCCGCAAGGGCGAAAGATGGGCGCGCCACAGCGCCTCGCAGACATAGATGTTTCCGAGACCGGCAATCACCTTCTGGTCCAGCAGCGTGCTTTTCAACGGCTGGCTTTTGCCCTTGAACCGGCTCGCCAGATAATCCGCGCTCAGCGCATTGCCGGTCGGCTCCGGTCCAAGCTCGGCAAAAGCCGGATAGAGATCGAGCTTGTTGCGCTCCACCAGATGCATGAAGCCGAAGCGGCGCGGATCATTATAGATGACAAAGGCGCGCTCTCCGCCGCGTTCCAGATGAAAGACGACATGGTCGTGCTTGCCGTCCTTCGAGCGGGCATGATGAAACGCCCCGGGCGTATTGCCGGCCGCATCCGCCTGCGCCTCGATGCGGAACGAACCGGACATGCCGAGATGGGCAACGATGGTCAGCCCGTCTTCCAGCTCGATCAGGAGATATTTCGCCCGGCGACCGAGCGACAGGATCGCCTTGCCCTCGATCAGCGCCGCGAAATCCTCCGGAAACGGAAACCGCAGATCCGGGCGGCCAAGATGGAGCTTGCGGACCCTTGCGCCTTCCATGGTGGGGGCGAGGCCGCGTCTGACGGTTTCGACTTCTGGCAATTCTGGCATCTGGCTTATCCGGCAGTTTATCGTTAGGACCATGTGGTCTATACAATGCACGCGAAATGTCGCGCCTGGCTATGCGGCAACAGATAGCGTCGCCATGGCGTTTCCGCTATGGTCCGCCACGCAATAAATATGGAGACAGACGATGACCGACGCCCGTACGACCGCAGAAGGAGGCATGGAAACGTCCTATGGCTTCCACAAGGTGGACGAAGGCAAGAAGCAGGGGCTGGTCAACGAAGTCTTCCACAAGGTGGCCAAACGCTACGACATCATGAACGACGTGATGTCGGCCGGCCTGCACCGGCTGTGGAAGGATGCGATGGTCTCCTCGCTTTCGCCGCGCAAGGATGCCTCCTACAAGGTGCTGGACGTGGCGGGCGGCACCGGCGATATCGCCTTCCGCATCGTTGAAGCCTCCAACCGCCTGGCACAGGCCACCGTTCTCGACATCAATGGTTCGATGCTCGCCGTCGGCGAAGAGCGTGCGGCAAAAAGGAAGCTTTCCGACAATCTGACCTTCATCGAGGCCAATGCCGAAGAGCTGCCTTTCGAGGCGAATAGCTTCGATGCCTATACCGTCGCCTTCGGCATTCGCAACGTGCCGCGCATCGATGTCGCGCTGAAGGAGGCCCATCGTGTGCTGAAACGCGGCGGCCGGCTCCTGGTGCTGGAATTTTCCGAAGTCGACATGCCGCTGCTCGACCGCGTCTACGACGCCTGGTCGTTCAACGCCATTCCACAATTCGGCAAGATGATCACCGGTGACGCCGAGCCCTATCAATATCTGGTCGAGTCGATCCGCAAATTCCCCAATCAGGAGGATTTTGCGACGATGATCCGCACCGCCGGCTTCTCCCGCGTCACCTACACCAATTACACCGGCGGCATCGCCGCCCTGCATTCCGGCTGGAAACTTTGAGACCCATGGCTGGCAGAAGCAGGAGACAAGCATAAGCATGAGCACTTTGGGCGCATATTTCCGCCTCGCAAGGGTGGGTTGGGTTCTCGTGCGCGAAGGCGTCGTGCTGGCCCTGCCATCCGATGACCTGCCTGCTCCCGCACAATTGTTGAAAGCGCTGCTGAAGCCCTTCGCGCGCAGCAAGGCGAAACGGGCGCAGCGCAGCGACCGGCTGGCGGTGGCCGTCGAAAGGCTGGGGCCTTCTTATGTGAAGATGGGCCAGTTTCTGGCCACCCGGCCGGATGTGGTAGGCGCCGATTTCGCCGACGATCTTGCAAGCCTTCAGGACCGCATGGCGTTTTTCCCGGCCGCCGCCGCGAAGGCCAATATCGAAGGTTCGCTTGGACGGTCGGTTTCCGATCTCTACAGGGAATTCGGCGATCCCATCGCCGCCGCCTCCATCGCCCAGGTTCATCCGGCAATGGTGGATACGCCGAAAGGGCCGCGCAAGGTGGCCGTCAAGGTCATCCGCCCCGGCGTGCGCCAGCGTTTCCAGAACGATCTCGAGGCGATGTATCTGATCGCCGACCTGCAGCAGCGTTTTGTCCGCTCCGCCCGCCGCCTGCGGCCGGTGGAAGTGACCCGCACGCTGGAGCAGACGACCAAGATCGAAATGGATCTGCGGCTTGAGGCCGCAGCCCTTTCCGAACTTGCGGAAAACACCAGGAACGATCCCGGATTCCGCGTTCCCGAGGTCGACTGGGAACGCACCGGCCGCGATGTCGTCACCATGGAGTGGATCGACGGCGTCAAGATGTCGGATATCGAGGGGCTGAAGGCGGCCGGTCACGACCTCAACAGACTGGCCGACACGCTGATCCAATCCTTCCTGCGGCACACGCTGCGCGACGGTTTTTTCCATGCTGACATGCATCCCGGCAATCTCTTCGTTGATCCGCAAGGGGAGATCGTCGCAGTCGATATGGGCATCGCCGGACGGCTCGGCAAAAAGGAGCGCCGTTTCCTCGCCGAAATCCTCTACGGTTTCATCACCCGCGATTACATGCGGGTGGCGGAAGTGCATTTCGAGGCGGGTTACGTACCGGGCCACCACGATATTGCCAGCTTCGCACAGGCGATACGCGCAATCGGCGAACCGATTCACGGCCAGCCGGCCGAAACCATCTCCATGGGCAAGCTTCTGACCCTGCTGTTTGAAGTGACCGAGCTTTTCGACATGGAAACGCGGCCGGAACTGGTGATGCTGCAGAAGACCATGGTGGTGGTGGAAGGCGTGTCGCGCATGCTCAATCCGCGCTTCAACATGTGGAAGGCTGCCGATCCGGTGGTCGGCGGCTGGATCAGGGACAATCTCGGTCCGAAGCGCATCGTCACCGATCTGAAGGACGGCGTGAAGGCTGCCCTCAAGCTTGCCGAGGCCGCACCGGAAATCGCCGCCAAGACGGAAAAACTGCATTCCGATCTGATGTATATGAGCGAGAACGGCCTGCGTTTCGACGCGCAGACAGCCGAGGCCATCGGCAAGGCGGAGGCGCGCCACACAAGGTGGGGCCGGATAGCGCTGTGGGTGATTGCGCTGACGCTGCTTTATATTGCTGTCAGGGTCAGCTGAGCATCTAAAGACGAACAACTGCCATGGTGGTGTAATCTATTGGAGGAATAAGGACCTGATCTTGAAACAAGACAGGTGATCCATGCACCGACGGACTTACAAGGGACGGGAGAGTGCGCAACTGCGGCGAATTGCGGCGCGCACTGCGCCGTTCGGGCAGGCCCGACCGCAGGGATTTGAACTATGAAAGGCCGACGCGACGGCCGGGGATTGACCCCTGCGGCGATGGCCGCTTCAGTGACGGAAAACCGCGATCCTGCGCGGAATTGCGTCGATGGTTGAGAGACAGATAATGCCGGATGGGATTTGAAATTCATGGCAAAATCGCAAGCATTGAAAGCGGCCCTTTCCTATTCTTCGTGGCCGCTGGTGTTCGTGGGCGGCCTTGCGGGCTCCTATTTCGCGTTCACGAGCAGCCACCCGATCGCGGCTTTTCTGGCCGTCTATGCGGGCGCAGTTCTCAGCCTGTTTCTTCTCGAGCGCTATATTCCCTATGAGGTGCAATGGCTTGAGGGCGACGGCGAGACGGTGAACAGCATCGGCCATACGCTTTTGACAAAAGGACTTGTCCAGCTCGCGGCAGCGGCAGCCGTGATTTTCCCGATGCTGACGGCGAATGTGCTGCAGCCCCTGGCCGCCATGCGGTTCGACCTGTGGCCGTCGCAACTGCCGATGATCGTCCAGGTGGCGCTTGCGGTGACGATCGCCGAATTCGGTCTCTACTGGGCGCACCGCATAGCGCATGAAACCGTGTTCTTCTGGCGCTTCCATGCCCTGCATCACAGCGTGGTGCGGCTCTGGGTCGTGAATACGGGACGGTTCCATGTGGCCGATTCGCTGTTCAAGATCGCGCTCAGCCAGATTCCGCTCTATTTCATGGGTGCGCCGCTACAGGTTTTCTGGTGGCTGGGCGCGGTTACGGCCTTCATCGGTATCTTGACCCATTGCAATGTCGATATGAAAACGGGGCCGCTCGATTACGTCTTCAGCACCCCGCGCCTGCACCGCTGGCACCATTCGAAGCAGCTTCCGGAAGGCAATACCAATTACGGCGAAAATCTCGTCATCTTCGATCTGATCTTCGGCTCCTACCACAATCCCGACCGGCCCTCCTCCACCGATATCGGCATCAAGGGGGAAATAGCAAAGGGGTTTCTGCCGCAACTCGTGCAGCCATTCACCAGGGAAGGCGTGCGCCAGATCATAGGCAAGGACAAGAAACTCAACTGACGGAAGATTACAGGCTGCAGCATTTCCAGTAAAAGTGCGCAGCGGTTTTCCGTCCGGAAAATGCGGAAAAACAAAGGATAGGGTACATCCGACGATTCCGTCTAGAGCGGACGTGCTCGAGATACGGTGTCGATCACGATGCCAAGTTCGCCCCGCAGCTTTTTCGTCAGTCCTGCGGCCACAAGCTCGTAGGAACGGCGCACATAGTGTTCCAGTTCTTGCTGCTCCAATGGGGAATGATCGCCGATCGAAACCCATTTGCGCTTGGCGAAATAGGGCGCCTGCGCGATGCCCTCGAGCGAGGTGAGGATTTCGAAGCTTTCCTCCGAGCATTTCACCACCAGCCGCCAGTCCTCGCGTTCACCCAGCACGGCAAAGACCTTGTCGCCCACCTTGGCGACATGCGAATCCCACTGATCGACGAAACGCACGCCCGGCCACCTGCCCAGCACCCTGTCGAAGGTCTTGCGATCAAACAGGGTCATGCGAGTTTCTCCGCGACAAGGGCTGCCAGACGTTTTGCGACTTCTGCCTTGTCGAGATCCGGCCAGACCTCGATACCATCCGCCGAAATGATCTTCACGCTGTTGCGGTCTCCGCCCATGATGCCGGTCTCGGCCGAGACATCATTGGCGACGATATAATCCGCTCCCTTGCGTTCCAGCTTGGCCCGGCCGTTCTTTTCGACATCCTGCGTTTCGGCGGCAAAACCCACCACCAGTTTCGGGCGTTTTTCATGGTGGCCGACGGTTTTGAGAATATCCGGATTTTCCGTCAGTTGCAGCGCCGGCGGCGCATCCCCCTGCTGCTTCTTGATCTTCTGCTCCGACGAGCCGGCCACCCGCCAGTCGGCGACGGCGGCGACCATGACGGCGATATCCGCCGGAAGCCTCGAAATCACCGCATCGCGCATTTCTTCGGCGCGTTCGACATGGACCGTCGCGACCCCGGCGGGATCGGCAAGGGCAACCGGGCCGGAGACAAGCGTGACCTCAGCCCCCAGTTCCGCCAGAGCCGCCGCAATGGCATGGCCCTGCTTGCCCGAGGAACGATTGGCGATATAACGCACCGGATCGATCGGCTCATGCGTCGGACCGGAGGTGACGATGGCCGTTCTGCCGCGCAAGGGCTTCGGGCCGCTTTCCAGCAGCGCCTCGACGGCTTCAACGATCTGTAAAGGCTCCGCCATGCGGCCGAGACCAGCCTCGCCCTTCTCCGCCATCTCTCCAGCCATGGGGCCGATGAAAAAGACGCCGTCCTTCTTCAGCGTTTCAACATTGCGGCCGGTCGGTTTCGCCGTCCACATTTTCGGGTTCATAGCAGGTGCAATCAGCACCTTGCGGTCGGTCGCGAGAAGAACCGTGGAGGCGAGATCATCGGCCAAGCCATGCGCCATCTTCGCCATCAGATCGGCGGTGGCAGGCGCCACCAGCACGAGATCGCAGTCGCGCGCCAGCCTGATATGGCCGACATCCTGCTCATCCTGCCTCGAAAAAAGCTCGGTAAACACATGGGTGGCGGACAAGGCGCCGACAGCGAGCGGGGTGACGAATTCCTGCGCCCCCTTCGTCATGACAGGCGTCACCTTCGCACCGCGCTCCTTCAGGCGACGAATGAGATCGAGGCTCTTATAGGCCGCGATGCCGCCGGAGATGATGAGGAGGATATGTTTGCCTGAAAGCGTCATGATGCCGGACCAGTTTCCCGTTTACGGGGAAACTAAGCCCTTGGCATTCAAAGTGCAATCACGCCGCCTTGGCGACGTGATATTCCTTGATCGCGACCATCTTGATCGCCGGGAACCGTTGGGACTCGTAACGCAGCGAGAAGGCGTCCTGCGCCAGAAACACCGGATCGCCATCGAGATCGCGGGCAATATCGCCGCGCTTGACGTTGAGGAACTTGTCCATTTCTGCCGGCTGATCGGAGGAAATCCAGCGGCAGACGGAAAAGCGCGACATTTCGAAGGAGACCGGCAGGCCGTATTCGCCCATCAGCCGTTCCTTCAGCACATCGAGCTGCAGCGCGCCGACGACACCGACAATGGCCGGCGAACCGTCTTCCGGCGAAAACAGCTGTACGACGCCCTCTTCCGCCATCTGCTGCAGGGCTTCCTTCAGCTTCTTCGCCTTCATGGCATCCTCAAGCCGCACGCGGCGCAGGATTTCCGGCGAGAAGTTCGGCACACCCTGGAAGACGAGGTTTTCCCCCTCGGTCAGCGTATCGCCGATGCGCAAGGTGCCATGGTTCGGGATGCCCACCACGTCACCCGCAAAGGCCGTATCAGCCAGCTGGCGCTGCGAAGCGAAGAAGAACTGCGGCGCGGTGAGGCCCATCTGCTTGCCGGTGCGGGCAAGCCGTGCCTTCATTCCGCGCTCCAGCTTGCCGGAGCAGATGCGGGCGAAAGCGATGCGGTCGCGATGGTTCGGGTCCATATTGGCCTGAATCTTGAAGACGAAGGCCGTCATTTTTTCTTCAGCCGCATGGACGGTGCGGGTATCCGCCACCTGATCGCGCGGCGGCGGCGCGAAGTCGCCGAGCGCGTTGATGAGGTCACGCACACCGAAATTGCGCAGCGCCGAACCGAAGAACACCGGCGTCATATGGCCCTCAAGAAAGGCTTCGCGGTCGAAGGGGCGGCAGGCTTCCAGCGCCAGTTCCGTTTCCTCGACAAAGGCATGGCGTTCATTTTCCGGCAGACGATCGGCAACTGCCTGCGGGCCATTGACGGGCATGGCCTCCACCTGCGTGTCGACGCCGCGGAAGGTGCTGTCGGCAAGATTATAGGCGCCGCAGAAGGTCTTGGCGCGTCCGACCGGCCAGGTGATCGGCGCGGTATCGAGCGCCAGCTTTTCCTCGACCTCGTCCAGAATCTCGAATGGGTCGCGGCTTTCGCGGTCCATCTTGTTGATGAAGGTGATGATCGGGATATCGCGCATACGGCAGACTTCGAAGAGCTTCAGCGTACGCGGCTCGATACCCTTGGCGGCGTCGATGACCATGATCGCCGCATCCACCGCCGTCAGCGTGCGGTAGGTATCATCCGCAAAGTCCTCGTGGCCGGGCGTATCGAGAATGTTGAAGACCCGGTCGTTATATTCGAAGGTCATGACCGAGGTGACGACCGAAATGCCGCGCTCACGCTCGATCTTCATCCAGTCCGAACGGGTCTGGATGCGGTCCTTTTTCGCCTTCACCTCGCCGGCAAGCTGGATCGCTCCGCCGAACAGCAGCAGTTTTTCGGTAAGCGTGGTCTTACCCGCATCCGGGTGCGCGATAATAGCAAAGGTGCGGCGGCGGGAGACCGCCTCGGCAAGTGTTTCGGCCATCTGACAAATCCTGTGGAATTGCGGGCTATCTAGCGTTTCAGGCCCCGTTTTGCAATTGACCTTGCCGCGATCTCGGCAAACTAATGCCGCATGACCGTTCAAAACGACAATCGCCCCCCTCTCCGGCTCGTCCGGCTCCCCCATGGCGCGGGCCTCGACCTGCCCTCCTATGAAACCGGCGGTGCCGCGGGCATGGACCTGCGCGCAGCAGTGCCCGAAGGTGAACCGCTGACCCTGAAACCCGGCGGACGAACGCTGGTGCCGACCGGTTTCGTTTTCGAGGTGCCGCATGGTTACGAGGCGCAAATCCGTCCCCGGTCCGGCCTTGCCATCAAGAATGGCATCACCTGCCTCAACTCCCCCGGCACGGTGGACAGCGACTATCGCGGCGAGGTGAAGGTCATTCTCGCCAATCTCGGTGAAAGCGATTTCGTCATCGAGCGCGGCATGCGTATCGCGCAGATGGTGATCGCGCCGGTGACGCAGGTTGTCGTCAGCGAAGTGACGGAAACTTCCGAAACGGTGCGTGGCGCCGGCGGTTTCGGCTCCACCGGCATCTAGCCGCACAACCTCTCCGTCAGAGCTCTCATCCCGCCTTTCAGTCAGGCGAGGCTCCCGCGCCATCCAGCCGGTTGCGCGCGAGAGCCGATTGTTTTTGCCCGGCAATTTCGCTATGGATCTGGCAGTTTTTCCGGGGAAACACGATCATGACGCTGACGACCCTTTTTGCCTATGCCACCGCCCTTTTCATCGCCGCCGCCATTCCCGGCCCCGGCATGACGGCGATCGTGGCGCGGGCGCTGGGTTCGGGCTTTCGGGAAACCTTCTTCATGGGTCTCGGGCTGGTGCTGGGCGACATGATCTACCTGACCGGCGTGATATTGGGGCTGGCCTTTGTGGCGCAAACCTTTCAGGAGGCGTTCATGGTCCTGAAATTCGCCGGCGCGGCCTATCTCCTTTATATCGCCTGGAAGCTGTGGACCGCCGGCCTGCTGCCGCAGGAACTGAAGGCGAAAAAAAGCACCAGCATGCCGATGTCCTTTCTGTCCGGCCTGCTGATCACCCTCGGCAATCCGAAAACCATGCTGTTTTATGTGGCGCTGGTGCCGACGCTGATCGATATTCGCATGATCGGCCCGTCGGAATATGCGACGCTTCTCGCGCTTACTTTCGTCGTGCTGATGGCCGTTCTCCTGCCGTACATCCTGCTGGCGGCCAAGGCGCGCAACCTCCTGAAACGGCCAAGCGCGCTTACAATCCTCAACCGCACCGCGGCGGGTATTCTGGCCGGAACGGCGACCGTGATCGCGATCCGCAGCACCTAAAATAATTTCGTGCATTTACCCGGTTTTTCGTGAAATTTTTCCGGAAAACCAATCATATAAGGATGAACGTTCGCTAGCCTGACAGGGCGATTGCACCTATTCTGCCGCTCACATCTTGCGGCCACCGTTACGTGGCCTTCATACGGGAGAGCATCATGCCTGAAGCCAGAAAGCCCGGACGCGGACGCGTCTATTCCTCGATCACGGAAACAATCGGCGATACGCCGATCGTGCGGCTGGACAAGCTGGCGAAAGAAAAGGGCGTGAAGGCCAACCTCCTCGCCAAGCTGGAGTTTTTCAACCCGATCGCTTCCGTGAAGGACCGTATCGGCGTCGCGATGATCGAAGCGCTGGAAGCGCAGGGCAAGATCACCCCCGGCAAGACCACGCTGGTGGAACCGACTTCCGGCAATACCGGAATTGCACTTGCCTTCGCCGCCGCCGCCAAGGGTTACAAGCTGATCCTGACCATGCCTGAAACCATGTCGGTCGAGCGCCGGAAGATGCTGGCCCTGCTCGGTGCCGAGCTGGTGCTGACCGAAGGTCCGAAGGGCATGAAGGGCGCAATCGCCAAGGCGCAGGAATTGGCCGAGACCCTGCCCGACGCCATTATTCCGCAGCAATTCGAAAACCCTGCCAATCCGGATATTCACCGCAAGACGACGGCTGAGGAAATCTGGAACGATACCGATGGCGCGGTTGATATTCTCGTTTCCGGCATCGGCACCGGCGGCACGATCACCGGCACGGGCCAGGTTCTGAAATCCCGCAAGCCCGAAGTGAAGGTTGTCGCGGTCGAACCCGCCGACAGCCCGGTTCTTTCCGGCGGCAACCCCGGCCCGCACAAGATACAGGGCATTGGCGCCGGTTTCGCACCTGCGATCCTCGATACCGGCATTTATGACGAGATCGTCACCGTGACCAATGACGAGGCTTTCGAGACCGCGCGTCTGGCGGCGAGGATCGAAGGCGTGCCCGTCGGCATCTCCTCGGGTGCTGCACTGGCAGCGGCGATCAAGGTTGGCGCACGTGAAGAAAATGCCGGCAAGAACATTGTCGTCATCATTCCTTCCTTCGCGGAACGTTATCTTTCGACCGCGCTTTTTGAAGGGCTTGGGCTTTAATCACACCCTTTCGGGATCGCGCAATCGCGGACCAGATTAACGAATATCTCGATATGCCGCCGGCCCGCCGGCGGCATATCGGCTTTACGAAGCGGCGCGCAGTCGATCAGACCTATTCGGCGCCCTTTCAGTCTTTGTTTTTATACCGACCGGCTCCAAATTGACGGGGTCGTTCCCGTCTTCTTGCAACACACACCCTGATACCACTAGGCCGCCGACGTCACCCTTTCGCCTGCGATACGATAGGACACGGCTTCCGCTACATGAATGCGGCCCACCGTCTGCCTGCCCTCCAGATCGGCCAGCGTGCGGGCGACCTTGAGAATGCGATGATAACCACGTGCGGAAAATTTCAGCCGTTCAGCCGCATCGCGCAGTAATTGCAACCCGGATGCATCCGGCTCGGCATATTTTTCGATCAATGTTGTCGTACAGCGGGCATTGGTGCGTATGGTCGGAAACCCCGCTGCCGCATAACGCTCCTTCTGCGCCAGCCGCGCGCCAGCGACACGAGCGGCGACCGCTGCACTCGGCTCGGATGCAACGGGGCGGATGAGGTCGGCAGCGGAAACGGCGGGAACATCGATGCGAATATCGATACGATCCAGCAGCGGGCCGGAAATGCGTGCCTGATAATCGGCCACGCAGCGCGGCCCTCTGGCGCAGGTGAAACCCGGCTCACCCGCCATGCCGCAGCGGCAGGGATTCATGGCCGCAATCAGCTGGATTTCCGCCGGATAGCTGACGCGATGATTGGCCCTGGCAATGATGCATTCGCCGGTTTCAAGCGGCTGGCGCAGGGCATCCAGCACCTGCGGTGAAAATTCCGGGAACTCGTCCAGAAAAAGAACGCCGTGATGAGCAAGCGAAGCCTCACCCGGCTTGGCGCGCAGCCCGCCGCCGATCAATGCCGCCATGGTGGCGGAATGGTGCGGCGTGCGGAACGGTCTGCGGTCAGAAAGCCTGCCGCCCGACAATTGGCCGGCAATGGAATGGACCATGGACACTTCCAGCAGTTCCGCCGCCTCGAGCGGCGGCAGGATGGACGGCAAGCGGGCGGCCAGCATGGATTTTCCCGAGCCAGGTGGACCGACCATCAGCAAATTGTGCTACATTAATTGCATCACATCTGATATGGAATGTAGATCATGAGAAAAGCCTATTCTTATATTCGATTCTCCAGCCCTGAGCAGGCGCGCGGTGATTCCCTTCGTCGGCAGACTGAGGGTGCGGAAAAATGGTGTGCCGAACGCGGCATTACGTTGGACGAAACCCTCCACGATCTTGGCGTGAGTGCCTACCGTGGCGCGAACAGAATGGAGGGCGCACTTCGCTCATTCCTGGATTTAGTTGAACGGGGGGAGGTTGAAGAGGGATCATATCTGATCGTTGAAAGTCTCGACCGCCTGTCTCGTGAAGCGGTCATTGATGCTGTTCCTCGCTTCCTTGATCTAATCCGCGCGGGTATCACCATCGTCACGTTGAGTGACAATCAGGAGTACTCTGATGAGAAAATTCGTGGTGATTGGACCGCTCTGATTGTCTCGCTGGCAATCATGTCCAGAGCGCACGAAGAAAGTAAGCTAAAGGCGGATCGCGTCGCAAAGGCGTGGCGACGTAAGAAAGACGAAGCACGAAACGAACGGCGTCCGCTCACCCCGCGGTGCCCGGAATGGCTTGAGGTCCGCGACGGAAAATTCGTGGAACGCGAGGAAAGAGTTGATCTCGTAAAGCGTATCTTTCAGGAGACAATCGATGGCTTCGGACGGCGTGAGATCATGCGCCGTCTAAACGTGGAAGGAGAGCCAACGTTTCGAGGGGGCAAAGGTTGGCATACATCGAGCATCGCGAAGGTTATCCAGAGCCGTGCGGTCCTTGGAGAGTACCAGCCCCACGTCGGTACACATAAGAACCGCAACAGGAAGCCAGACGGCGAACCCATCACCGACTACTACCCTCGCATCATCGATGACGATACCTTTTGGCGAGCGCAAAACGCTACTGCGGGACGGCGGCAATCGGCGGCGGGGCGAAAGGGGCAGAAGGGGGCTCACATCCTTCAAGGTCTTGCCCGCTGCGCTTCGTGCGGTGGCCCCATGCATATCCAGAACAAGGGGAAACCGCCGAAGGGTGGCATCTACCTCGTGTGCTCGGGCAACCTTCGGAAGACGGGTTGTGATAACACCCGTCGCATTCGAGTTGACCGCCTTGAGAGGGACCTGTTGACGGCGCTGCTCCACGTCGATGTTGCTGCTCTCGCGTCTCTGGATGATGAGACCCCTGAGATGCTCCGACAGATCGAAGCACTGAAAGCAAAACTCGCCGACGCGAAGGCTCGACGCACCCGCTTGCTAACGGTTCTTGTGACCGAAGATGAAGAGGTTCAGGAGCAGTTTGTCCAGGTCGCCGCTGAAGTGAAAGAACTTACGAAACGACTGAAAGAGCAAGAAAAGGCAGCGGCCAGCAGGCAAGCCGATCCGGGCATCATTGCGCGTTTAACGACGGCAAATGAATTGTCCGGACAGCTAGAAGAAACAGACCTAGAGAAGCGTCGGGAACTCCGCATCAAACTGTCATCCTTGTTGCGTGGGTTGGTGGAGCGCGTCGATTGCCGGCCCATCGGGCCAGTCATGATCCTCAAGCCGCGCCTCGAAGTCCAGATGAAAGGAGTCATGCCCTTCGCGTTTCGCATGGACCATGGCATCGTTTCAATGCTGCTTGAATCTCCCGCCAACAACGACGCCTTGGATCAGTTCTTCCTCGGTCTGGGAGGTGCATCCGGCATGGAGTAATGGCATCGCCCGAGCGCCTGCGCGACGGCGATGAAACCCGCAAGGGACGTGAGGCTCCTTCCCTGGGGCGGGATGGAGGTTTGAAAGCATCACGTACTTGTAGGTGACGGCAGCGCCAAATAGTTTCGGATGCGGAACGTATTTTCGGCGCTTGACCGATGTGCCGCCGCGCATGACCATAAAAAAACACCGCATCAACGGGCTGGAACCCTCCGCGGTGTTTTTTCAAGGACAAGTCCATGATTGCCAACGGCGCGATTATTGTAAAGACCCCGAATTCTGAACGGTGAGCCCCAGGCTGGGACATATCCCAGCCAAGCCGACGTCACCTCCAACCCACCGATCCAAATTTGTTGACAAGCTCTTCGCAAACAATGGTTTTGCGTTCGGCCCAGACGACGAGGCAAAGGCGCGTGTATGTGCCGCTGTCGATGGGCAGGCCCGCAAATCGTCCGGCGCAGCCGGCGGACATGCCTATGTCGCGCCCGAATTCTCCACGGATGCCGAATGGCGCAAGGACCCATCGCGCCACCGTCCGCTCGGTTATTCATGGCGTATCCCGTCCGACGAACTGAAAGCACTCCTCAACCTTCCCAAGATGCCTACAGCGGCGGGCGATCTAGTCTGTGAGGCCATCGTCGCCGACGCCATCGTGTCGGCCCACCTCTATCCCGGCCGCCGCATCTCGTATTCCAGGCGGGCCGAATACTGGGCGGCACGCATCCGCTACACGGGCAAGGGGTTCAACAGAGACACCGTCACGCTCGCTGTGGAAAAACTCGTAGAGAGGGGCATTCTGGTCAATCACGACCGCCGCCCTCCTGGAAAGCGCGGGGTCCAATCCTCGTATCTACCAAATCCGATGCTCACCGCCCTCGAGATGCCCAAGCTGAACAAGGCGAGAGGCGAGACCCTGATCCTCAAGGACGCCGACGGCAACATGGTCGGCTACAAGGACACACCGGAGACTCGCGATAAGCGATGCACGCTTTCCAGGGTGAATCGCGTGCTTGAGGCGGCCGACATCTGCATCGACCGCGAAGGGGTCGTGAACGAAGGCCGATGGACCCGTATCGACGACTACCTCGTGTTCCCGAACCACAAGTCGCTGCACCGCATCTACAACGGCGGCTGGACGCTTGGAGGACGCTTCTACGGAGCGTTCTGGCAGAACATGCGGTCAGAGGACAGGAGGCACATCCTGATCGACGGGCGCGAGACCGTGGAGGTCGACTACGACCAACTCCACGCCAGGATCATCTACGCCGAAGCGAAGAAGAAACTGTGGGGCGACGCCTACGACCTAGAGGGATGGGACAGGAAGGTCGCCAAGCGTGCTTTCTTCATCATCGTGAACGCGAAGAACTACGTCGATGCCAAGGGTGCCGTGGCCAAACTCCTGATCGAAAAGGAACTGGACCCGAAACTGTCCAGTAAGCTGATCGAGGCGATGAAGGCGAGACACCATGAAGTCCGCGAATTCTTTCATTCCGGCTGCGGATTGCGTCTCCAGAACCTCGACGGGAAGATGGCCGAGTATGTCCTACGTGCCATGACGGTCAGGAAAGGTATTCCGTGCCTCCCGATACACGACAGTTTCATCGTGCCAGCTACGGCGACCACGATCCTGATCCGCACAATGAAAGAGGCCTTTGAAAAGTTTGTCGGCAAGGCCTCGGGAGCCGTCTGTTCCGTCAAAAATCCTCCGGCCGCTTCCGTAACGAAATCAGATACTTGTGCGCCTCAAGTCCACACCTACGTCCCCGCCCCCTCCGAGTCCCCTGTTCTTGCTCCCTCCGCTGAGGCTGAATCTGGATTTAAGAATCAAGAATCCATTGTCCGGAACACGGAACCCTCAGTGGTGGGGAAAACAGTCGCCTCCCATGCGCCGAAAACACAGACACCGATCCGTCCTGTCATCAAACGAACGGTGGCGATGCCCGCGTTTCTTCGTGCAGCACAGGATCAGGCGACGAAAACGTGGAGGGAGGAGGAAGACCGGAAGCGGTTACGCCAAGAAAGTCGCCAGCGTGACCGCCAGATGGGGTTCGGCGGGAAAGATGGGCCAGCAGTCGTCCAGATCGTTTGATGGTGTCTGGCGGAGCAGGAAACCGTACCATGACACCACCTCCAATTTCCGCACCGAATAATGCTGTAGCAATCCACTTGCCAATGCGGCTTCACGCGCCGAGAGTATTTTTACCCTGCCAGTTTGCCACCTTCGTTAAGCTCTCGTGAACCGTAGTCGGCCAGCGGCCCGTGCGACCACCTTGGCATCATGACCCTTACCCCAGCACCGTCACATGAAACCGTATGCCGATCCGGGGGCAGTCGGTCCCGGTTCCCGCCAAAGTGGCGGCGCGGTGCTGAACCTCCTACGGCGGCCCTTTTAACCGATCTCGTCATGCGCGAATTCCCGCGTCATCCCCGGAGCCGGGGACCGCGATGGTTGCCGCTCCGATATGCTCTTCTTCTTTTGCAGACGCGGTTCCCGCGCCCGAATGGTCCCATGGACCATTTTGAAGCCGACGATTCTGTACGACCACGCAGGCAGCCTCCTACGTCCCTAATATATTTTAAAATGGCTCAGACTACCTCTGAATCCATTTTCCCACCCTCAGCATCAAGCCTGCCACCGTTCTCACTCTGTCAACGCCGCGGCGTCCTCCACTCCGTTACGGCCCTCCGGGTGACTGCCGCTCCGAGCGTCGGCAATCTTGGAGGCATCGGGACGGGGAGCATCAAAGACCGCGCTACGCGCGGGTTCGAAGCTCGGCCTGCGGCCCGCATCGAACAGGGAGCACGGCTTTCAAAAGAGAACCGTTAAAATCCAACCAATCCCGTTAACTCCACCTCCGGGACAACTCAACCTGTCCACGTTCTAGCCTGGGCTCCGCCCCGGCGATGTGGTATAAAATACCCATAGAAAACAGAGCGAAAGGCATGGAAATGCAGGTCAAGACAACAACCATTCCGGGGCTGATTTTCGCCGTACAGGTTGAAGAAGTTAACCACCTTGACCCAGTGGGCGGCCTTATCTGCTACCTCGCCAGTCTTTACAGGATTGACCCTAAGACGTCCGCCCGAACGCTACTTAAGCGGTCCCGTATCCCTGGAGCCGCCGCCGATATGAAACGCGAATTCCAGCGTGACGGCATCCAGGCATTTCGCCGCTATCAGACAGCTTAACGATCATAGGACGAACCCAATGTTGGCACTCCGCATCCTTACTCTCCCCATCGCTATGGTAGCCTTCATGGCTCTCTTCGTGGTCGCCACCAAGGCCCCCGCAGCAGTCGAATTGACGAGTATCACTCTTTGGATCGCCCTCCCGATCGTCCTGGTCATTGCCGCTGCCAAGCGCCTGGCGGGACATTAATTCAAGAACTCAAGTAATAAATTCAAGAACTCATTATACATCGAGTTCTTGAATTAAATTATTGAAATTACAGAACTAAAATTGTTGACGTACTTAGTATTTCGCGCAACAATACACCCGTACAACGAGCAAAGGAGATATTAATTGATCGATATACATTGGGGCCGCAAGATGCCGAACTGGGATTGCGCTGAAGTAGAAACACGGGACGGAACAGTTTGCCCTTTCGTCGCGGAGATTCCAGGGCCAGACGATCGGGTGATGTTTTCAATCGACGTTCCAGAGGAAGACGGACAAATCCGTTCGCTGGCATCAGGTTTCGCGACTGATCTTGAGTCTGCCCGGATAGCGGCAGCGCATGCCGTCGCTAAACTCGACGGGGGCCTGACGGTCGCGGTTTCGGCAAAATGAGAAAATGCATCGACGGCGCATTTTACCCCTTGCGCCGTCGACCGATCGCTCCAACACTTGTTACGTGGACACTCACAAAAGTGGTTCCACACACATCTTAAACTCCTGACATCTCAGGAAAATTCAACGCCCGATGACCTCGGGGCGAATGGCGAAGCCATGCCCAGGGTCGACATGAAAGGTAATAGTAGTGGCCAAACAGATTAGCAAAATCGTTGACGGACTTCGCTACAACACGGTGACCGCGACCAAGATTTGTAGCCTTGAGAACGACGAGGATAGAGGAGATTTCCGTTTCGAGATCACGGCGCTCTACCAGACACCTCGCGGTCGCTTTTTTCTGGCGGGACATGGCGGTGCAATGTCCCGGTGGGCTCGGTCAGTGAGGGACGGACGAACTGGCGGAGAGGGACTGACCGTCGTCAGCGCACAGGACGCCCGCGCTTTCGCCGAAGAACACGCGGATGAGGACACCGTAGCCAAGTACTTCGAGATAGAGGAGGCATAACATGGAACGGATGAAAGCTCGTAAGAGCCCGACGCGCAGGGCCAAGATCGAAACACTGCAGGCTCAGATGACCCGCGAAGAGGGGGGCGTTGCAGCACACATTCTGGATTGCATCGTACGAGGCTCTTACTTCGATGCCGACGAAATGAAGGAGACGCACCCGCAGGCGCTGGAACTCGCCTATCTGCACCTTGGCGATGACAAAGAGGAGGCATCGCGGTGACGGACGCTGGAAACCCAAGGCACCCGTGCCAAGAGCGCCGTGGAGATCGACTCACAGTCGACCTGCCGCCAGGCACTCTGACAGCTCTCAAGATTCATGCTGCACAGAGAGAAACCACGATCCGCGAAGTCGTGACCGAACTCGTAAAAAAGGAGGTCGGACAGTGATCGGCAAAAGAGGGATCAAAACACCGCCAACCATAGCGGAATTCAAGAAGGAAACGCAGCGGCTGACAAAACACGCGTTCCTCCTGGCTCCCGCGGCGCTCGTGGTGGGGATCATGTTCGAGGTCCTTGGATCAAGAGCAATGACCACGGTCTTCTTGGCGCTTACCATATTCGCTCTGCTCAGTGCAGCCTGGATCAACATCCTCATGATCTCGCTGCGGCATCTAGAAAGGAGATCGGAAAATGAATGAAGAAATGGAAGGAGAACGATGATGAGCGATCTAAAGGTGAAAAGGGTTATCCTGTACCTCCTGACCGCCCGCGACCTGATCGAGACAGGGAAACCGTGGTATCAACCGCAACCTTACGCGCTAGCCGCGATAAAGGACTGTGATGATGCCGTCGCAGCGCTCCAGGAACAGGGTCTCAATAACTTCACGGTCGAACTGGCGATGATGACGATTAGCGCCGCATCGCAGTGTACCCGTCGTGATCGCGAGGAAGAAATATTGCTCTCCTATGTCACAGACATCGGCCGTCGCTGGCGGAAAGAGGAGGCGCAGGCATGAACATGAGTAAAGATACAAAACTCCGCAAGCTTGAAACTCTCCTTGCTGGTACGCCCTTCGGAATCAGTCTCTCGGATCGTGGCCCCGCTCTGATTCAGTTTACAGAACGCGGTTCGGTCGAGGTTGCTGTCGGAAACGGCGACGATTTCATTGAGTTCATGGAGGCTTGGCATGAACTCAATTCTGAAATCGCTACCCAAGGCATTTTGATTAAAGGTGGCAAGGGAGCCTGACAGGATGACATCAGATGCAGGATTGAACAGGCAGACCGATTGTGAGGGCGACCAGGAGGCCTCGTCTCCATTGACGCACGAGGAATTTCTCCAGGTCCTCGACGAGGCTTTTACGATGCTGTTCGGTTTCTGGGACAGGAACGAGCGGCAGCATGATGGACTTGCTGGGAGATCAGACCCTGCGGAGGACAAACAATGACCCAATTCAGCGAAATCCCGACCGCCGATTTCCCGATGAATCACGAGACTTATCGCCGTCTTCGTGACGAAATCGGGTCTATCTCCGCGTACTTCTACAACCTCGGAACGCGCGACGGGGCCGAGGTCGCAAAGAAGATGGAAGAGGTCTACGGCGCGCTTGGCGATGCCTGGGAAACGATCCGCCGTATTGAGGACCGCGAAAAACGGGCTTCGGCGCGAACGGTGGAGCAATTTCTTATCGACTACATCGAATCGGAGACTGCGAAATGATCGATCTCAACATTTACCAGTACGTTGACTTTCATGATTACAAGCGTGTGGCGATGATCGTCACGGCGCTGGTGGCACTGGCGTTCTTCATGCGGCTTCTGCGCCTTCCGAAAGTGTGGATGAAGGCTGTTGCCAACCTCATTTTCTTCTTTGTATGTTTGCATGCGGTCGGCTTTACGCTGATCGGCATCGCCGCATGGCAGGCGGGGTCATGAAAGAGACCGAAGGCTGGGAACCCACGCTCATTTCCGCCCACCTTTCTTGAGTGCAGCGGTTAGACCAGTCTTCGGGAAATTACCGCGTCCAGCAAGCGCCATCATCCCGCCGAACGCGCCCGACGTCAGGTTCGCCTCACCGCCTGCGCCAGGTTGGCCTGTCCATTTGAGGACAAGGTCTGGCAGGGTCCAGACCTGGCCGAAGCCCTTCATGCATGAATAGAACACCAGATACATGTACATGCCCGTCATGACCAAGATTCCCACGAGTCCGACGACGTGCCCGCCAGTCTGGCCGAGGAAGGCGGTAACGAACAGCTTATCGAGGGTCCCGAGGGTCACGTCGAAGAGGGGGTATGCTGCGCAGAGCGCAAGAACCGCGAGGATCGGGCGGAGCGCGATGTTCGTTATCAAAAGCAGGCCCATGCGGACACTTTCGCCCGCGAAGTCTCCACTATTATCCAGCTTGAGCCACTTCATGGCCCACAGCGGCAGGGCTATCATGGCCTCCATCAACGCTGCCAGTGTCGCCATTCCTGCCATGAACACAAAGACAAAAGGCATCATGGGAAGCACGTATGCACGAAGGCTGCCAATAAGCATCAAGGCTCCCACTACGTATTTGGACCAGTCCAACAGCCAGTCGACACCCGCGGCACCAAAGAACCGCGTCACCGCGTTCCCCGCCAATGCGGCAGCAGTCGCGCCTGCGGCGATCACGGCCCATCCGCCTGCGATCATCGCATGACCCGATGAGATCAGGCCCGCCATCGCGTTGCCATCCGATCCCGAAGACGTTGCCCATTCGGCCATATCCCTAGCCACGCCGCCGAGCAGCTTGGTCAGGAAGTCCGCTGTCTCGTCGCCTGCACTGGCGAAATCGTTGGCCGTAAGGTTCACCCTTTCGGTTTCTCCGGAAATTTGAAGCGCCAGCGCCGAAAACGCCCGATCGATAGCCTGCCCGAAATCCCCATCCGTGCGCGGTAGCGTGTCATCCAGGCGCTCATTCGTCAGGCCGGTCGTGAGCTCGGAGATTTGCGCCAGCGCCCGCCAGTACATCCCAGCCGTCAAAAATCCATCCTGTTCAGCCGCTTCAACGAGTTTCGAACGTGACGTCATGTCCATTGCGGCCACTTCTGCCTTGGCCGCAGCAACGATTGCAGAGTCGAACCTTGTCCCCATGGCACGAATGTCCTGAACCAATGTCGGCGACAGTAGTTTCGTCGAAATAGCGTTTCTCATCCCATCAGCCGACGATATGCCTGACGTCTCCGCGGCGAGCTTGGCGTACCGTGCCGCTTCGGGACGGACCGCGGCAATGATGTCCGCGACCGCCGCACGGCGGATACCGACGAAATCGGAACGCCCCTCCGGTATTGTGAATGAGAACCGTCCGCAGGTCGCACCGTAGGCCCACACCGTCACTCCAGCCACGTTGAAGCCCGCAGGGTCAGGCAACCGTTGCTCCCATCCCCACATAGAGCCACCCTGGTTGTAGGCGGCAGCGCAGACCTCATGTCGCAATATCGCCATAGCAACCGTCGATCCCGTCTCCGAAACCGGGACTATCGGCATCCCGTCCTTCCCCGCGACGACACCGACGAAAACGTTCCAAGTCGCGTCGGCGACATTGATACCGCCACGCGCTACGACGTCGCGCAGGATATAGTGGACCGAGGAAAATCCAGTATTCGGCAGAGGCACCAGCAGACCGATGCCGACGATGATGCGAAGCGGCGACCAAATCTGATGCCACTTGTCACCGAGGACTTTGCCTGTGTACGCACTCTGAACGATCCCCGACACGACGCTGTAGCCAAGGCCAAGGCTGGCGAGGAAAGCGAGGACGCTGGTGAACACCTGGAGCGTCCGGCCCCATGGCGACGAACCGTCCGGGGGAAGCACGGCGGACACCCACTGCCATGCGATATTGGTTGTGGATGGTTCCGCGAGTATGTCGATCATGGTTTCGCTCCCGGAGGTTTCGGCCCCGCCATACCGTTCTCCGTCTCCGTCTCCGGACCGTCAGACGTCATGCCGTCTTTGGTGCTCGTGTTTTCAGACTCGTCACGGAGATCGAGGGCCTTTTCCTCCGCGGGCGTCGGCACCACGGGCACAATCGGAAATGCAAGACGTGGCGACGTACGCGGTTTGCTGGCCGTCGCGGCTCCCGACTTTCCCGCGCTGCCCTTGTCTCCGTCGCCGCCCGTTCCCGTCGTGTCGGAAACCACCGGCTCGACCTCTGGATCGAGTCCATTCTTCTCCGCCTGCTGATCGAGGATATGCTGTCCGAGCGCCGCGAACTCTGGCAGGCAATGCCAGATCGCCGCCAGCCACGGGCGGGCGCATGGCTGTATCTCGCCATCCCGAAGAAGCTCCACATGGAATTGGATGCGATCCCTGAGAGTCCGCCAGCCTGTGGCATCGCCCGACGAGGCAAGGCGCTCCAGGTACACAAGGAGCGCCGGGGACTCGGCCTCCAAAAACGTCTGGCGGTGATGCGTCGGACGGGACCGCACCAGCGCGCACCAGCGGACGATATCCACGGCAGCGCCATGCGCCGGATCGAGGTGCTGCATACCGATATCGCGAAGGACACCGCGGGCATTGTTCCAGAAAATTTCCTCGCCTGTTGTCGTCATGGTGTTGGTGCTCCTCCCCCTGGTGTTGGTGCCGGCTGTTCCAGCGCGGCGGCGAGCGCCTTGGAAAGGTTGTGGATTTCCGCTTGGGCCGATGCCAAGCGCTGGCCCTGTTGCCGGAACGCATGGCGCTGCTCGGAAGCCTGCTTCTCCGCCTCACGCCGCGAGACATTCGCCTTCGTGGCCTCCGCCTCGGCTTTTTCGACGGCAGCCTTCGCAGCCGCGATTGCCCCGGCATATTCCCGCCGGACACTCTCACGTAGAGAGGACTCCCGCGCGCCGTCGAGGACAGCGCGGACGGCCCCGCCGACACCTTTCAGGCGATCCGCCGATACTTTCGCTTTCTCGGCGTCCGCCTTGATCGCCGCAGCTTTCCGCTTGGTGCGCTCAACATAGGCGCGGCCCTTCGCTTCTACGACGGCAGCCCGCTCGACGGCCTGCTTGAGTGCCGCCGCCTGGGCCTTCTCCTGGTGCCATTGCGCCCGTGTCAGGCGGCGCTTCCCGGCACCGAGGCGAGTCAGGCCAGCAGGAACGGCAACCCGCTGGTGGTAATCGTCCAACCACGCCCGCAGACCCCCGACGTATGCGCGGTTCGCCCGCTTATCCAAGGCCTTCTTGTTCTCATCCGGAAGCATTCCACCGTCGATAACAGCATTCTTCGCGACATAGCCGGGATGCAGCCGCCCAGCCCGCATCTCCGTGTCGTCGGGAAGCAGGTACGCATGCACATGCGGGTGGCTTTCGTCGGTGTGCCGCACGACGGACACCAGCAGATCGCCATACTGTTCCCGAAGCCAGTTGATCGAGGCCCGCTCCCATTTCTGGACGTCGCGGCGAACGTCGACGCTGGCGCGGTATTCATCCATGGTCGCGGGGTGGCTGAAGACGACGGCAGCCAGGGTATTCTGCCCCTTCCGGATTGCCTTGAACGTCGTCTTGCCATTCTTGTCCGTCCGAGGTGTCTTCGCTGCCGCCGCCCGTTCGTCGTGCAGCGTGCGCAGCGCGTCCACGTCGAGGCCGTACACGGCTTCTGGGGGCTTCGGCGATTGGACATGCACCGATGCCGAGGGAACCCGCGTCACCTCATCAAAAATGAAATCCGTGGTTCGCCCCGCCTTATCGGAACGGGCAAAAATTTCGATGCGGGCGAATTGGTAGGCCATTGCGGCGCTCGGAGAAATACCCAAAGCGTGCCTACCGGCGAAGATCAGGACAACAGAAAAGTGTACTATATAGACCGAATATAGCTTATCACTGCGTTCTAAGCATCGGCCATTTCATGGAGACCCGGCAGGGGCCATTTGCAATTCCGGCAACCCATCAGGCTACGATGCCTAGATTCCCAACTCGGACTTAAAGTATTCCCGGAGTTCTGCGACCGACGAAAACAGAACGTCTGGCTTTGAGGCTTCGAGCTCCGATCTATCATCGCACCCCCATGCCGCACCTACCGCGATCACTTTTGCACCGCGTGAGGCTTCGGTGTCTTGGGGCTGGTCCCCCACGTGATATGTACCGCCCGGCGCAACTCCTGCCTTGGACATGGCAAGCAGCAACCCTTCAGGGTGGGGCTTACGGTTCTTTACGTGGTGATAACCGACAACAATATCTATCGGCCAGCCGTGAGCCTCTATGAACGCCCTCGGAACCATGTCCGGGCTCTTGGTCACGATGGCTATCGTCTGGCCAGCGTCGTGCAGTTCTTGGATCAGTTCATTGATTCCCTCGTAGACGGGAAGATTTGACGCCCGTGCCATGACGGCTTTCCAGTTGCGATCTGCACGAAGCCGCTCGACTGAAGACGTATCAACAAGAGTTTGGTCGAAATCAAAAATGATCATTTAGAAAGCCATCGAAGTTTGAGGGTCGTCATTTTCCGGCTTCGTCGGGGATGGCTCTGTAGAAGGCTTCATCTTCGCGACGTCCATTAGGAACTGAGTAAGAGCGGGGCCGTCGGAAATGCCGCGCGCCCATCGTTCCGCGATCATCATTTGATTTCCCTTCGTCTTTTCCTCTTGCTTCCACTTCGCCGGGTGGTCAATGCACGCCAGAAGACGTCTTTGCTCACGCGAGAAACGGACGGTGTGCATGGTCCCACCTTTAACGTCCGTTTCTACAACGAGCACAGCATCGGATAGGCCACTCTGGATACGGTCGCGTTCGGCAAAGGCTGTTCTCATTGGTGTCACGCCGAGCGGATATTCACTGACGAGGCAGCCACCATTTTCGAGTAGGCGCGCAGCAAGTCCACGATTGGCGGCCGGATAAACCTTATCGAGACCGTGCGCCATAACCGCGACACCGACACCGTGGGCATCTAAGCAACCTTCATGCCCGAGGGTGTCGCAGCCATGCGCTAGGCCGCTGATGATGGTGAAACCTGCTTCGGCGGCAGTTGCGGCTGATTTTCGGGCGACAGCCTCACCATAAGAGGTTGGCTCTCGCGTTCCCACGACCGCAAGGCACTTAGCTGCATGCAGGCCCGACACATCACCCTTCACGTACAGGACGGCCGGAGGATCGGGGATGTTTCTAAGCCTCTCTGGATACCCTTCGTCATGGAACGAGTAGAATGTAACACCGCTCGCTTTGGTGTTTTCCAGTTCGACTTCAGCGCGGTCCCAAGCGTTGAACAGATCGATTTCCGGCAGTTTGGCACGCATCGCTCGGTCCGCGATGATTTCCTTCGCGTCGCTATCTGGAATTGGGCCATACACGAGGCGAAGGGCAGCACGCCGCCCTACCCCCTTGAGTTTCATCAGGGCAGTGAGAGCCACAGAGGCCGATGATATGGACGATGCAGGCATGGTCTAGCCCTTCTTAAATTTTGCGTCGTGCTCCTGTTCACCCTGCTTCCAGAGATCGTCCCAGCGAGCAGGAACTTGATCATTATCAGGATTCGGGCAGTAGGCTACACTCTCAGCCTTTGCAAACGCTACACCGTAGACTTTGCAATTTGGATTTGTAGCAAGCACCGCTTGAGCGATGCGCGACAGTGTATCACCACGAGTGATGAAATCATCAAAAACAAAGACATGATCCGCATCGATTTTCGTGGACTGGTAATTTGCTTTGTCGAGTTCAGCGGATCGTCCGTCGCCATTGAATATCGTATGAATTTTCTGATGAACTTGCTTCGACAGCGCCGCATCGGTGTACTGAGTTCCGCAAATCCCAGCACAGGCTTTAGCGATCCAGCAAATCGATCGATCAGGGTTTGCCGTCGTCTCACTGGATGACAGAGCGGGAATAAACGCTGTCCGCTTTGGATCAACGCCCAAGTGCTTGATAAGAGCTGGAACAGCTTCATAGAACATGGTTGCACCACCCCATTCAGCCTTATTGCTCTTATCTTTGAAGCGTATAAAACGAGCGGTCCAGTGTTCTCCTGTCTTATCCTTCAGCTTGTAGCCGATCGCATAGGAATACGTCAGGCCGTTATTAATGCTCAGGTACGGAAACCCCATCCATCCCGCGACCATGTTGTAGTAAATCATCATTAGCCCTTCCCCTTGTTCAGCCGACGAAGAATGTAGGGAAGGCTGGGGCACGTTTCAACTACAGGGCGAAATGATTGTCGGTTAGATAACGCTAGAGATGGATTCAATTAATGTAGCACAACGTTAGCAGATTGTGCCCGCCGGCCGCGGCCACCTCCAGCGCGCGCCGAGCGCTTTCCTGCCCCTTGATTTCGGCAAGATCCGGCAGATTGACGGGATTGGCGCGGATGGCGGGCGTGGGCCGCGCAAGCAATTGCGTTCCGCGAAAATGATTGGCGAGGGCAATCAGGCTGCGCGGCGCGAGAATATCGATGCCGGCACCGGCCCAAGCCGCCTCCGGTCCGCTTTCAGCCGGGCAGATCAGTCCTCTGCCGAGCGCATTGGCACCGATGGCCGCCGGTAACGCGCCCGAGACCACGCCGATGGTGCCATCGAGATTGAGTTCGCCCAGGACAACATAGCGCCCCAGCGCCTCCGCCGGTATGGCGCCCAGAGCGGCCATGAGACCCAGAGCGATGGGAAGATCGAAATGCGACCCTTCTTTCGGCAGGTCGGCAGGCGCGAGATTGACGGTGACTTTTTTCGCCGGCAAAGCCAGACCCGAGGCATGCAGGGCGGCCTGAACCCGCTCGCGGCTTTCCGCCACCGCCTTGTCCGGCAGGCCGACAATCTGGATGCCGACCTTCCCGGGTGCGATCATGACCTGCACCTCGACGGGCACACCCTCTATGCCCTGAAATGCAACCGTATTGACCCGTGCCACCATGGCCTGCCCCCGCAAACCGGCCGCATCCTCGGAGCTTCATGCACCGTGGCGGCCACCCGCAAGCAACGTGCCACAGTGCAAAGAATAAAACAAGAACATCCAGCGAACAATTTCTCGCCTGCGATGTATTTCAGTTGTATCTAGTTGTATCGATGGAACAAAGCGGGAGCGACTGACCTCGCCTTAGAAATCCTGCGCCTCGCGCTTTTTTTCGATCGCATCCCACAAAAGGCTCGCCACATCGGCGCCGCCGAATTTCCGTACCTCACGGATGCCGGTCGGCGAGGTGACATTGATTTCCGTGAGATAATCGCCGATCACGTCGATGCCAACGAAAAGGAACCCGCGCTCGCGCAAGGCAGGGCCGATGCGGCGGCAGATTTCCTTCTCCCGCGCCGTCAATTCCGTCGGTTCCGGCCGGCCGCCGGCATGCATGTTGGAGCGGGCGTCGTTTTCCGCCGGCACGCGGTTGATTGCGCCCACCGGCTCGCCATCCACCAGCAGGATGCGCTTGTCGCCCTTGCGGACATCCGGCAAATATTGCTGGGCGATATAGGGCTCACGGAACATCTGGCCGAACATTTCCAACAGCGAGGAGAAATTGCGGTCATCCCGCGCCGAGTGGAAGACCCCGGCGCCGCCATTGCCATAAAGCGGCTTCAGAATGATATCACCCATTTCATTGCGAAAACGGGCGATTTCAGCCACATCCTTGGTGATCAGCGTCTTTGGCATCAGATCGGCAAATTCGGTGACGAAAATCTTCTCCGGCGAATTGCGCACCCAGGCGGGATCGTTGACCACCAATGTCCTGGGATGAATACGCTCCAGGAGATGGGTGGAGGTAATATAGGCCATGTCGAAGGGCGGATCCTGACGCAGATGGATGACATCCATCGTGGAGAGATCGACACGCTCCGGTTCCGACAGCGAGAAATGGTCGCCCTTGATGTCGCGCAGCTCCATCTGTTCGACAGTGGCGTAAATCTTGCCATCACGCATGGAAAGGCGCTCTGGCGTATAATGGAACAGCCGGTATCCGCGTGCCTGCGCCTCGAGGCTCATGGCGAAAGTGGAATCACCGGCAATATTGATGCCGGAGACATGATCCATCTGGATCGCGACGTTCTTGATCTTCGCCATGCGCATGTTCCTCTTGCAGCATGCGGACGCCTTATCGGCCCACAATACCCATTGTCACGTGTTTCAAGCTTTCCGGCAGGACCGGAGGACAGGCCGGAAATGCTTCAGAAAACCCGAAAGATGTAGGGCAGCGACCATTCAAACGCAACTGCTGCAAGCGGTGCCTTGCGTGAGTTTTATTGAACCTTCACAATTCTGCCGGCGCCGCCGCGCGGGCTCCGCCGGCAGCAAATTCTTTGCCGGCTCAGGCCGCCAGCTTGTAGGAGCTGCCGGAAAACAGCTTGTTCTTGATACGATAGGCCAGCGCCAGCGCCCGGGGGAACGGACGGCGCATGAAGGCAACCTTGCGGACATATTCATCGACCCGCCAGGTGGCCCATGTTCCCGCCCGGAAATAAGCGACATCGCCAGCCCGCAGGATGCTGACCGAACCATCTTCCGCCGTCACATGCACCTCGCCTTCAAGAATGTAGACGGTTTCGTCCCAGCCGAAAAACCAGCGGAATTCGCCCGCCGTGCAATCCCACATGGCGGTGCTGGAAGCGCGGTCGCCGCTTCGGGAGTGATCCGCAGCCCGCGCCTCAGGGTTGCCGGAAATGATCCATTCCGGATTGATCGGTGCCGATTGCAGCCGCAGATCGGCGCAGGACGCGCTGACAACGGCGTCGTCTTTTGCCCGACGCAGATAGGCCGGCAATATCGGCACCGTACGGATTGCCATGGTTGCAGCCGCCGCGAACATCATTTTGAACGACATATGAGAAAACCCCCGTGAAATATAAGAGGTCTTCTACCAGCGGGTTCCTAACAAAGCGGTTCTGACCATCGGCGCAATTTTAGTTATCGCGCCGATTTCATGTCACGCGCTCAAGCCGTCGCCAGTTGCGCGGACTGTATGCCGGGCTGTTCCGCCCTGCCGGCAATGCGCTTGCCGGTTTCGCTGGAGAAGAAATGCAGTTTTTCCGGGGCGATCGCGATCGAGAGCACAGCGGGAACGTCCACATCCGGCGGGAAAGCCACCGTCAGACCCTGATCACCGATCATACCATGCACCAGGCGCTGCGAACCCAGTTCCTCGATATAATCGACCCGCAGCACGAAACCCTGCTCATCCGCCGCAGCGAGACGGAAATCCTCCGCGCGCATGCCAACCGTCACCGGCCCGGAGGCAGGCGCAAAACCGTTCAGCGCAAACAGCGACGGACCGATGGCGAGGCTATCGCCATGCAGCTCGCCATTCAGCAGGTTCATGGCGGGAGAGCCGATGAAGCTCGCAACGAAGGTGGAGGCGGGCGTGTGATAGACATCGAGCGGCGCGCCGATCTGCTCGATACGGCCACCATTCAGCACCACGAGACGATCGGCCAGCGTCATGGCCTCGAGCTGATCGTGGGTGACATAGATCGAGGTGGTGCCGAGGCGTTTTTGCAGGCGCTTGATTTCGCCGCGCATGGAGACACGCAGCTTGGCATCGAGGTTGGACAAGGGCTCGTCGAACAGGAAGGCCGCCGGTTTGCGCACAATGGCGCGGCCCATGGCGACACGCTGCCGCTGGCCGCCGGAAAGGGCGCGCGGCTTGCGATCCAGATATGGTTCGAGCTGCAGCATGCGGGCGGCTTCGGCCACACGCGCATCGATCTCCGCCTTTGGCGTCTTGCGGTTCTTCAGCCCGTATTCGAGGTTCTGGCGCACCGACATATGCGGGTAAAGCGCGTAATTCTGGAACACCATGGCGATATCGCGGTCGGCGGGATCGGCCTCGTTCACCACCCGCGCCCCGATCTTCACCGTGCCTTCGGAAATGTCCTCAAGGCCGGCGACCATGCGCAGAAGCGTGGACTTGCCGCAGCCGGACGGACCAACGAGAACGATGAACTCGCCGTCCTTGATGTCAATATCGACGTGATGCACGGCGCGCACGCCGCCATGATAATCCTTGCAGACCTGACTGATTTCTATCGCGGCCATTTCGGTCTCCTTATTTATCGCTCTCGGTGAGGCCCTTGATGAACCAGCGCTGGAAAATGACGACGATCAGCACCGGCGGCAGCATGGCCAGAACGGCAAGCGCGAAAGCTTCGTTGTAATCGGGAATTTGCGAACCGACCCAGACCTGCAGGATCGACTTGATGCCGCGCATCAGGGTGAAGAAACTTTCATCCGTCGTCATCAGCATGGGCCAGAGATACTGGTTCCAGCCATACACGAACATGATGATGAAGATCGCCGCCATCATGGTGCGCGACAGCGGAATGATGACATCGATGAAGAACTTGAATGGCCCTGCCCCGTCGATACGGGCGGCCTCAAGCAATTCTTCCGGAATGGACTTGAAGAACTGGCGGAAATAGAAGGTGCCCGTCGCAGAGGCGAGAAGCGGCACGATCAAGCCGGTATAGGAGTTCAGGAGACCGAGTTTGCTCATCACCTCGTAGGACGGCATGATGCGCACTTCGAGCGGCAACAGCAGCGTCGTGAAAATGATCCAGAAGGCAAGCGTGGCAAAACGGAAGCGGAAATAGACGATCGCATAGGCCGCCGTCATCGACAGGACGATCTTGCCGACGGCAAAACCAATGCCGAGGATCAGCGAATTGATCACCATGTTGAGACCGGTGATCTGCCCGGTGAAACCGCCCTTCTGGGTCAGGACCTTTTCATAGGTCTCGACGAAATTGTCGCCCGGAACGATTGCGAGACCGCTGCGGTGAATTTCCGCCGCCGTATGCGTGGACGTCATGAAAGCCACGACAACAGGCAAGATCAGAAACAACGCGCCGATGATCAGCACCAGATGATCGAGGGGTTTTGTCTTGTACATCGTCTTTTCCCTCAATTGTAATGGATGCGCTTCTCGATGAAGCGGAACTGGATGATGGTGAGGACGAAGACGACCAGCATCAGGATGACGGACTGGGCCGAAGAACCACCGATGTCATTGCCGCGGAAACCGTCGAGAAACACCTTGTAGACCAGCGTGATCGGGTTGTTGGCCGCCTTGTCCTTCACCATCACGTCGATGACGCCGAAGGTGTCGAACAGCGCATAGGTGATGTTGATGATCAGCAGGAAGAAGGCCGTGGGCGCCAGAAGCGGCATGATGACCGTCCAGAACCGGCGAAAGCCCGAGCGGCAGTCGATGGCGGCGGCCTCGCGCACGGAAACGGGCACGCCCTGCAGACCGGAGAGGAAGAAGATGAAATTATACGGAATCTGCTTCCAGACCGCGACAACGACCATCGCGAAGGCCGTATCGAAATAATTGAGGCCGACCTTCATGTCCCAGCCGAAAAACGCGGCCATCTTGACGAAGGGGCCGATATGTTGGTCGAAAAACATCATGCCGATGAGGCCCGCGACCGGCGGCGCGATGGCATAGACGGAAATCAGCAGGGTCTTGTATGCCGAGCTGCCGCGAATGACCGCGTCGGCCTTGACGGCGAGCAAAAGGCCGAGCGCCAGCGAAAAGAAAGTGACCAGCACGGTGAAAACAACCGTGAATTTGGCGATGTTGAGATATTCCGGATTGAATATCGCATCCGAATAATTGGCCAGGCCCACGAACGAGGCTCCGAAGCCGAAAGGGTCTTCCAGGTAGAACGAAGACTGGATGGCCTGGACGGACGGCCAGTAGAAGAAGATGAAAATCACCGCAAGCTGCGGCGCCAGAAACAGATAGGGCACGAAGGACGAGGAGAACTGCACACGCTTCATGCCGGCTTCAGCGGGCTTG
The DNA here is from genome assembly GCF_044900305.1 of Agrobacterium sp. NPDC089420. NCBI lineage: Bacteria > Pseudomonadati > Pseudomonadota > Alphaproteobacteria > Hyphomicrobiales > Rhizobiaceae > Agrobacterium > Agrobacterium sp. NPDC089420. Next base: position 215,354 of record NZ_JBJDMY010000002.1, on the reverse strand, counting down.
GCGGGTTTTCCAGCCTTTGCGGACCAGCCGGATAAAAACCGGCGCGGTTGAGACGATATGTAGGCCACGCTTGCGCCTCCTTATCCAGAAGCGAGCCTCCCTTCCATCGGAAAGGAGGCTCGACAACGATCATTGGTTTCGAAAAGACCGATCAGCCGGCCGTCTTGGCGAAACGGGCCAGAAGGTCGTTGCCTTCCTTCTCGATGATCTCGAAAGCAGCCTTCGGCGTGACTTCGCCGGAGAAGATGCGGTTATATTCGCGTTCCATGACGGCGCGGATCTGCGGGTAGAAGCCGAGGCGGTAACCCTTGGACCATTCGCCGCCCGGCAGCGACAGCTGCTGAATGCCAACTTCGGCGACCGGCTTTTCCTTGTAGAAGCCTTCGGCCTTGGCCTTTTCGTAGGCAGCCTTGGTGATGGCGACGTAACCGGTTGCCTTGTGGTAGAAGACCTGGATGTCCGGCGAGGTCAGGAACTGGAAGAAGTCGGCCACGCACTTGTTTTCCGCTTCGGACTTGCCCGACATTGCAAAGAGAGCGGCGCCGCCGATGAAGGAGTTGGTGCCGGCACCCTTGATGGAGCCCCAATAGGGCAGGAAGGTTGCCGAGAACGGCATGGTCGCCGTCTTCTGCAGGCCGCCGAACGAACCCGAAGAACCGATCCAGAGAGCAACCTTGCCTTCTTCGAAGGGCTTCTGGTTGTCGTTCCAGCCAGCGCCGTAATAGGCGAACAGGCCCTTGTCTTTCCAGTCCTTCAGCTTGTCGAACATCATGACGAGGTTCGGGTCGGTGACCTTGAGCTTGGTGTCGGTGACGCTGTCATAACCGTTGTTGTTGGTGGCGAACTGGATGTTGTTGCGGGAGAAGAAGTTCTCCGTGAACTGCCAGGTCAGCTGCGACTGGACGAGCGGAATGTAACCGGCTTCCTTCAGCTTCGGCGCGACCTGCTCGAACTCTTCCCAGGTCTTCGGCGCTTCAACGCCGGCCTTCTTCAGGGCTTCGTCGTTGATGTACATGATCGGAGCGGAGGAGTTGAACGGCATGCCGACGAACTTGCCGTCGGCGGCAGCGTAGAAATAACGCACGCCGTTGATGAAGGCTTCGCGGTCGAACTTGTAACCGGCCTTGTTGATCAGGTCTTCGGCAGGAATGACCGCGCCCTTGGCATTGATGATGGTGGCGGCGCCGGCATCGAAAACCTGGAGGATGTTCGGCTGTTCGCCCGAACGGAAAGCGGCGATGCCGCTGGCCAGTGCTTCTTCGTAGGAGCCCTTGGAAACCGGCGTCAGGGCGCATTCCTTCTGGGCTTCGTTGAACTTCTGGGAAACTTCGTTGATGACTTCGCCGTTGCGGCCACCCATGCCGTGCCACCAGGTGATGTTGGTCGCGGCCATGGAAGACGTCGCCGACATGCTGATGGCCACGGCGGCCATGGAAATCTTCTTCAACATTACTAATTCCTCTCCACCATTTATTGGGATGAGGATGCGAATAGAGACGTTCCGTGACGCCTCTTTAACAGTTTCATGTCATATTTGTTACAGCACCTGCTAATAGACTGCGTTGCTTCAAAAACGCATATCTCAGATGTTGCTGCGTTTTATCGCACGGGCCGGATTTCCAACCACCGTCGTACCCGGCGGCACATCACGCGTCACCACCGAACCGGCGCCGACGATCGCGCCATCGCCCACCGTCACGCCCGCCAGCAGGATTGCCCCGCCGCCGATCCAGACATCACGACCGATCGTCACCGGCTTTGCGATTTCAATACCTTGTGCGCGCGGAACCGGGTCGAGATGGTGTTCCGCACAATAGATCTGCACGGCAGGGCCGAGCATTGCGCCGTCCCCTATCGTCACCTTCGCGGAATCGAGAATGACGCAGCCGGTATTGAGATAGACATTGGCGCCCAGTGTGACGTTGAAACCATAGGCGCAATGAAACGGCGCTTCGATAAATGCGCCTTCTCCTACGAAGGACAATAGCCCCCGCAGCAGCGGCGCGATGGTTCCGCGCTCATCCGGCGGCGCGGTATTGTGCTGGTGAACCGCCCGGCGGGCACGCCAGCGCAGCCCATCCAGCTCGGCATCCATGCAGCTGTACCACTCGCCTGCAGCCATTTTTTCCCGCTCGGTGGACATTGCCTTCCTCTTCCCCTCAAAACGCGTCGATGAAATGCTGCGGCAGACGTCGCGGCAGAATGGCGATGATATCGAAGCGCAGCGAAAACCGCGCGGCATCCTTGCGGCGGGAGAGCCAGAGGTCGGCGGCGGCCCGGATGCGCTGCTGCGAATGGAAACCGACAGCATCAACCGCGCTGCCGCCCGATGGCCGCGCCTTCACCTCGACGATGGCGACGAGGTCCTTCTTGCGGGCGATGAGATCGATTTCCCCCAGCCGGGTGCGATAACGAATGGCGAGGATACGATATCCCTTCAGCAGCAGATAAAGCGCTGCCCAATATTCCGCGGCATGACCGCGCCGCTCGGCTTTCCGCCGTTTATTGTTTCGCCCGTCAGCGACCATCCGCTTCCTTCATATCCAGCAGCCTTTGATAAAGCTCCTTGCGCGGCAGGCCCGTCAGCTTCGCCGCTTCGCCCGCGGCCCTGGCGGCGGGCATGGTGGCGACGAGATCCTTCAGAAGTTTCTCCACATCCTCGATATCCGGAATCTCGTCATAGGAGGGCGGCTCCACCAGCAGCACGATCTCGCCCTTCACCACACGGTCGCCATCGTAATAATCGGCAAGCTCACCGAGCGTGCCACGGCGAAATTCCTCGAAGGTCTTGGTCAGTTCGCGGCAGACGACGGCGCGGCGGTCGCGGCCGAGCACTTCCGATGCCACCTTCACGGAAGCGCCGATGCGGTGCGGCGATTCAAAGAAGATCAGGGTTGCGGGGATTTTCGCCAGCTCGGCCAAACGGTCGCGCTTGCCGCGATCCTTCACCGGCAGGAAACCTGCAAACAGAAAGGCGTCGCTGGGCATGCCCGACCCGACGAGGGCGGCGAGAGGCGCGGAGGCACCCGGCACCGGCACAACACGATGGCCAGCCTCGAGTGCCAGCTGACCGAGGCGATAACCCGGATCGGAGACGAGCGGCGTTCCGGCGTCCGATACCAGCGCCACGGATTTTCCGGCCTCCAGCGCGGCGATGAGCTTAGGCCCTGCTTCATTGGCATTGTGTTCGTGATAGGCGAGCGGGCGCGTGCGGATGCCGTAACGCTCCAGCAGGATGCGGGTGACGCGGGTATCCTCGCAGGCGAGAACATCGGCCGAGGCCAGCGTTTCCAGCGCACGGATGGTGATGTCGCCGAGATTGCCGATGGGGGTGGCCACGAGGTAAAGCGCCGGCTCCAGCGGCCGGGCCGGAATGGTGGCCGTGCCGATCCTGAATTCCTTCACTGCCTGTCTGGCATCGCTGCTCGATGTTTCCTGCGTCACGCGGCTTCCAATCATTCTGGCCGATCATCGCCGGCCGGTCACTCCGGTTTTTTCCCCTTTATGAGCAATAGAAAACCGGTGAACAAGGTCCACGGGCGGCCCCAGCCTGTGGATCATGCTGTATAGCAGCAAAATGAGCCGCGGCAGATGCACTCGGCTCTTGCATTTTCTGCAATAACTCTGCCATTTTGCCCGTCCACATTATCCGGCTTTTTGCCGGTGAAGACTCTTCTTGCCGATCCGGCGGTGGCCGGTTCGCAACGGTTGAAAGCGGTAGCGTCCATGCGTATTACTCTTGAGCGGTCGAACCTTCTGAAATCGCTGAACCACGTCCACCGGGTCGTCGAGCGTCGCAACACGATCCCGATCCTGTCCAACGTCCTGTTGCGCGCCTCCGGCGCCAACCTGGACATGAAGGCGACCGACCTCGACCTCGAAATCACCGAAGCGACACCGGCCATGGTGGAACAGGCAGGCGCCACCACCGTACCGGCGCACCTGCTTTATGAAATCGTACGCAAGCTGCCGGACGGTTCCGAGGTGCTGCTGGCAACCAACCCGGACGGCTCCTCGATGACGGTGGCTTCCGGCCGTTCGAAGTTCTCGCTGCAATGCCTGCCTGAAACGGATTTCCCCGATCTGACCGCCGGCACCTTCAGCCACACCTTCAAACTGAAGGCAACCGATCTGAAAATGCTGATCGACCGGACACAATTCGCGATCTCCACCGAAGAAACGCGTTATTATCTGAACGGCATCTTCTTCCACACCATCGAAAGCAATGGCGACCTGAAGCTGCGGGCCGTCGCGACCGACGGCCACCGCCTGGCACGCGCCGATGTGGATGCGCCCTCCGGTTCCGAAGGCATGCCGGGCATCATCATTCCGCGCAAGACCGTCGGCGAATTGCAGAAGCTGATGGACAATCCGGAACTGGAAGTCACCGTCGAAGTCTCGGATGCGAAAATCCGCCTCACCATCGGCTCGGTCGTCCTGACCTCGAAGCTGATCGACGGCACCTTCCCCGACTATCAGCGTGTAATCCCGACCGGCAACGACAAGGAGATGCGCGTCGATTGCCAGACCTTCGCGCAGGCCGTCGACCGCGTCTCGACCATTTCGTCCGAACGCGGCCGCGCCGTGAAGCTGGCGCTGACCAACGGCCAGCTGACCCTGACCGTCAACAACCCTGATTCAGGCAGTGCGACGGAAGAAGTGGCTGTCGGTTACGACAATGATTCGATGGAAATCGGCTTCAACGCCAAATATCTCCTCGACATCACCTCGCAGCTTTCCGGCGACGACGCGATTTTCCTGCTGGCGGATGCCGGCTCGCCGACGCTCGTTCGCGACACGGCCGGTGACGATGCGCTCTATGTTCTAATGCCGATGCGCGTCTGAGACCACCCTTTTTCCTTCTATCTCATCAAAAACGCCGGTGGATTGCTCCACCGGCGTTTTTTTGATTCGGGTGCCATCCGTTTCAAACCGCAAGCGAATTTTTCTAGTTACGACATTTTGCCTTGTTTTTGCGCCAAATGGGTTCAACATTGCGGTAACAGTTTTTTGACAATGACCAAATGCATCCGAGGGGAATTATGGCACTCAACCTGAAGCAACGCCTTGAACAGAAATTTGAGGAAGAAATCCGTTTTTTCAAAGGTATGGTCAGCCAGCCGAAAAAAGTCGGCGCCATTGTGCCGACATCGTCCATCACCGCAAAAAAAATGGCGAGCGTCATCAATCCCCATTCCGGCCTGCCGGTTCTCGAACTCGGTCCCGGCACCGGCGTCATCACCAAGGCAATCCTGGCGCGCGGCATCAAGCCGGAGAGCCTGACGGCCATCGAATATTCGACCGATTTCTACAACCAGCTGCTCAGAAGCTATCCCGGCGTCAACTTCGTCAATGGAGACGCCTTCGATCTCGATGCGACGCTTGGCGAACACAACGGCCAGATGTTCGACAGCGTCATTTCCGCCGTGCCGATGCTGAATTTCCCCATGGCCGCCCGTATCAAGCTTCTTGACGACTTGCTGAAGCGCGTGCCGCACGGCCGCCCCGTGGTGCAGATATCCTACGGTCCGATTTCCCCGATCGTGGCGCAGCCGCATCTCTACCATATCCGCCATTTCGATTTCATCGTGCGCAATATTCCGCCGGCACAATTGTGGACCTATACGCGGGCCTGATCACCCGGCAGAATGGGCGAGACCGTCATTTCGCGGTCGCAGCGGATGGTTAGGGTTTCGAATTGCCCTTTCCATCGCCCTGAGGACCGATTGTCATGCATGCGCTCTACATCACCCATCCCCAGGTCAAGATCGATCCAATGGTCCCCGTCCCGCAATGGGGACTTTCTGACAGGGGCGCCGAGCGGGCGCGGGAAGCGAGCCGCCTGCCCTGGGCGCGGCTGCTGCGCCGCATCGTTTCCAGTGCTGAAACCAAGGCGATCGAAACCGCCCGCATCCTGGCGGAAACCTCCGGCGCGAAAATAGAAATTATCGAGGCGATGCATGAAAACGACCGGTCCGCCACCGGCTTCCTGCCGCCGCCGGAGTTCGAAAAGGCGGCGGACTGGTTCTTCGCCAATCCTGAAGAGAGTTTTCACGGCTGGGAGCGGGCTATCGACGCGCAGGCGCGGATCGTCGACGCGGTCAAAGCCGTTCTCGACCGGCACGACCCGCAGCAGCCGATCGCTTTTGTCGGCCATGGCGGCGTGGGCACACTTTTGAAATGCCATGTTGAAGGCCGCGGCATCAGCCGCGCCAAGGACCAGCCCCCCGGCGGCGGCAATGTTTTCCACTTTTCCATATCCGAGTTTTCACTTGCAGCCGCGTCGCCCACATGCGACTGGACGGCAATGGAAACATGGCAGGGATAAGACAATGACCGCGCGCGAAAAACTCATCGTCGGGCTTGATGTTCCGACTGTGCAGCAGGCCGAAGACATCGTTTCGAAAATCGGCGACGAGGTACTGTTCTACAAGATCGGTTACCAGCTGGTATTCGCAGGCGGTCTCGAATTCGCGCGTGACCTCGTCCAGAGCGGCAAGAAGGTCTTTCTCGACATGAAGCTGCTCGATATCGACAATACCGTCGCCTCCGGCGTCGAAAACATCGCCCGCATGGGCATGTCGATGCTGACCCTGCATGCCTATCCGAAAGCGATGCGTGCTGCCGTCAAGGCCGCCGAAGGCTCCGGGCTCTGCCTGCTCGGCGTCACCGTGCTGACCTCCATGGACGATAGCGATCTTGCCGAGGCCGGTTACGCCTCCGACGCCCGTTCGCTGGTGCTGCGCCGGGCGGAACAGGCGCGCGAGGCGGGCATGGGCGGCATCGTCTGTTCCGCGGAAGAATCGACCGCCGTGCGCGCGATTCTCGGCCCGGACCTTGCTGTCGTAACCCCCGGCATTCGCCCCGCCGGCGCAGATCTCGGCGATCAGAAGCGGGTGATGACACCCTACGACGCCATCAAGGCCGGCTCGAGCCATCTGGTCGTCGCCCGCCCGATCGTCAGAGCGGACGACCCGAAGGCGGCGGCCCGCGCCATTCTGGATGACATGCTGCGCGCCAGCTTTCCGGCCAATCAATAGGGACACAGGAGGAGACAACATGCCCAAGGGATATTGGATCGCCCGCGTCGATGCGCGCGACAATGAGCGCTACAAGGACTATGTCGCGACGGCCAAGCCCGCCTTCGAGCGGTTCGGCGCCAATTTTCTGGCCCGTGGCGGCGCATTGACCGAGCTGGAGGGCAAGGCACGCGCACGCAACGTCGTCATCGAGTTTCCGTCCGTGCAGCACGCCATCGATTGCTACAATTCACCCGAATATCAGGCCGCAGCCAAAATCCGTCAGGAAATCGCCGATGCCGAGCTGATGATCGTCGAAGGAATTTGACCACCGTCAACCGCATTTGCAAAACCGGCCCCCGCGCCGCGACAACATGTCTTCACGCGCACGCGGCTTTGGGCTAAGAGACTGAAAAACGCTTTATCGACAGCTTCTGAGGAGCCTCCCATGACCTTGGCCAACCTTCCACCCCTCGTCACCGTTTTTGGCGGTTCGGGTTTTGTCGGGCGGCATGTCGTGAGAATGCTCGCCAAGCGCGGTTATCGCATCCGCGTCGCCGTGCGCCGCCCCGATCTCGCCGGTTTCCTGCAGCCGCTCGGCAATGTCGGCCAGATTTCCTTCGCCCAGGCGAACCTGCGTTATCGCGATTCCATCGTCAAAGCCGTCGAAGACGCGGACCATGTGGTCAATTGCGTTGGCATACTGACGGAAAGCGGCCGCAACACCTTTGACGCCGTGCAGGAATTCGGCGCGAAAGCCATTGCCGAGGCGGCCCGCGACGCTGGCGCCACGCTGACGCATATCTCCGCCATCGGCGCGGACGCCAATTCACCAACCGGTTATGGCCGCACCAAGGGCCGCGCCGAAGCCGCCATCCATTCGGTTCTGCCCGGCGCCGTCATCCTGCGTCCGTCCATCATTTTCGGACCGGAAGACGATTTTTTCAACAAATTCGCCAAGATGGCCCGCAGCCTGCCGTTCCTGCCGCTGATCGGTGGTGGAAAAACCAGGTTCCAGCCGGTCTATGTCGAGGATGTCGCGGAAGCGGTCGCCCGCAGTGTCGATGGCAAGCTGAAGCCCGGTGCCATCTATGAACTCGGCGGCCAGGACGTGATGACGTTCCGCGACTGTCTTGAGGCGGTTCTTGCCGCGACCTATCGTCAGCGTCCTTTCGTCAATCTGCCTTTCGGCATCGCCTCGACGATCGGCAAGATCGCATCGCTGGTGCCGCTGATTGCGCCGCCGCTGACGGCCGACCAGGTGACCATGCTGAAAAAAGACAATGTCGTTTCCGCCGACGCAGAAAAGAACGGTCTGACCCTGGAGGGCATCGGTATTACTCCCGTTCGCGTCGCTTCGGTTCTGCCGTCCTACATGGTGCAATACCGTCCGCACGGCCAGTTCTCCAACGCCGGAAAGGCAGCCTGAAGCCTCATCTTCGGAGCTCCTCGTCCAAAACGGAAGCGGGATCATTCCCGCTTTTTATTTTTGCGCGATTCAATTGCAACCAAACCGCTATTAGCGCATTTCCACCCAACTGAAGGGGATGTGCAGCATCGATAGGGGGCAATAAAAAGCCGGGTAAAAGTTAACGGCCATGAGGCCGCATTCCACAAGCGTGGCACAAGCGCAACTGTGGAAAAGACTTCGTATTAACCCGGTATTCAACAAGCTGCTTTATTGATATTCGCCACATTCCAAACATATCCCGAACCCTCAATTCACACACGGCGGCATGATCCGCGCGAACGAACGTCTGAAAGGCAATCATAAAATGGGCAGATCTATCGCACTCTTTTTTGCGTGTGCGGCTTTGGTGGTTCTGGCGGGTTCTTTCATGGCGCCGGGAACGGTGGCAGCGGGCAAGAGCGGTTGCGCTCCCGCATATGGCGTCGACCCCTGCGCAACGGCTTCTATCAGCGCCAACTGATCAGCCTTTCACAAATTTCAAACAAAAAGCGCCGCGGGTTTCCGGGGCGCTTTTTGTTTTTCGGTCCGATATGAAACTGCGGCTCAGCCTATGACCAGAAGCGCGACGAGACCCAGCGCACCGATGACGATGCGCCACCAGGCGAACGGCGCAAACCCACGCCGCGAGACGAAATCCAGCAGCGAACGCACAACGAAGAGGCCGGAGACGAAGGCAGCGATGAAGCCTACGGCAATCAGCGCGCTGTCATCGAAGCTCAGCGCATCGCGGTTCTTGTAGAGGTCGAGCACAAATGCGCCAAGCATGGTCGGCATCGCCAGAAAAAACGAGAACTCGGCGGCGGAGCGCTTGTCCGTGCCCATCAGCAACGCACCGACAATGGTGGCGCCAGACCGCGAGGTGCCGGGAATCATCGCAAGGCACTGGAAAAGGCCGATCTTGAAGGCGAGCGACGGCGGATAGTCCATGATGTCGGTATATTTCGGTTTCAGCGGCATGCGGTCGACCGCGAGCAATATGAAGCCGCCAACAATCAGCACGACACAAATGAGCATCGGCGTTTCGAACAGGACCGTCTTGATGAAGTCATGCGCGAGGGCACCGATCACCGCTGCCGGCAGGAAGGCGACGAGAACAGCCAGCACGAAACGGCGCGCCTTCGCACTTGTCGGCATCGCCACGGCGATCGATACAAGCTTTTGAAAATAAACCAGAAGGATCGCGAGGATCGCACCGAGCTGAATAAGCACGGCGAAGGTATTGCCGGGGGATTTGAAGCCGAGGAAATGCCCGGCCAGCAGCACATGCGCCGTCGAGGAAACGGGAATGAACTCCGTCAGACCTTCGATAATGCCCAGCAGAAGCGCGCTGATGATCGATTGGTCACCCATGAGGTATCCTTATTTTCAGGGGGAAAGTGGCAATGGAAGGCAATTGCGTTAAACTTGTTTTAAAGTAGCCAAGCTCTTATAGCGTCTTGATGAAGCGAAACTGAAAAAGTTTTCCGGCAAATGCCGATCATGACAACCAATCGTAAAAATTGAGTACCCATGCCCACTCTCTACCATTCTCCGATGTCGACCGCATCCCGGTTCGTTCGTCTGATCCTTGCGGAATACGGTTTCCAGACCGATCTCGTGGAAGAGCAGCCGTGGGAAAGACGACGGGAGTTTCTGGCGCTCAATCCAGCCGGCACCCTGCCGGTCTATGTCGACGACAATATGCGCTCGCTGAGCGGGCCTTACGTGCTTGCCGAGTTTCTTGACGAAACGCATGGGGTTTTGAAGCGCGATCGGCGGCTTCTGGCGGAAGACCCGTTTCAACGGGCCGAAATCCGCCGCCTGACGGAATGGTTTCTGCAGAAGATGGAAAATGACGTGACCCGGCCGCTGGTGCGCGAGCGGGTTTATAAATTGCAGATGACGACCGCGCAGGGCGGCGGGCCGCCGGATTCCAAGCTGCTGCGCACCGCCCGCAACAATATCCGCCAGCACATCAAATATCTGGAATGGCTGGCGGGGTCGCGCACATGGCTGGCCGGAGACCGGCTGAGCTATGCCGATCTTGCCGCCGCCGCCGCCGTCTCGGTTCTGGATTATCTCGGCGAGATCAACTGGCTCGAAGCGCCGATTGCCAAGGAATGGTATCAGCGGGTCAAGTCCCGCCCCTCCTTCCGCCCTTTCCTGAGCGAACGCATTCCGCGCCTCGCCCCCTCCTCCCACTACGCCGACCTGGATTTTTAAATCTCCATCTGCCGGTTATTTGCCGCAGACTGCGGCTCAGCCTATATATGTCGCAGAATAACCGGCAGGAGACACAACCATCGACGTTGCCAGCGACAAGCAGCGGATACGCGCGCGCAAGCTGACGGATTTCGTTCGTCGGGAGGCGCTTTCGCTTGGCTTCGATCTCTGTCGCATCACCACGCCCGACAGCATTCCTCTGGCACCGGAACGGCTGAGGCTGTTTCTCGACAGGGGTTACCACGGCACGATGGCGTGGATGGAGGAAACGGAAGCCCGCCGGGCAGAGCCGAAAACGCTGTGGGGCGACGTGCGCTCCATCGTCATGTTCGGTCTCAATTACGGCCCGGAGGAAGACCCACGCGATCTGCTTTCCAAACCGGACAAGGCCGCCATTTCGGTCTATGCCCGCAATCGCGATTATCACGACATCATCAAGGGGCGGCTGAAGGAAATCGCCACGCGTTTTGCCGCCCGCGCCGGCGAGGATGTGAAAGTCTTCGTCGACACGGCGCCGGTGATGGAAAAGCCTCTCGCCGCCGCCGCTGGGCTTGGATGGCAGGGCAAGCACACCAATCTCGTCAGCCGAACGCATGGGTCCTGGCTGTTTCTCGGCAGCATGTTCACCACCGCCGACCTCTGTCTTGACGAGGCAGAGAAGGATCATTGCGGCTCCTGCCGCGCCTGCCTCGATGCCTGTCCGACAGCGGCCTTCCCCGCGCCCTATCAGCTGGATGCGCGCCGCTGTATCTCCTATCTTACCATTGAGCACAAAGGGCCGATCCCGCACGAATTCCGGCCGATGATCGGCAATCGTATCTATGGCTGCGACGATTGCCTTGCCGCCTGCCCGTGGAACAAATTCGCGGCCAGCGCCTCAGAGATGAAGTTACAGGCGCGCGAGGATCTGAAGGAACCCGCCATCGCCTTCCTGCTGACGCTGGACGATACCACCTTTCGCAGTTTTTTCAGCGGCTCGCCCGTCAAGCGCATCGGCCGCAATCGTTTCATCCGCAATGTACTGATCGCGGCGGGCAACTCCGCAGACCGGCAATTCGTGGAACGATGCAAGGCGCTCGCCGAAACCGATCCTTCACCGGAGGTGCGCGGCATGGCCGCATGGGCCTTGTCACGGCTTATGGACAGGGAGGAATTCCGTACATACTCTGCCGGTCGTGCCCCGGAGCCCGATCCGGAGGCGGAAATGGAATGGCAACTGGCAGAGGCGTGACGCATGCAGGTGATGATTTTCGGCGCGGGATATTCCGGCAAGGCGATTTCAAACGCGTTGAAAACCGAAACTGTGGCTATCTCCGGCACCACGCGCAGTGAAGACAAGTTCGAGAGCCTCACCGCCGCGGGCATGACACCGTTCCTTTTCGATGGCGTCCATCTCAATGAAGATCTCCTTGCCGCAATGGGTCATGTGACGCATATCGTGCAATCCATCGCACCGGGCAAGGAAGGTGATCCGCTGCTTGCGCTTGCGGGCGAGGATCTGAAAAGGCTGCTGCCCAATCTCACATGGATGGCCTATCTTTCCACCGTCGGCGTTTATGGCGACCATGACGGCGCCTGGGTGGATGAAACGACGCCCTGCCGCCCGGTTTCCGCGCGATCCGTGGAGCGGGTGGCGGCGGAAACCGCCTGGGCAGCCGCGACCCAAAAGGCGGACGTACCGCTTTCCATATTGCGACTATCCGGAATTTATGGCCCCGGACGCAATGCTTTCATGAATTTCGAAAAGGGAACGGCGCGACGGCTGGTGAAGAAGGACCAGGTGTTCAATCGCATCCGGGTCGAGGATATCGGTGCGGCGCTTGCCTTTCTCATGCGGAAAAATGAACGCGGCATCTTCAACGTGACCGATGACGAACCCTGCCCGCCGCAGGACGTAGTGAGCTTCGCCGCGACGCTGATGGGTGTGGAACCTCCGCCCGAACAGGCGTTCGAGACCGCCGATCTGACGCCGATGGCGCGTTCCTTCTATGGCGAAAACAAGCGCGTTTCCAATGCCAGGATACGCCGCCTCGGCTTCGATTTCGGTTTTCCGGAGTATAAAAACTCCCTTCGGCAACTATGGGAAAACGGCCTTTGGCGCGGCTGAAAACCGCGTCGCCAAAAGCGATGAAAAATCCTTCCAAAGCCGCTTTCGCGGATGGTTTTCGTCTTATTTCAGCCAATTAGGATTTTATTAACCAAACAAAATTCGCTAAAATCATAGCAATTAGAAAAATATTTCACTCACATTTCGTGAAGTGAATTCACGAAGCCGTGACCTGCAACAGCATTTCGATTGCTCATTGATTCTGCGTTATTTTTTCCATTTTCTGACGTTCCTGCCAGAGCGACGCCTTTCCGGCTAAAGATCACAAATATTACAAGCTGTAACAGTTCGTGATTTGAGATCAGCTTTTTTTCGCCATTTTTCCCTCGCCCTACAATCTCGCATCAAAAGGCGTTCAGGCCAGTTCATGGTCGTTTAGCAAGGGCACAATCAATCGGCGCGGGGCCGATTTTCAGGGAAGTACAGTTTGTTGAATATCCGTCGTATAACTTTCACCGCTGCAACCATCGCCGCCTGTTCCATCATCGCGCCTCTTCAGGCGAATGCGGCAAATGGTTGCGGAGGCGCATCGTGGTATGCGTTGACCTCCAAGACTGCTTCGGGCGAGCGCATGAACGCCGCCAACCTGACCGCGGCTCACCGCTCCTTGCGGTTCGGCACCAAGGTCAAGGTGACCAATGCGCGCAACGGCAAGGCCGTTGTGGTGCGCATCAATGACCGCGGGCCGTTCATCAAGGGCCGCGTTCTCGATCTTTCGAAGGCAGCCGCCAAGAATATCGGTATGATCAATTCCGGCACCGCCAAGGTCTGCTACGAGGTCGTCAAGGCCGATTGAGCCTTGCCCTCGCCGCCATTCGCGTCTACCTACCGGGCTTATCAGCAAAATGAGGTAGACAATGCGTTTGGGCGGGCGTTTGGCCGGAGCAATCGAAGTATTGGCGGATATCGAGGGGCGCAGGCGTCCTGTCGCCGATGCTCTGAAGGATTGGGGCCTTGCCCATCGTTTTGCCGGATCCGGTGACAGGGCGGCAATCGGCAACATCGTCTACGACGCCCTGCGTATGAAACTGTCGCACGCCTGGATGATGGATGACGACAGCGCCGCCTCGCTTGGTTATGCCGTACTGTTGCGACAATGGGGCAAAGGCTTTTCGGAGCTGGCGGCGGAATTCGATGGCGACAGGTTCGCCCCCGCCGCACCCGATGCGGACAGGCAGCGGGCCTTTCTCTCCCGTTCCCTCGGTGATGCACCGGCCCATATTCAGGGCGATATTCCCGAATGGGTGCAAGCTTCCTTCGAAGCGGCGTTCGGAGAGCGTTGGCTCGCCGAGGCACAGGCGCTGAACGAGCGGCCGACGCTGGACCTGCGCGCCAACACGCTGAAGGCAAGCCGTGACAAGGTTTTGAAGGCACTTGAGGACAGCGGCGCGGAAGCCACCCGGATCGCCCGCCAGGGCGTGCGTATTCCCGCCGGCGAAGGCGCTTCCCGCCTGCCGAATGTGACCGCCGAACTCTCCTTCCAGAAAGGCTGGTTCGAGGTACAGGACGAGGGTTCGCAGATCGTCGCCGATCTTGCCGGCGCGCATGAGGGCGAACAGATTCTCGATTATTGCGCCGGTGGCGGCGGCAAGACGCTGGCCATGGCGGCCAGCATGAACAACAAGGGTCAGGTTCACGCCTTCGATGCCGACCGCAAGCGGCTTGCGCCGATCATCGAGCGGCTGAAGCGGGCCGGTACGCGCAACGTGCAGGTTCATGACCGTGCAGCGGGCCTTACGCCGTTTCAGGAAAAATTCGACCGCGTTCTGGTCGACGCGCCCTGCACCGGCACCGGAACATGGCGCCGCCGCCCCGACACCAAATGGCGGCTGACGGCACGCAATCTGGAAGAGCGCGTGCAGCAGCAGGGCGAAGCGCTTTCGCAGGCCAAGGGTTTCGTGCGCCCGGGCGGCGAGCTGCTTTATGTCACCTGTTCCGTTCTGCCGGAAGAAAACGAACGGCAGGTCAGGCGTTTCTGCGAGGAAAATTCCGAATTTTCCATCGGTTCCGCCCTGGAACGCTGGCAGACGATTTTCGGCGCAAATGCGAACAAGCCGCACTCATCGGACGGAAAGACAGTGACGTTGACGCCTGCAACCACAGATACCGACGGTTTCTTCTTCTGCTTGATGAAACGCAAAGCGTAAAAGCCGATTTGCACGCAGTGATTTTACTTGGGAAATACCCCATTGGCTTGTTTCAAAGCATTCTAAACTAGAATGTTTGACACAAGTTTGTGATTGGGTCAGAACTCGCTGGCCGCAGCGTGAAGTCTTTTCATGTCTGCCCAAGGAGAGGGATCATGATCCGCAAAACCATTCTCGGCGCGTCTTTCGCGTTTCTTGCCGCATCGGCGGCCTTCACCGCGCTTCCCGCCCAGGCCGCCACTGACGCTGCCGCTGTCGTCAAGCATTATGCCGATGTCGCGCACGCGAAATACGAGGATTCGCTGACCACGGCGAAGACGTTGGACAAGGCGATCGACGCTTTGATCGCAACCCCGAGCGAAGAAACCCTGAAGGCCGCCCGCGAAGCCTGGATCAAGGCGCGTGTTCCCTATCAGCAATCGGAAGTCTACCGTTTCGGCAATCCGATTGTCGATGAGTGGGAAGGCAAGGTGAACGCCTGGCCGCTGGATGAGGGACTTATCGACTATGTCGACGCTTCCTATGGCACGGAAAGCGACGAGAATGAACTTTATGTCGCAAACATCATCGCCAATCCGAAGATCAAGATCAGCGGTGAAGAGGTCGATGCCTCCAAGATCACTCCTGAGCTGATCGAGAGCCTGCACGAGGCGGGCGATGTCGAAGCCAATGTGACCACCGGTTACCACGCAATCGAATTCCTGCTCTGGGGCCAGGATCTGAACGGCACCGGACCCGGCGCCGGCAACCGCCCCTATACCGATTACGACAAGGCGAAATGCACCAACGGCAATTGCGACCGCCGCGCCGATTACCTGAAATCCGCATCCACTTTGCTGATCAAGGATCTGCAGGAGATGGTGGATGCCTGGGCGCCGGAAGGTGAAGCCACGAAGACGGTGGAAGCCGATCCGAAGGCGGGCCTCACCGCCATTCTCACCGGCATGGGCTCGCTCTCTTATGGTGAGCTCGCGGGTGAGCGCATGAAGCTCGGCCTTCTGCTGCACGATCCGGAAGAGGAGCATGATTGCTTCTCCGACAATACCTATAATTCCCATCTCAACGACGCCATCGGCATCGCTTCCGCCTATACCGGCGAATATACCCGCGTGGACGGCACGAAGATGACCGGCGCCTCGCTGTCGGAACTGGTCGGCGCCAAGGACAAGGCACTGAACGATGAAATGACGGCGAAGCTGAACAAGACGCTCGACGCCATGCACGTGATGGAAAAGCGCGCCCAGACAGTCGAGGCCTATGACCAGATGATCGGCGAAGGCAACAAGGAAGGCAACGCCGTGGTTCAGGCCGCCATCGACGGTCTCATCGACCAGACGAAGACCGTTGAACGCATCATCGCCGCACTCGATCTTGGCAAGATCGATCTCGAGGGTTCCGACAGCCTCGACAATCCGAACGCCGTCTTCAAATAAACGGCAAGACGGGCCGCAACTTCACTGCGGCCCGTTTACCATGCGCGCCTGACTGCCATGCAATTGTCACTGCCGCCGATCCGCAAGCCATTCTTCTTCGCCGGGGCAGCCTGTCTTCTGGCATCGGCAGCGCTTGCCGCACCGCTTCGCGATGATCTGACGGAGAAGGACAGAAGCCGCGTTCGCGCCGTGACCGCGCCGACCACGGATTTCACGAAGCCGGAGCCCTTCGAGGCCATGTCCGGCGGCGGAACGACCAGCACCGACAAACCCGACAATGGCGCATTTTCCCATCCTTCCGCCACGATGCCCGTTGAACGGCAGCAGGATTTCAAGCTCGGCAACGCGTTGTTCCAGAAGCTCTGGGTCTCCTCTCCTTCCTCCACCCAGGCCTCGGACGGGCTGGGGCCGCTTTATAATGCCCGCTCCTGCCAGACCTGCCACGTGAAAGACGGCAGGGGCCGCCCGCCTCTTGCCGGAGAAGATGCCGTCTCCCTGTTTCTGCGGCTGGCGCGGCCGGCTCGCGACGAGGCGGAACGTGCCGCAATCGCGCGCCATGAGGTACTGAATTTTCCCGACGAGACCTATGGCCGGCAGCTACAGAACCTTGCCATTCCCGGTCTCGCAGCCGAGGGCAGACCGGTCATTACCTACACCGAAATGGCGGTGCGCCTTTCGGACGGAGAGGTGGTGATGCTGCGCAAGCCCGCCTATACCGTGGCGGACCTGAGATATGGCCCGCTTGAAGCCGATACGACGCTTTCGGCGCGGATCGCCATGCCCACTCTCGGGCTTGGCCTGATCGAAGCGATCAGCGAGGCCGACATTCTGGCCAAAGCCGACCCCGATGACAAAGATGGCGACGGTATTGCCGGGCGTCCGGCATGGGTGAGGGACCATCGCACCGGCGAGATAAAACTCGGACGGTTTGGCTGGAAAGCCCAGAATGCAAGTGTTCGCGACCAGAGCGCCAGCGCCTTCTCCCACGATATCGGCATCTCCACACCGGACGCACCGAACGCCTATGGCGATTGCACCGATGCCCAGAAGGACTGTCTGGCCATGCCGACAGGCGTGCAGCCGCGGCTGGGACCGGTCGAAGCCCCGGACCCGGTTCTCGATCTCGTGACCTTCTACACCGAAAACCTCGCCGTGCCACAGCGACGCAATGCCGGCGACCCGGCCGTTCTCAAGGGCAAGCAGCTTTTTTACACATCCGGCTGCACCGCCTGCCATACGCCGAAATTCGTCACGCGCCGCGATGCCGGCGACCCGATGCACTCTTTCCAGCTGATCTGGCCCTATTCGGATTTTCTCTTGCATGACATGGGAGAGGAGCTTGCCGATGGCCAGCAGGTGGGCGAAGCAAACGGCAGACAGTGGCGCACCCAGCCGCTCTGGGGCATCGGCCTGACGCAGAGGGTGAACGGCAACGGCTTTTACCTGCATGACGGGCGCGCGCGCAGCCTGACGGAAGCGATATTGTGGCACGGCGGTGAAGGACAAAAAGCGCGCGACGTCTTTGCCGCCTTGCAAAAATCCGACCGGCAGGCTTTGCTGGCCTTTCTGGAGTCCCTTTGATGAGACATGCCATGCGAAAAATCTCCGGCCTCTTTTCCGTGCTGCTGCTTTTGACCACGCCGCCCGCAATGGCGCAGGATGTGGAACTGATGCCGCCGCCGCCGCTCGATCCCGTACAGGTGCGGGGCGTGATGGAAAAGGCGGTCAACGGCTTCATCCGCCCCGGCTATGACCACTTCCGGCAATCGGCAGACAGGCTGGAAGACAGCATGAAGGCTTTCTGCGCCGCACCCTCCAAAACGACGAATGAGGCGGCCAAAGCGGCCTTTGCCGACACGGTGCTGAACTGGTCCACCATCGAGATCGTGCGGGTCGGCCCTGTCATCGAACAGAACCGCTTCGAACGTGTGCTTTATTATCCCGACAAGAAGGGTCTCGGTCTGAAACAGGTACAACGTTACCTCTCGGAAAAAGACGAGAGCGTGACCAGTGCCGATGGCCTGAGGGGCAAGAGCGTCGCCGCACAAGGCCTTGGCGCACTGGAATTTGTGCTTTACGGCACGGGCGCGGACGAGCTGCTTGATAAAAAGGGCGATTTCCGCTGCCGCTTCGGCGCGGCCATCGCCGGCAATATCGCCAATGTGGCGGTAGAGCTTTCCGACAGCTGGAACGCGCCCGATGGCGCTCAGAAAAACTGGACCCAGCCCGGAGCGGACAATCCCGTCTTTCGCGACGAGCGCGAGGCGCTGGTTGCCCTGCTCGGCATTCTCGTGCACGGTTCCGAGGCGATCCGCGACCAGCGGATCGAGACCTTCTACAAGGGGCCGGACAAAGCGAGATTTCCCCGCACTGCCATTTACTGGCGCTCCGGCCTGACCTGGAAGAGCATCTCTGCCAATATCAAGGCCGTTCAGACCCTGTTGCATACAGCCGATATGGTCAAACTCGTGCCGCCCGACCAGCGCTCCATCGTCAATTCCATCGACTTCATCGCCAAATCGATGATCCGCATTGCCGGCACGATCGATACGGACGTCGAGAAGGCGCTGGACAAGGATGATCAGCGCGCCAAGGTCGATTACCTGCTGCTCAACGGCAAAGACCTGATCTATCGCCTTAACGACCAGTATGGCGGCGCCATCGGCCTCAGTTCCGGTTTTTCCTTCGCCGATGGGGACTAAACCGATGACGTCCGGCACCAAACGGATGCTGATAGATCGGCGCAGCTTCATCAAGGCGGCTGGCGTTCCCTTCCTTGCCGCTCTGGCTCCCCATTCACTTTACGCGCTTGAACAGGCAGACGCGGTCTTCGCCTCCGCCTTCCGCGCCCGTGACGGCTCCTACGGCATTGCGACAGTAAGCGAGCGCGGCGAGATCATCGACCGTGTTGCGCTTCCCGCCCGCGCCCATGGAATGGCGACAAGCCACGTGACGGGCATGACAGTGGCCTTTGCGCGCCGGCCCGGCACCTTCTTCATGGCCTTCGATCCCGCGCGGCACCGCGAACCAATCGTGATGCATACGCCGGCGAACCGCCATTTTTACGGTCACGGCCAATTCTCCCCCGATGGCGCCGTGCTTTATGCCAGCGAAAATGACTTCGACGGCAATCGCGGCGTTGTCGGGCTCTACGACGCCCGAAACGGATTTACCCGCATCGGCGAATATGACGCATATGGCGTCGGCACCCATGACATGACGGTGAGCGATGACGGGCGGCTGATCGTGATCGCCAATGGCGGCATCGAAACCCACCCGGATTTTGGCCGCACAAAACTCAATATCGACAACATGCAACCATCCCTCGTGCTGCTGGATGCCGCAACGGGTCAGTTGATCCAGAAACACGCGATGCCGGACCGGCTGCGGCAGCTTTCCACCCGTCATGTCGACCTTGGCGATGACGGCCGCATCTGGTTCGCCTGCCAATATGAGGGGCCACGCAACGATCTGCCGCCGCTGGTCGGCCATTTCGCCGAAGGCGAGGATGTGGCTTTCGTCGATCTGCCGGAGGAAACGACGGTGCGCCTTGCCAATTATGTCGGGGCCATCGCCGTCAACCGTCGCGAGGGGCTGGTGGGCCTGACATCGCCCAATGGCAATGCCGCCGTGACGCTCAGTGCGAAAACCGGGCGGGTGGTTTCAGAGATGAGCGTGCGGGAAGCAGCGGGCGTCGCCCCTGCCGCCAAGGGCATTGCGGTTTCATCCTATGACGGATTTTTCGAGACGCTGCGCAGCGACGTGGCATGGGACCAGCATATCGTGCGCGTATCCAGCTAAAATACTGAAAAGGCACGGGAACAAAAGCCCGGCAGGCGCATTGGATGGGTCATGAAAAACCTGACCGTGTACGTTGTTTTTGTGGTTGTCGTTGTTGCCATCGGGGCGCTGATCGGCGTCAACAATGTGCCGGGCGAATGGTATCAATCGCTGCAGAAACCGTTCTTCAATCCACCCAACTGGATCTTCGGGCCGGTCTGGACAACGCTCTATGTGCTGATCGGCATCGCCGGCGCACGCACATGGATCAGAAAACGCATGGGAACGCGCATGCGGCTCTGGTTCACACAGATGGTGCTGAATTTCCTGTGGTCGCCGATCTTTTTCGGCATGCAAAGCCCGGCAGGCGCACTGGTCATCATCCTACCGATGCTGGTCTGCATTCTTGCTTTCATAGCATTGACCTATCGCCGCGACCGCATATCCATGTGGCTTTTTGTGCCCTATGCCCTGTGGGTCGCCTTTGCCACGGTCCTCAATGCAAGTATCGGCATGCTGAATTAAGCCTTTTCGCCGCACCGCCCTTGCCTTGCCCGCCGCCACGCGCCATGTCAGTTTGGGATTGGATTTAAAGCAGGCAGGTAGGCCATGGAGATCACGGATCCCGGCGATTTTCGTCAGCGGATAGAAAGAAGCTTTGCACGACAGGGCGTGGTGCAGGCCATCAATGCCGAAATAAGCCGTATCGAACACCGGCTGGTGGAAATCGAACTGCCCTTCCATGAAAAGCTGACCCAGCAGCACGGCATATTGCATGCCGGCGTCATCGCCGCCGGTCTCGACACCGCCTGCACTTACGCCGCCTATACGATCATCGAGCCGGAAGCCTCGCTGCTGACCATCGAGTTCAAGGTCAATCTCATGTCGCCGGGCCGCGGTGAGCGGTTCCTGTTTCGTGGCGAAATCATCAAGCCCGGCAACAACCTGATCGTCGCCGATGGCCGTGCCTATGCGCTGACCGACGGACCGGCAAAGCTGATCGCCTCCATGACGGGAACGATGATGGTGGTGAAGGGGCGCGAGGATATTACCGGATGAGCTACCGGCTTTTGCATGTTGCGGATAAATCCGTTCTTTTCGTCATGGCTGCTTCCGCCGAATATGGTCCCCACCTGCAGGCACGCATTACGCCGCTGATGACCGGCGTTGGGCCGGTTGAAGCGGCGATTGCGGTCACGGCCGTTCTTGCCGGTCTCGATACGGCGGACCATCTGCCGGACCTCGTGGTTTGTCTCGGTTCGGCCGGTTCCCGTACGCTGGAACAGACCGGCATCTATCAGGCGATTTCAGTGTCCTATCGCGACATGGATGCCTCGGCTTTCGGTTTTGACAAGGGGCGCACGCCGTTTCTCGACCTGCCGGCCGAGGTGGCCCTGCCCTTCCGGATACCCGATGTTTCCGAGGCGCGGCTTTCCACCGGCGGCAATGTGGTTTCCGGTGCAGCCTATGGCTCGATTGACGCCGATATGGTGGAAATGGAAACCTATGCCGTTTTGAGGGCCTGCCAGCGCTTCGGCGTGCCCCTCATCGGCCTGCGCGGTATTTCCGACGGCAAGGCCGATGTGAACCATGTGGACGACTGGACGGAGTATCTGCACATCATCGATGAAAAGCTGGCAGATGCCGTCGACCGGCTCTGCCGCGCCATTGAAGAGGGCGTGATCGCCCTTTGAAACCTTGCGGTTTTCGCAAATTTCCGCTGTTTGACGCCCGCTTCCGGGTTGCCTAAAGCCCCGGTTTTCTTTAAAGGCTCGCCATGACCCAGATAGCCCATCCCGACAGCATTCTCATCATCGATTTCGGCAGCCAGGTGACGCAGCTTATTGCGCGCCGCATCCGCGAAGCCGGGGTCTATTGCGAAATCCATCCATTCCAGAATGCCGCAGAGGCGTTTGAGAAGCTTCAGCCCAAGGGCGTGATCTTCTCCGGCGGCCCCGCATCCGTAACGGCGGAAGGCAGCCCGCGCGCGCCGCAGGCGGTGTTCGACAGCAAGGTTCCGATCCTCGGCATCTGCTATGGTCAGCAGACACTCTGCACGCAATTGGGCGGCGTCGTCGAGGGCGGCCATGCGGCGGAATTCGGCCGTGCCGATATCGACATCAAGAAGGCGAGCCCGCTGTTTGACGGCTTCTGGGAACAGGGCAAAAGCTATCCGGTCTGGATGAGCCATGGCGACCGCGTGACGAAACTGCCGGAAGGTTTCGAGGTTATCGCAACGTCCGAAAACGCACCGTTCGCCATCGCAGCCGATGAGACGCGTCACTATTACACCACCATGTTCCACCCGGAAGTGGTGCACACGCCGGACGGCGGCAAGCTGCTGTCCAACTTCGTTCACAAGATCGTCGGGCTGAAATCCGACTGGACGATGGCGGCCTATCGTGCCGAGATGATCCGCAAGATCCGCGAGCAGGTCGGTACCGGCCGCGTGCTCTGCGCGCTTTCCGGCGGCGTCGATTCCTCGGTTGCGGCCATCCTTATCCATGAAGCGATCGGCGACCAGCTGACCTGCGTTTACGTCGACCATGGCCTGATGCGGCTTGGCGAAAGCGAGCAGGTGGTCGGCATGTTCCGCGACCACTACAATATTCCGCTTGTTCATGTTGACGCCGCCGACCTGTTCCTTGGGGAATTGTCGGGCGTTTCCGATCCGGAAGTGAAACGCAAGACCATCGGCCGCCTGTTCATCGAGGTTTTCGAAGCCGAAGCGGCCAAGATCGCCGCCGATGGCAAGGGTGCGCCGAATTTCCTGGCGCAGGGCACGCTTTACCCGGACGTCATCGAAAGCGTTTCCTTCTCCGGCGGCCCTTCCGTCACCATCAAGAGCCACCACAATGTCGGCGGTCTTCCCGAGCGCATGAACATGCAGCTCGTCGAGCCGCTGCGCGAGCTCTTCAAGGATGAAGTGCGCACCCTTGGCCGCGAACTCGGCCTGCCGGACAGCTTCATCGGCCGCCATCCCTTCCCCGGTCCGGGTCTGGCGATCCGCTGCCCCGGTGCGATCACCCGGGAGAAGCTCGATATCCTGCGCAAGGCGGATGCGATCTATCTCGACGAAATCCGCAAGGCCGGTCTCTATGACACCATCTGGCAGGCCTTCGCCGTGCTTCTGCCGGTGCAGACCGTGGGCGTGATGGGCGACTACCGCACCTATGATTTCGTCTGCGCGCTACGCGCGGTGACGTCCGTGGATGGCATGACGGCGGATTTCTATCCCTACGACATGAATTTCCTCGGCCGCGCGGCAACCCGCATCATCAACGAGGTGCGCGGCATCAACCGTGTCGTCTACGACGTGACCAGCAAGCCGCCAGGCACGATCGAGTGGGAGTGATCTTTACACTCTCGATCAATATCCAAAAATAAGTCGCGATACGGAAAACCCACTGAAAATCGTGTCGGTTTTCCGGTCCCGATTGGGTAACACTGCAGCTTGCACAAGGCATTTCAGCCTCCAGACTTATTTGTCAGGATGGTGCTTGTAACAAGACGAACGAGATGATCGGCCCGCGGCGCGAACGAGGGTTGATCAACCGCCCAGCCGAGCGCCGTCATCAAAGCGAAAAGGTCGTCCCCATTCATATCTGCGCGCGCCGCACCTCCGGCCTGGGCTCTTACCAGCAGGCGCGCGGTCGCTGAATGCACCGCTGCACATGACGCATAAAGCGCGGAGTCCGGATTTGTATGAGCGGCCGCCATCATCGCAACAACGCCCCGATAGCTTTGGGCGAATACCAGCCACTCACGACACCATATTACGAGCGCTTCGCCAGGTGCATTCGACCTTTCAAGCTCGCCCGCCTTGTGCGTCAGCGCGTCCAGCTTCGTACACAGCAACGCTTCGAAGAGGGCTTCTCTTGTCGGGAAATGACGCAACAGCGTGGCCAGCCCTACTTCGGATCGGCGCGCGATATCACGCATAGATATGTCGGCGCCATGTTCGCTGACCGCCTCACGCGCAACCCCGAGGATATGGCTGTAATTTTTTCTGGCGTCGGCGCGCATGGCTTCCCTTGATAAATGGATCGCCGATCCGTATATTTGGATCACCGATCCATTTAAGGCATTCGGATCAGCGATCCACAAGGCATAGCGCATGAATGCGCTTGAAAACAGAGGCGACCGGCATGAGCACTATCAGCATGATTGGCGCCGGGACAATGGCGACCGCAATCTCGGGCCGCATTGCCAAGGCCGGACACACGATCGAGGTGGTAAACCGCGACTCCGCAAAGGCGCTGGCGCTGACAGAAAAGCTCGGCTCACGCGCGACCACAGGAACCTACGGTGCCGTGCCGACGGGCGACATCGTAATCCTCGCTGTGCCGTATTCCGGTGCGGCGGCGGTCGTGGCCGACTTCGGGGAGGCGCTCGACGGCAAGGTCGTCGTCGACATTACGAACCCGATCGCCCCCGATCTTTCCGGCCTTGTCACGCCCTTTGGCAGTTCCGGCGCGCAGGAGATTGCTCAAAGCCTCCCCGCCGGCGCACATCTCGTGAAGGCGTTCAACACGATCTTCGGCCACGTGCTCGCCAAGGGCGGATGCCTCGACGCATTCATCGCAGCCGATGATGCGGACGCAAAAGCACGCGTCTCCATCTTTCTGGAAAGTCTCGGGCTTCGTCCCTTCCACGTCGGAGGTTTGCAGATGGCCCAGACGCTGGAGGCGGCCGGCCTGATGATGATCGGCTTGGCCAAGAACGGTGCTGGCACCTGGGACTTTGCTCTGAACATCGATCGCTGCTGAATACGGAGTTGCTCGCCGCTATCCGCCCACCACGTCGTCCAAACCGTCACGGTCGGCAAAAATACCTTCCATTTCAGCCCTGTTGCGGGTTCCCCAGGTGCATAACGGGACGATCGCGGCTGCCAGGCTGCGGCCAAGGTCGGTCAGAGCGTAATCCACACGGGGCGGGACCTCCTTGTAATCCGTCCGCGTCAGCACGCGGTCGGCCTCCAGTTCCTTCAATTGCTGGATCAGCACCTTGTCGCTGACACCCTCGATGGTGCGCTTGAGTTCGCCATAGCGCTTCGGGCCGTCGAGCAGAAAATACAGGATCAGCGGCTTCCACTTGCCCGCGATGATGCGAAGCGTGACGGCGAGACCATGGGAATAGCCCATGCCGCAGTTGGGTGAAGTTTCGCAATCGTCAGACGGTTTCGGCATTTTTTTCCATACTTACCAAAAGGTGCATACTTGAGGTCAGGTAACCATCATCTTAGCTTCAATGCAAGCGAAACGAGGGATACACATCATGACCAGACTGAATGGAAAGACCGCGGTCATTACCGGGGGTGCGACCGGCATCGGGCTTGCCGCCGCAAGGCGTTTCATAGAGGAAGGCGCGTTCGTCTTCATCTTCGGTCGGCGGCAGGAGGCGCTCGACGCCGCTGTGACAATACTCGGCCCCAATTCCCGGGCGGTAAAGGGCTCGGTCTTCGACGAGGCCGACCTCGACAGGCTCTATACAGCCGTTAAGGCTGAACGTGGAACCCTCGATATCGTCTTCGCCAATGCGGGGGCGGGAAGCCCGCTTCCGCTCGGCCAGATCACCGCCGCACATATTGACGAAACCTTCGACACCAATGTGAAAGGCACGATCTTCACGGTTCAGAAAGCGCTGCCGCTGATGGGCACGGGCGGTTCGATCATCCTGACCGGATCGAGCGCCGGCACCACCGGCGCGCCCGCCTTCACGGCCTATAGCGCGAGCAAGGCTGCGGTGCGCAATCTTGCGCGAACCTGGGCGGAGGACCTGAAGGGCACCGGCATCCGGGTAAACGTGCTGTCGCCCGGCGCAACGGCGACCGAACTCGCCAAGGCGGCGCTGGGCGAGGAGGGCCAGAAGGCCTATGGCGCGATGACCCCGCTCCAACGCATGGCCGATCCGGCGGAGATCGGAGCGGCGGCTGCCTTTCTCGCATCGCCGGACAGCAGCTTCATGACAGCCAGCGAAGTCGCCGTTGACGGCGGTCTGGCGCAACTCTGACGCCCGGCGCCCTTGCGCTTCGTCATTCGAGTATTTGGAACTCCGTGGCGCAAGGTTAAACACAAGGAGAACACATGCATTACGCAATCATCGGCTTCGGCAATATCGGTCAGGCCCTGGCCAAAGCCTTTGCCCGGAGCGGCATCGAAGTATCCGTCGCAACGGGGCGCGATCCGGAAAACATTGCGTCCGCTGCGGCCGCGATCGGCCCCACCGTTACAGCCAAGACCCTTGCGGACGCCATCAAGGCAGACGTCATCTTTTTGGCTGTCCGCTTCGAGGTGCATCCGGAAGTCGCGAAGGCGCTCCCCAGCTGGTTGGGGAAGACCGTCATTGATGTGACCAATGCCTATGGCGTGCCGCCCGAGGAACTGGGCGGACAGCCTTCTTCCAGGTTCGTCGCGCAAGCATTCACTGGCGCAAGACTGGTCAAGGGCTTCAACCATCTGATCGCTGCCACCCTTGCACAAGATCCGGCCGGTCATGGTGGCAGGAGGGTCGTGTTCCTCGCAAGCGACGACGACACCGCCGCGACGGAGATTGGTGTCCTTGCGGATAAGCTGGGTTTCGCACCCATCAAGCTCGGCGGGCTTTCGGAAGGCGGGCTACTTATACAAGCGCGGGGCAACAGCTGGGGTCAACTCATCTTCAACGACTTGGTCAAGTTCGACGGTTGACTGTCGGGCGCTGACCCGCTTGCGCTCATGGCTGCCGTTATTCACCACAAACAGCCGCGTCGGGCGAAGGGCTGGAGAGATGTCTGACACTCAACGGGCAGACTGTTATCGCATCCAATGGGATCATCTCTATAGACGCTTTACCAAACTTCATACGGTTTCGCAGGTCCACCTCCTCTTGTTCCGCCATCGGAAAAAAACCAGCTACCTGCTGATCGACACATATGTTCGTTCATCTTTTGTTCTTTTAATTTTCACTTGTGATGATAATATCGCGGCCTTGGCAAAGGCCGTGGAGCATCGTCGTGGGTTTAGAGTTGACGGATGAAGCAGCTTTAAAGCAGCTTTGCCTTGAGGGGCTGGGGCCGCACAAGATGCGCCGGTCCAGTGGACGCTTCAGCAGCAAGGTCCTGGTCGTGCTGAAACCGCCAGCGGCGCTTGCGGAGAGAATCTTTGCCGATGCGTCACACCACGCACAAGGACGGACAAGGCGTGCGGCCTATCCGCCTGAGCTTCTGCATATAACCCTGCTGTGTATCGGATGTTTTGAAACGGTGCCACATGGCTTGACAGGCAGGCTTAAGGCAGCACTTGGGGAAATCAAGGCGCGGCCCGTTCCGGTCACTTTCGATGGAACATCGCTTTTCGGTAACCGTAACAGTCTGGTGCTGCGAAGCAGCCGCGGCATGCCAGAGATCAACGCCTTGTCGAAGATATTGCAGCGGACGCTCTGGCGGGCGAACCTTCCCTACATCGCGGCATCGTCCCTGACGCCACATCTCACCATGATTTACGGCTGCGGGAAAATCGAACCGATGCCGACAGGAAAACCCTATAGCTGGCTGGCCGGCAGTTTCGAACTCATCTTCAGCCATCATGGCGAGACACGGCACGAATCCCTGGGGCGCTTCGCGCTCTCCGCAAAAGCTGACCGCTACGAGCAGCCCGAGAGTCAGCTCTATCTGCCGGAAAAAGTGATCGGTCCGTCGAACCGGCCGAAACAAAGGGCAGCAGCGCAATGAGGTGCGCCCTTGATGGCATGGCATTCCATGCCGAAATTACTCCGCATCCGCCGATTAAGAGCGATGCGGCAACTTTTCTGCGTGAACACGGGACGCTTTTCGGGTCACCCGTACATCCACCGCGCCCGTAGAAAACCGATGCTGGTTTCAATTCCGGGCACAGGCGAGGCGATCCCGCCTCGCTGCAAACGATAGCAGCTTAGAGCTGTACCTTGTCGAAAGCCTTGCCATCGATACCGAGAGCTTCGAGATCGGCGCGGGCGGGCTTGCGATGTGCGCGAACAGCGGCCGAAACCGAGAGCGCTGCACCGAGAACGGCGAAAGTTTCACCGAAGAAGTTACGCGATGTCTTTGCAACCTGACGCATTTTTCTCTCCATCTTTGATGCCCAGATAATGGGCATTTCCGGCCCGTTCTACAACTCATGATGTAGCAGGGAAGCCATGCAGCTTTGCTCGCGCTCGTTTGGATATCAGCCCATGCGATTTTGCATGGCTCAGGCGGCACGCCTCTTGAAACGATGCGAGGCGCTTCGCCGGGCGGGTTGAATAAGGCGGATATTTTGTTATGCCGGAGAGCTTGAAGACAAAGAGGCTGGCAGCATGACCATTACCATTTACGGCATCAAGAACTGCGACACGATGAAGAAGGCCAGAAGCTGGCTGGAAACCCATGGCGTCGATTATTCTTTCCATGACTACAAGACGGCCGGCATCGACCGTGCCCATCTGGAGACGTGGTGCGATGCCGTGGGCTGGGAAACGGTCCTCAACCGAGCCGGCACGACCTTCAAGAAACTCGACGATGCTCGGAAGGCCGATCTTACCCGTGACAAGGCCATCGGATTGATGCTGGAACAGCCCTCGATGATCAAGCGCCCGGTGCTGGACGCCAAGGGCAAGATAACCGTCGGTTTCAAGCCGGAAACCTACCAGACACTTTTTGCCTGACCCAAGCCGCCATGTCCAAAACGACCCGCGCCACCCAGATGCTGACCAAGGCCGGCGTTGCCTTCACCACCGTTACCTACGACTACGATCCGAATGCCGACCGCATCGGCCTGCAGGCGGCCGAGGCGATCGGCGAACCGCCGCATCTGGTGCTGAAGACGCTGATGGCGGAACTGGACGGCAAACCGGTCTGCGTCGTCGTGCCGTCCGACCGTGAAGTCAGCATGAAGAAGCTTGCCGCCGCCTTCGGGGGCAAATCCGCCAGCATGATGAAACCTGCCGATGCGGAGCGGGCAACCGGTTATCATGTCGGCGGCATCAGCCCTTTCGGACAGAAGAAGCAGGTGCCGACGGCCATCGAGGCCGGAGCCTTGGCGCATGACCATGTCTACATGAATGGCGGACAGCGCGGCCTGCAGGTGAGGCTTTCACCCCGCGACGCCCAGGCGGCGCTGAAGGCGATTGTCGCGCCCCTGGTCGCCGACTGAAAGCTCGACGACCGTTTCTGAAAGCATTTGGCTTTCGAAAGGAATGGGCTATGGTCGGCGCCTCCTGTTGAAATAGACGAAGGCAGATCATGACCGCTTCCCCTATCGATCCCGTCAAACTCGAAAAACTGGCCGAAGTTGCCGTCAAGGTCGGCCTGCAATTGCAGAAGGATCAGGATCTGGTGATCACCGCGCCGCTGGCGGCGTTGCCGCTGGTTCGGCTTTTGACCAAACACGCCTATATGGCGGGCAGTGGGCTGGTCACCACCTTCTATTCCGACGAAGAAACCACGCTTTCGCGCTACCGCCACGCCAGCGACGCGAATTTCGACCGGGCTTCCGGCTGGCTTTATGAAGGCATGGCGAAGGCCTATGCCAATGGCGCGGCACGGCTGGCGATTGCCGGCGACAACCCGATGCTGCTGGCCGAGCAGGACCCGGCCAAGGTGGCGCGCGCCAACAAGGCCAATTCCACCGCCTACAAGCCAGCGCTGGAGAAGATTTCCAACTTCGACATCAACTGGAACATCATCTCCTATCCGAACCCCTCCTGGGCGAAACAGGTCTTTCCCGACCTCCCCGAGGACGAGGCCGTTCGCAAGCTTGCCGATGCCATCTTCGCCGCATCACGGGTGGATGTGGCCGATCCGGTCACCGCCTGGGCGCAACACAATGCCAATCTCGCCAAACGCTCGGCATGGCTGAATGGCGAGCGCTTCGCATCGCTGCATTTCACCGGCCCCGGCACGGATGTGACGATCGGGCTGGCGGATGGCCATGAATGGCATGGCGGCGCCTCGGTCGCCAAGAACGGCGTGACCTGCAACCCGAATATTCCGACGGAGGAAGTATTCACCACGCCGCATGCGCTGCGCGTGGATGGCTACGTTTCCAGCACCAAGCCGCTGTCGCATCAGGGAACGCTGATCGACGATATTCAGGTGAGGTTCGAGGGCGGCCGCATTGTCGAAGCCAAGGCTTCGAAGGGCGAAGCGGTGCTGAACAAGGTTCTCGATACAGATGAGGGCGCACGGCGTCTCGGCGAAGTGGCGCTGGTGCCGCATTCCTCGCCGATCTCGGCAAGCGGCATCCTGTTCTACAACACGCTGTTCGATGAAAACGCGTCGTGCCACATCGCACTTGGCCAATGCTACTCGAAATGTTTCCTTGATGGCGCTTCGCTGTCGCAGGACCAGATCAAGGCGCAGGGCGGCAATTCCAGCCTGATCCATATCGACTGGATGATCGGTTCCGATAAGGTGGACATTGATGGCGTGAAGCCGGATGGCTCCACGGTTCCGGTGATGCGCGAGGGCGAGTGGGCCTGACTTACCTATCTCGGCAACTGGCTGCGCTGACTGAGCCAGATGCTGAAGAGCACCGCGACGAAACCCGCGATTTGCGCTGGCGCAAGGCTTTGGCCGAGCGCCAGCCAGCCCAGCAACGTCGCCACGACAGGGCTTAGAAAACCGAGCGACGCGACGGCGGAAGGTTCGATGCGGGCAAGCCCGCGAAACCACAGAAGATAGGTCAGCGCCGCACCAATGAGGCCGAGATAGGCCATGCCGAAAATATTGGCCGCAGTGGGCGACGGCAGGGCTGGTTCCAAGGCATAGGCGACAGGCAGCAGGAGAATTCCGCCCGCCGTCAATTGCCAGGCCGTGAAGGTGAGATTGGAAACCGGCGGGCGCCATTTGCGGGTCAGCACCGTGCCGAAGGCCATGGATACGGCACCGGCAAGGCCTGCGGCAACCCCGATACCGTCCAGCCCCGCACCGGGTGTCAACACCAGAAGCGCCACGCCCGCAATGCCCAATAACCCGGCAACGATGGCGAGCGGCCTGACCGGCACAGCCAGAAACAGCCGGGAAAGGCCAATGACGATGAGCGGCTGCACCGCGCCCACCGTGGCAGCCACGCCGCCCGGCAGCCGATAGGCCGAAACGAAAAGCATCGCCCAGAAAAAAGAGAAATTCAGCGCGCCGAGAATGAAGCTGCGCGGCCACCAGACGCCCTGCGGCAGCTTCCGGACGAGAAGCATCAGCAGGCCGGCCGGCAATGCGCGCAGCATGGCGATGTGAAGGGGATAGCCCTGTGGCAGAAATTCCGTCGTGACGAAATAGGTGGTTCCCCAGATGGCGGGAGCAAGCGCGGTCACCAGCACATCGGCGGCGTAGGTCGTATTTTTCTTCATTTCAAGAATCTCTATATCAAGATAAATTCAGCTTAGTCGATTTTATCTTGACGTCAAGATATCACTTGTTATGCCTTGGTGATGAGCAACGAACCGCTGGACCATGTCGATCATATTCTCGCGCAGTGGCGCAAGGAACGGCCCGATCTCGATGTCGGCCCCATGGGGCTGCTCGGACGCTTGAACCGGCTCAGCACGCATCTCGGCCGCGAGGTTGAAGCAGCACTTCTGAAACACGGCCTTTCCTCTTCCGCTTTCGATGTGCTGGCGACATTGCGACGCGCAGGCGCGCCCTACCGGCTCTCCCCCGGCGATCTTCTGGCCATGACCATGGTAAGTTCCGGCACCATGACAAACCGGATCGACCAGCTGGAAAAAGCCGGGCTGGTGGAGCGCATTCACAATCCGCAGGACCGGCGCAGTGTCTTGATATCGCTGACGGAACACGGCCTGGCCGCTGTCGAGAAGGCCGTCGGCGCACATGTCGAAAACCAGCATCGTCTGGTGGCCGGCCTCAGCGAAGGCGAACGCGCAGCGCTTGACGGCTTGCTGAAGCGCTTTTTGCGGGATTTCGAGGAATAGTCCTTGCGGATCTTGGGGGGTGCAACGGCGTCGACGACTGCACTTGTTTTGGCACAGAAAATCCTATAAGCAATTTCCAATAAACCTGTCCTACAGGTTGGAGGAAAAATGTACAACGCCATCCCGCATGAATCCGGCCTCGTCAGCAGCACGATCGGCGCCATCACCCGCCATATTCGCGAAAACGAGCTCGTCCCCGGCGCGAAGCTGCCCAGTGAGTTGTCGCTCTCGCAACAACTCGGCGTCTCGCGCACCGTCGTTCGCGAGGCCTTCCGGTCCCTGTCGGCGATGCGGCTGATCGACGTCAGCGCCGGCAAGCGCGCCACCGTGGCAACGCTGGATCATGGCGCCATGTCGCTGATGTTCGAGCATGGCATTCACACCGAGCAGATCAATATCCAGCAAATCTACGACGTGCGCCGCACCATCGAAGTCAGAACCGTAACGCTGGCGGCGCTCAGGCGCACGGATGCCGAAGCGCTTACCATCCTTGAGCATGCCAACCATATGGAGCGGGACTTCGGCGACAATGACAGGGTCATGGAGCATGATCTGGCGTTTCACCTTGCCATCGCCAGAGCCTCCAGGAACCCGGTTTTCGAACTCATTCTTGGCGCCTTCCAGAATGTGACGCGCCAGACATGGCCGATCGGCTGGAAAAGCCGGACATCCGACGCGCAGCGCCATACCGCTGTCGAACTGCACGTCGCAATCGGACAGGCCATTGCCGCGGGAGATCCGCAAATCGCCTCGACACTGATGGCGCGGCATTTCGATGAAAGCGTGCATGCGCTTCTGGCAGCCGGCATCGCCTGAGTTTTCAACGCAGTTCCAGACGGAAAAGCCAACCTCTGGAGGAGAGACTTCATGAAAATTACAAAACTCGAGACCGTCCGCGTGGCGGAACGGGCAAACCTGCTCTGGATTCTGGTTCATACGGATGAGGGCATTACCGGGCTGGGCGAAACCTTCTTCGGCGCGGAGACGGTTGAAACCTATGTGCATGAATATATCGCACCGCGCGTCATCGGCCGCGATCCGTTGCAGATCGATCTCCTGGCGCAGGACCTTGTCGGTTATCTCGGCTTCCGCTCATCCGGCGCGGAAGTGCGCGGCAATTCCGCCTTCGATATCGCGCTGTGGGATATTTTCGGCAAGGCCACCAACCAGCCCATCGCCCAGCTGCTCGGCGGTTTCAGCCGCAGGGAAATTCGCACCTACAATACCTGCGCCGGTACGGATTATATCAAGAAGGCGACCGGCCAGCAGACGACCAATTACGGCCTTTCCGACAGCAAGGATTATGACGATCTGAACGGATTCCTGCACCGGGCGGACGAGCTTGCCCATTCGCTGCTGGAGGACGGGATCACCGCCATGAAGATCTGGCCCTTCGATGCGGCGGCGGAAAAGACGCGCGGGCAATATATCTCGATGCCCGACCTGAAAACCGCGCTTGAGCCTTTCGAGAAGATTCGCAAGGCGGTGGGCGACAAGATGGATATCATGGTGGAGTTTCACTCCATGTGGCAGCTTCTGCCCGCCATGCAGATCGCCAGGGCGCTTACCCCTTACCAGACCTTCTGGCATGAAGACCCGATCAAGATGGACAGTCTTTCCAGCCTGACGCGGTATGCCGCCGTTTCGCCGGCACCGATTTCCGCATCGGAAACGCTGGGTTCCCGCTGGGCCTTCCGCGACCTTCTGGAAACGGGTGCGGCAGGCGTGGTGATGCTGGATATCAGCTGGTGCGGCGGGCTTTCGGAAGCACGCAAGATCGCGTCCATGGCGGAGGCCTGGCATCTGCCGGTCGCGCCGCATGATTGCACCGGACCGGTGGTGCTCTGCGCCTCCACGCATCTGTCGCTCAACGCGCCAAACGCGCTGGTGCAGGAAAGCGTGCGCGCTTTTTACAAGACCTGGTATCGCGATCTCGTCACCGCATTGCCGGAGGTGAAAAACGGCATGATCACCGTGCCGCCGGGGGCGGGTCTCGGCATGGAACTGCATCCCGACATCGAAAAGCGCTTCACCGTCAGCCGCCATTTCTCGGATGCGGCATCGATCTGATCAAAACAGGCTGCCCTGATTACCCGGGTCGGAAGAAGCCGGTTTCGCCGGCTTCTTTTTCGGCGCGGCGGCGGCATCCGGGGATGGCCTTCCCTCGCCCGTTGTAATGGCGGAAACGCGGCCGTCGGCAAATTCCATCGACACCACAGCGCCAGAGGCGATGGCGGCGGCACGGGTCAGCGGCCGGTTTTCCTCATCGCGGACAACCGCATAACCGCGCTTGAGCACATTTTTGTAAGACAGCGATTGCAGGATGCGATCATGCGCCGCAAGGCCCGAGCGGTTCTGCGCCATGCGATGCAGCACAGCGGTATCGGCCCGGCGCGCGGCGGTGACGACCCTTTCCTTCTGCCGTTCCAGCTGGCCGAGCAGGCGGGCGGGCAGAGAACGGAGCGCAGAATCGAAGGAATCGACGCGGCCCCTGCCCTGCAACAGCCGGCGCTCCACCAGCGTCTCGGCCCGGTGCAGGCGCTCGTCAATCCTCTGCCTTTGGTGTTTGAGACCGTTCAGCAGCGTTTCCGGCCTGAGGCCCGAAGCGGAACGTTCGAAGGCGCGGCGCTTGTTCAGCGTCGTCATTTCCAGCCCGCGGCCAAGACCGCCCGCAGCCTCGTCAAACCGGCGGCGCGGCAGGGCCAGAAGCTGGTCGAGCGACGGCAGCGCTCGCACCAGCGCCCGCAGGCCCTGACGGCGATTATCCATCTGCCGCAAGACAGAGCCTGACAGACGGGCCGCGAGGCCGGAAAGCTGCGCCTCCAATTCGGCACGCACCGGCACGGCCATTTCGGCAGCGCCCGTCGGTGTCGGAGCGCGGACGTCGGCGGCATAATCGATCAATGTCGTATCGGTCTCGTGTCCTACGGCCGAAATCAGCGGGATTTCGCTTTCGGCTGCGGCGCGCACCACGATTTCGTCGTTGAAGCTCCAGAGATCTTCAAGGCTGCCGCCGCCGCGCGCAACGATCAACACGTCCGGCCGCGCGATTTCACCACCGGGCTGAAGCGCGTTGAAACCGCGAATGGCGTTCGCCACCTCCTCGCCCGAACCTTCGCCCTGCACCTTGACCGGCCAGACGACGACATGGACCGGAAAACGATCCGAAATACGGTGAAGAATATCGCGGATGACCGCGCCTGTCGGCGACGTCACGACACCGATGACGCGCGGCATGAACGGCAGGCGACGCTTGCGTGCGGCATCGAACAGCCCTTCCGCCGCAAGACGACGGCGGCGATCTTCCAGAAGCGCCATCAGCGCGCCGGCGCCCGCCGGTTCGAGACTTTCAATGACGATCTGGTATTTCGAGGAACCGGGAAAAGTGGTGATCTTGCCGGTGGCGACCACTTCCATGCCCTCTTCCGGGCGGAATTTCAGCCGTGAGAACGTGCCTTTCCAGATCACCGCGTCGATACGGGCGCGATCGTCCTTCAACGAAAAATAGGCGTGACCCGAAGAATGCGGGCCGCGATAACCGGAAATTTCGCCGCGCACCCGCACCTGCTCGAAAGCCGTCTCCACCGTGCGCTTGATGGAACCCGACAGTTCGGACACCGAGAACTCGGCAAGATTGCTCAATGCGGCGTGGGAGAAGATATCGCTCATGCCCGTTTCTAACCAAAAGCCGCCGATTCGGAAATGCCGGCGCTCACGGCCCTATTTTAACGTCGATGAAACCATATCCTCAACTAACGAGTTAGGAAAACGGGGAATGGAGGAGAACACAAGGGTTCGTTAGGGAAGACGAGGCTACGTCTTGTCCCATGGCCCGGCAACTAAAGAGGAGGCGGCATCCGTGATTTTTCTTACCGCCACAGTACTCGGCGTATCCGCAGTCGCGTTGCGTTCCGTTTTCGGAATCGTTTTTATCTGCATGATGATTATTGGCGCGTATGGTCTGGCAACGGTGCTTTCTTCCGCCGCCGTACCCCTGATGTCGCTGCTTCTGGCGCTCGCCGGTTATAATTTCGGTGTGGTGGGTATCGTCATCGGCCTTGTCGTGCTGCAACGCCCGCGTTCCACGCAGCCTACGCTTTAAAAGCCCGAGGCCTTGAGATTTCCGCGCATCGCGCTGACCGAGATTTGCGGATTGGCCGTTGATCTTTCCGTGACCTGCCTGCTTATTTTGTATCTCGGTGTCGATCCGCTGGCCGCCCGCCTTCCGGGCGCAGCCGCAGGCGTCACCACGAGTTGGCAGCTGAACCGTTCCGATGGCGGTGAACAGGGCACGCTGAGCGGTTTTCTGAGGAATGCCGTCACGCTCACCTCCCGCCTCGTCGGGGTCGGGCTGTTTATGCTGCTGCAATGGCGCAATCCCCTGGTCCAGCCGCTGATCCCGCTTGTGTTTTCAGCATTCGCGGCGCTGGTGCTGGCGCTTTACGGTTACCGGCGGCTGCAAAAACAGCAACGGGATCAGGATTAAACCGTTTCCCAACCGTCCTTTTGCGCCGCCCGGTAGATGGCGTCGATGAAAAGCTGGTTCTTTCGCGAGCTTTCCAGGGTGACGACGTCGCCCTCGCCCTTCGCCGCCCGGGCAAAGGCCTCCGCCTCCAGCTTGTACTGACGACTGTCCTGAAACCGGAAGATTTGTGACTGGTTATGAGCTTGGTTCGTCAGTTCGATCTCTTCCGCACCCCAGCGATTGGCGTTGAAAGGAGACTTGACCTCTATGTAACCGTCGGTGCCGTGGAAGACCATGAGCTGACGGGCGGCAAGTTGCGTCGCCAGATAAAAGCTCAGTTCGAAACTGCCGAAATCCGCCCTGACGCTGGAATAGATATCGGTGCCGAATTCCCTGTCGCGCTCGACGGTCGCCTGCACGCGCCTGGGCTCGGCGCCGGTGGCAAAACGGGTCACGATCGTCGGGTAGACACCGATATCCGGCAAGGCGCCGCCGCCCAGTTCGGGAATATTGCGCATGTTGCCGGGATCGCGATTGAAATAGCTGAAAGCGCCCTGCACATGTTTGAGCGCGCCGATGGCGCCCGATGCCAGCAATTCCTTCACCTTGGCCCAGACCGGCGCATAGGTGACCATGAAGGCCTCGGACACGATGACGCCGTTGCGGTCGCGTGCGGCGATAAGCGTGTCGATCTCTTCTGCTTTCAGGGCAATCGGCTTTTCGCAGAGTACATGTTTGCCGGCATCCGCCGCCTTGATGGTCCATTCCACATGCTGCGAGGTGGGAAGCGGAATATACACCGCATCGATCACATCCGAAGCCAGCATCTCCTCATAGGAGCCGAAGGCATGGGGCACGGAAAAACGCTCGGCAACCGCGCGCGCCTTGGCATGATCGCGGCTGGCGATGGCGCTGACCACGCAGTTCTGCGCATCCTGTATTGCCGGAATGACGTGATCCTGAGCTATTTTAGCGGTTGAGATTATTCCAAAGCGCAGCATTCCATTCTCCCACTCTGCCATCGAGCAGAAACTTACCACTGTGACACGGCCTGGCAAGCGCGCAGGCGCTTCATGAATGAAGAATGGCCGGATTTGTCCTGCCTTTGTCGGTCCGGTTGCTTTTATCTCCATTCTTAAAGGGAAATTATGATATGCATAACCCAATGGAGAAACCGGAAGTGTCCTCTTCCCATACCGCATTGCTCGTCATCGACGTTCAGGAATCCTTTCGGCACGCCCCTTATTTCGAGGAAAGCGGGCTTGCCGCCTATCTGGAGAAACAGCAGGCATTGATCGACGGCGCCAGAGTTGCAGGGATACCCGTCGTGCAGATTTTCCATGTCGATGGCGACAAGGCCTTCTCGAAAGACAGCGGTTATATCCGCGCGCTGGAGGGTGTGACGATCGTTCCCGACGCGATCTTCCACAAGAACCGCCACTCGGCCTTTGCCGGCACCGGCCTTGAAATCTGGCTGACACAAAGAGGCATCAACCGGCTGATCGTCTCCGGCATCCGCACTGAACAATGCTGCGAAACCACCACCCGACACGCTTCCGATCTCGGCTACGGCGTCGACTACGTCACCGAGGCGACATTGACCTTTCCGATGACACACGCCTCCGGCACGGTGTTCAGTGCCGACGATATCCGCAAACGGACAGAACTGGTGCTGGCCGGCCGCTTCGCGCGCATCGCCACGGTGAACGATGCGCTTGCAGGCCTGAAAGACGCGGCCTGATGGATAAGGGCGGCACGCGCATCATTCCCTTTTATACCCTTGTGCCGCCGCATGCGCTGCTGCTCGACATTGCCGGCCCGCTGCAGGTGATCCGTTATGCCAATGACGAGCAAAGCGACATTTTTTTCGACTGCCGCTATATCGCCGCCAAAGACAGGCAGGAATCGTCGATCGGCCTCGATCTTTGCGGATTGGAGCCCCTGCCTGCCGCGCTCCCGGAAAATGCGTTTCTCCTGATCTCCGGCAGCACCTCCCGTTCCGACAATGAAGTCGAGACTCGGCGGGAACGGCAGGCGCTGGCAGCATGGTTGCGCCATGCCGTACGCCGCGACACGACGGTCATTTCCATCTGTTCCGGGGCGTTACTGGCGGGTGAAGCCGGCCTCTTCGACGGGCGGAGCTGCACGACGCATGCCGATTGCATCGACGCACTGCGACGTCTCGCGCCATTGTCCCAGGTGGCCGAAAACCGACTGTTCGTCGAAGATGGAAACCGCTTTTCAAGCGCGGGAATCTCCACGGGCATCGATCTCATGCTGCATGTGGTTTCGCGGCTGACATCCCCGTCCGTCGCGGCGCGCATTGCCAAGACCATGGTTGTGTATCTGCGGCGCAACGGCAGCGATCCGCAAATTTCGCCCTGGCTGACTGGCCGCAACCATATGCACCCAGCCATTCACCGCGTGCAGGACCGGGTGATGGCCGAGCCGGCCCGTAACTGGTCGCTGGAAGGCCTGGCCGATATCGCGGCCCTCAGCGAAAGGCATCTGTCGCGCCTGTTTCGTGAACATGCCGGCATCAGCGTCATCGACTACGTCAATCTGATGCGGGTCAATTTGGCGCGTGACATTCTCGCAAACAGCCGCCTCGATATGGAAGCCATCGCCGAGCGCGCGGGGTTCGCTTCCGCCCGCCATCTAAGACGGGTGTGGCAACAGCATAACCACTATCCGCCCAGCCATTATCGCGGTCTTCAGGCCTGATTTTCACCGCCTCACTCCGTTGCCTGATGAGTGCCATCAAAGGAATTGAATGGTTATGCCGGTGAGCAGTTGCTAACCTGGGCGCAAAGTCAGCAAGAGGAGCATTCCCGTGCAAAAACGAAGCCTCGGCCGTACCGGCCTCTCCATCGCCCCGATCGTCTTCGGCGGCAACGTGTTCGGCTGGACAGCGGATGAGAAGACTTCCTTTGCCCTGCTCGATGCCTTTTTCGACGCCGGGTTCAACGCCATCGATACGGCGGATGTCTATTCCGCATGGGTGGACGGACATGTGGGTGGCGAGTCCGAGGCGATCATCGGCAAATGGCTGAAACAGTCTGGCGTGAAGCGTGAGGATGCGGTGATCGTCACCAAGGTTGGTTTCGACAATCGCGGCCAGAAGACCGGCCTCAGCGCCAAATGGGTAGCCGAGGCTGTCGACGCTTCGCTGAAGCGGCTGCAAACCGACTATATCGACCTCTATCTCGCCCATAAGCCGGATGTGGACGTGCCGCTGGAAGAGACGCTGGCCGCCTTCGCAAAGCTGAAGGAACAGGGGAAAATCCGCGCCATCGGCTGCTCCAACTACTCTGCGAGCCAGCTTCAGGATGCGCTGGATACGGCTGCGAAGAACAATCTTCCGCGTTACGACGTGCTGCAGCCGGAATATAATCTCTACAACCGCGCGGATTTCGAAGGTCCGCTTGCCGATCTTTGTGTGAAAGAAGAGATTGGCGTCATCAACTACTACAGTCTCGCTGCCGGCTTCCTGACCGGGAAGTACCGCGCCAAGGCCGATACGGAAGGCGTCGCCCGCAGCTATCGGGTGGGTGAGTATGTCAATACGCGCGGCCTTGCCGTTCTGGGGGCAATGGATGCGGTGGCGGTGGAAACCGGCGCCAAACTCGCGGATATCGCGCTGGCATGGCTGTTGCGGAAAAAAGCGGTAACCGCGCCGATTGCCAGCGCCACCAGCCTGTCTCAGCTTGAAAGCTTCAAACGCGCCGTCGACCTGAAGCTGACGGACGAGATGATGAGCCTTCTCGACAAGGCGGGCGCGTGACATGGAGCTCACAATTCGCGACGCACAGCCGGCTGACCGGGCGGAATGGCTGCGCCTCTGGAACGACTATCTCGCCTTTTATGACGTCGATCTTGCCGATGACGTCACCGACCACACCTGGGCGCGTATCCTCGATCCCGCGTCCCGCGTTTCAATGCGTGTCGCCCTGCTTGGCGACAGGATGGCCGGTTTCGCCATCCATCACTTCCACGATTCCACCTGGGTGAAAAACCCCGACTGCTATCTGGAGGATTTGTTCGTCGATGGCGAAATCCGCGGCAAAGGGACCGGACGGGCACTGATGGACGATCTTATCGCCATCTGCAAGGAGAAGGGCTGGTCCCGGCTTTACTGGAACACGGGTGAAGACAACCACCGCGCCCAGAAGCTTTACGACAGCTACGTGAAAAGCGACGGTCATATCCGCTATCGCATCACATTCTGATCATCCGCGAAAGCGGAAGAAATCCACGAAAGCCCTCAGCGCCGGGCGCATCTGCCGGCGCGAGGGGTAATAGATATAAAAGCCGTCGAAGGGTGCGCACCAGTCCTCCAATACGCGGATGAGCCTGCCTTCTCTGATATCGTCCTCGACACGCTGCTCGAAAACAAAGGCAAGCCCTGCGCCGTCGATCGCCGCCCGGCGGATGAGGCTCTGATCCGACAGGATCAGCGGCCCCTGGACATCGACCACCAGCGGCTTGCCGTTTTTCTCCAGTTCCCAGCGATAGATCAGGCCACTGGCGAAACGACGGCGGATGCAGCGATGCCGGATGAGATCC
This sequence comes from Agrobacterium sp. NPDC089420, assembly GCF_044900305.1. Classification (NCBI taxonomy): domain Bacteria; kingdom Pseudomonadati; phylum Pseudomonadota; class Alphaproteobacteria; order Hyphomicrobiales; family Rhizobiaceae; genus Agrobacterium; species Agrobacterium sp. NPDC089420. The sequence continues at coordinate 174,239 of NZ_JBJDMY010000002.1, read as the reverse complement.
CTGGGATCACGGGGTGGAGAATTTTCCGCAAAATAGGACGGGGAGCCAACAATCGCGCCGCGCCACGCGCCGCTGGCCTTGACCGCAATCATATCCGCATCGAGGTGCTCCCCAAGCCGCAGACCGGCATCGAAACCTTTCGCGACAATGTCCTCGAAGCGGTCATCCGTCGAGATTTCGAGTGAAATATCCGGATAGAGCCCAAGGAACGCGCCCAGCCGGGGTACGATGAGATCCTCGGCGGCCAGTCTCGGCAAGGTGATGCGCAGGGGGCCGGCCGGTCTTCCGCCGTGTTCCGCCAACGTCTCGATGACCGCGCCGATATCGGCAAGCGCCGGTCCCAACGTTTCCAGAAGCCGCCGGCCTTCCTCTGTCGGCGAAACGCTGCGGGTGGTACGATGGAGCAGGCGCAGACCAAGGCTTGCCTCCAGCGACGATACCGCATGACTGACGGCAGAGGGCGCGATGGCCAATTCCGCCGCGGCCTTGCGGAAGCTGCGGCCTTCGGCGACGGCCGCAAGAACGGCCAGCTGGGAAAGTTGCACACGGTTCATTGTTCTAAATAATAGAACAAGCCACGCGGATTTGCAGCGATTATTTTTACTGCCGCCGGACGTTATGTTTTGCCCGTGCCTTTTCCCAGAGGCATCTTCTTCTTAAGAGGACAGTCAGATGAAACATAGAATTCTCGGAAAAAACCTCTCCGTTTCCGCGCTCGGGCTTGGCTGCATGGGCATGAGCCATGCCTATGGCCCTTCGGACGATGAAAGCGGCGCCATCGCCACGCTGCATCGCGCCGTCGAACTTGGGGTCACCCTTTTCGACACGGCCGAAATCTACGGCCCATTCAAAAACGAAATCCTTGTCGGCAAGGCATTGAAGCCGTATCGCGACAAGGTGATCATCGCCACCAAATTCGGTTTCCGCATCGATGCCGGCAAACCTTCCGCGGAGATGATCCAGGGCGTTGACGGTTCGCCCGCAAATGTCCGCGCTGTCGCCGAAGCCTCGCTGAAACGGCTTGGTGTGGATGTCATCGACCTCTATTATCAGCATCGCGTCGACCCCGATGTGCCGGTGGAAGAAACGGTGGGCGCAATGGCCGAGCTGGTGCGGGAAGGCAAGGTGAAGGCCCTTGGCCTTTCAGAGGCGAGTGCGGCAACCATCCGCAAGGCGCATGCCGTTCATCCGATTACCGCCATCCAAAGCGAATATTCGCTGTGGACCCGTGATCCCGAGGAAAATGGCGTGCTGGCGACCTGCCGTGAGCTCGGCATCGGTTTCGTGCCGTTCAGCCCGCTCGGCCGTGGTGCGTTGACGGGCGCGCTGAAGTCGCTCGACGGACTTGCATCCGACGATCTCCGCCGCAGCCTGCCACGCTTCCAAAGCGAAAACTTCGATGCCAATCTGGCGCTCATCCGGCTTCTGGAAGACATGGCGGCCGACAAGGGCGTGACCGCCGGGCAACTGGCGCTCGCCTGGGTTCTGGCGCAGGGCGATTTCATCGTTCCGATCCCCGGCACCACAAAAATCGCCAATCTGGAAAAAAACGTGGCTGCAGCGGATGTCGCGCTGACGGCGGAAGAAGTCGCCAGCCTCGGTGCCCTGCTCTCGCCGGCAAAGGTTGCGGGGGAACGATATCCCGAGCGCATGTCGCAGATGGCCAACCGCTAAAAACAAAAAGCCGCGGCAGTTGCCGCGGCTTCTTTCATTCCTTCAGCTGCCTTCAGGCGCGCAGAACGCCGCCTGTCGACTTCTCGACATTGCCGACGATCTTGGCCGTGAGCGCCTCGAAATCCTCATCGGTCAGGGTCTTGTCGACCGGCTGGATCTGCACCTCGATGGCCACCGACTTGCGGTTTTCGCCAAGCGATGCGCCTTCGAAAATATCGAAGACATTGACGCCGGTGATCAGCTTGCGGTCGGCGCTGGTTGCAGCCTTGATGATGGCGCCCGCTTCCACCGACCTGTCGACCACAAAAGCGAAGTCGCGTTTGACCGCCTGGAAGGGCGAAAGCTCCAGCGCAGGCTTGGTGCGGGTCGCCTTTTTCTTCGGCTCCTGCATGGCGTCGAGGTAAATCTCGAAACCGCTATAGGCGCCTGAAACATCCAATTCGGACAATGTCTTCGGATGGAACTCGCCGAAGTAGCCGAGAACGACCTTCGGCCCCATCTTGATGGTGCCGGAGCGGCCGGGATGATACCAGGCGGGACCACCGGCTTCGATCTGCACATTGGCCATGGGCAGGCCGCAGGCTTCAAGCACCGCAAGCGCATCCGCCTTGGCGTCATAAACATCCACCGGCTTGCCGCCGCCCTTCACAGCATTGGACCACATGCGGCCGCTGCCTGCGAGCGAGGCCGTGCCACGGCGGACGCCGCCGGCGACACGACGCTGCGCGTCCGGCGTATCGCCCTCATAGGTGCCGGAAACCTCGAAGATCGCGACGTCACCATAGCCCTTGTCGGCATTGCGCTGCGCAGCGGTGAGAAGGCCGGGCAGCAATGAGGGCCGCATGTCCGACATATCGGCCGCAATCGGGTTGGCGAGTTTCAACGCCGGCAAACCGCCACCGAACAGCTTCGCCTGCGCTTCCGGAATGAAGGACCACGTGACGGCTTCGAGCATGCCACGGCTTGCCAGGGCACGGCGTGCGGTGCGGGTGCGGATCTGCAACGTGGTCAGGATACGGCCGTTGACGGCCCCAAAACTTTCCAGCGGTTCCGGCTTGATGTTGTCGACGCCATGGATGCGCATGACTTCTTCCACCAGATCGGCCTTGCCGTCGATGTCCGGACGCCAGGACGGAACGGTGACGGAGACGTGCTCGCCCGTTCCCTCGACGCCAAAGCCGAGGCCTTTGAGAATGGCGAGGCTCTCTTGCGCCGAAACCTCCAGACCTGTCAGGCGCTTCACTTCCGCGAGCGGGAAATCCACGACCTTGGGCTGATGGCCCTTGTAGCCGACGACCCTGGCTTCGCCAGCGACGCCACCGCACAGTTCCAGAACCAGCTCGGTGGTGCGTTCCAGGCCCGGAACCATATAGTCCGGATCGACGCCGCGCTCGAAACGATAACGCGCATCGGTGATGATGCCGAGCGAGCGGCCGGTCTTGGCAATGTTGATCGGATCCCAGAGTGCGGATTCGATCAGCACGTCGACGGTGTTGTCGTCGCAGCCGGAATGTTCGCCGCCCATGACCCCGCCGATGGACTCAAGGCCCTTTTCATCGGCGATGACGACATTGTTCGGGCCGAGCTTGTATTCACGCTGGTCGAGCGCAAGAATGGTCTCGCCCTCTTTCGCGCGGCGAACCGTGAGATCGCCCTTGACCTTGGCGGCGTCGAAGACGTGCATCGGCCGGCCCTGATCGAATGTCATGTAGTTGGTGATGTCGACAAGCGCATTGATGGGACGCAGGCCAATCGCCATCAGGCGCTGCTGCATCCATTTCGGGCTCGGGCCGTTCTTGACGCCGCGCACGATGCGTAGCGAAAAGCCGGGGCAGAGCGCCGCATCGTCCAGCTCCAGCTTCACCGTAACCGGGGTTGCGCCTTCGACCTTGAAGGACGGCGCCGGCTTCGTCTTCAGCTTACCGAGACCGGAAGCCGCAAGATCGCGGGCGATGCCGTAAATGGAGGTGCAATCCGGGCGGTTCGGCGTAAGGTTGATCTCGATGACCGGATCGTCGAGACCGGCATAGGTGGCGAAAGACGTGCCGACAGGGGCATCCTGCGGCAGGTCGATGATGCCGTCATGGTCATCGGAAATGTTGAGCTCCTTTTCGGAGCACATCATGCCATGGCTTTCGACGCCGCGGATCTTGCCGACGGCGAGCGTCACATCGATGCCCGGAACATAGGTGCCCGGACGCGCCAGCGCGCCGACGAGACCCGCACGCGCATTCGGCGCGCCGCAGACGATCTGCACCGGCTTGCCGTCACCGGCATCCACCATCAGAACCTTGAGACGGTCAGCCTCGGGGTGTTTTTCGGCGGAAACCACCTTGGCGATCGTGAACGGCTTATAGGCCGACTTGTCATCAACATCCTCGACCTCGAGGCCAATCGCCGTCAGCCGCTCGCAAATCTCATCCAGCGTCGCATCCGTATCGAGATGCTCCTTCAGCCAGGAAAGAGTGAATTTCATGTCTTTGCTCCTTGGCTAACCGGATTAAACGCTCAAACCGCCGAACAGAGTCGGCATGTCGAGCGGGCGGAAGCCATAATGGTTCATCCAGCGGACATCGGCGTTGAAGAAATCGCGCAGGTCCGGCATGCCGTATTTCAGCATGGCGATGCGGTCGAGGCCCATGCCCCAGGCAAAGCCCTGATATTCATCCGGGTCCAGCCCGCCGGCGCGCAGCACGTTCGGGTGTACCATGCCGCAGCCGAGGATCTCCATCCAGTCCTTGCCCTCGCCGAACTTGACGATGGGACCGGAGCGATCGCACTGGATATCCACCTCGAAGCTCGGCTCGGTGAAGGGGAAGAAGGACGGGCGGAAGCGCATGACCACGCTATCGACCTCGAAGAAGGTCTTGCAGAATTCTTCCAGAATCCAGCGCAGATTGCCGACATGCGCCTTCTTGTCGATGACGAGGCCCTCGACCTGATGGAACATCGGCGAATGGGTGGCGTCGGAATCCTGGCGATAGGTCTTGCCGGGAATGACGATGCGGATCGGCGGCTTCTGGCTTTCCATGGTGCGGATCTGCACCGGCGAGGTGTGGGTGCGCAGCACCTTGCGCTCGCCCTTTTCATCCGGCTGGAAGAAAAACGTGTCGTGCATTTCGCGGGCCGGATGGCCTTCGGGGAAATTCAGCGCCGTGAAGTTGTAATAGTCGGTCTCGATATCCGGACCTTCGGCGATGGAGAACCCCATATCTGCGAAAATGGCGGTGATTTCATCGACGATCTGGCTGATCGGGTGAATGCGGCCGCGCTCTGCCGGCGACTGGCGCACCGGCAGGCTGACATCCACCGTTTCGGCTTTCAGCCGGGCGGCGATGGCGGCATCCTTCAGCGCATTCTTGCGCTCGCCGATGAGGTCGGTGATTTCGGTCTTGAGCTGGTTGATGGCCGCACCCCGGGTCTGGCGCTCTTCCGGGGTCATGCTGCCAAGCGTCTTCAGAAGCTCCGAAACCGAGCCCTTCTTGCCAAGCGCGGAAACGCGCACGGCTTCGATAGCCGGCTCATCGGCAGCGGCGGCGATCTCCGACATCAATTGCGATTTCAAGGTATCAAGTTCAGTCATCTTTTCCTGCCTTGCCGGTCTTTTCAACAGCGGCTTCGGGGTTCACAGCATTCATCAGATAGTCGGTCGCCATGATAAAGCGTCGCAGATCACTACCCATCCGCACGCGCCCGATCAACCGGGCAAGCGGTAAAAATCGCCCGAGAATGCCGGTCAGGCGGCACAATTCTTCCAGCGCCCGCGGCGGGGCGTTTTCGCGCCAGCGGGAAAACGCCGCATCGCAGGTTTTCGGCATGTCGCAGGCGCGTGTCGCGACCTGGAGAAACAGCAGCCAGATATCGCGCGCCTGCGCCGTTTCCAGCGGCATGACCTCCTGCGGGCGCTCCTCGAAGTCCATGAACCCGACACGGTCGCCTTCGAGAAAGAAATCACGCACATGCGGACGTCCGTGGCAGAGACCCGCCGCATGCAATTCGCCGAGCGCTTCGGCGGATTTCACGAGCAAGGCGTCGTGCTCCCCCGGCTTCGCGCCCTTTATTGCGTCCATGCGCTCCATGATGGTGGGACCGACATCGCCAAGGACAACGGCCGTCAACGAGGAATAGATAACCGGGGGAACAGGGAACCCGCGGGCCTTGAAGGCTTCCAGCGTCTCGAGTTCCCGGCGCATCAGGCCTGCGCCGTCGAGCGGCGGCGATGGGCGCATGAAGGTATAGGGCAGCAGCTTTGCCAGAAAGGCCTGCAGCTTCATCCACCACGACGGCGTTTCCGTGCCTTGGCGCTTGATCCAGACGGTGGTTGCGGAAAGCTCGAGTTTCTGCACGCGGCGCTCGCTTTTCAGCAAAGCCCGCATCAAGGCTGCAATATCGCCATCCTCAAGATGGACATGGAAACCCTTCGCCTTTTCCGCCTCGCTTGCGGCAACCAGCATTTTTGCCCCCAATGGAGCCTGCCGGCTGAAAGCCGGATGCCCCACCCTTTGGCAATCCCAGTGCAAAGGCGCTGCAAGCCTTTGCCGAAACTGCCATGAATTCCAAAAAAACGAAAACCCGCGCCGGAGAACCGGCGCGGGTTTCAAATGAACAACAGATTGTCCGCGCCGTAATTACTTTACAGCGGTTTCAAACTCATTGGCCGTACCAGCATCCTTGAGGTACTCAAGCGCCTTCTTCGCTGCTTCGACGAGCGCGCCGAATGCTGCCGGCTCATGGATAGCCATGTCGGACAGAACCTTGCGGTCGACTTCGATGCCAGCCTTGTTCAGACCGTCGATGAAGCGGCCATAGGTCAGGCCGAATTCGCGAACAGCAGCGTTGATACGCTGGATCCACAGAGCGCGGAAGTTGCGCTTGTTGACCTTGCGGTCGCGGTAAGCGTACTGCTTGGAACGATCCACGGCAGCCTTTGCTGCGCGGATGGTGTTCTTGCGGCGGCCGTAGAAGCCCTTGGCTGCCTTGAGTGTCTTGGTGTGCTTGGCGCGGGAAGTTACGCCACGTTTTACGCGTGCCATGTCATGATCTCCTTAAAGTGTCCAAATGTGCGGAAAAGTCTCAGAGACCGTTCGGCAGATAGTTCTTGACGACCTTCTTGCCGTCAGCTTCGGCCAGAACCATGGTTCCGCGCGCGTCGCGAATGAACTTGTTGGTACGCTTGATCATGCCGTGGCGCTTGCCGGCGGCGGCTGCAACGACCTTACCGGTCGCAGTGATCTTGAACCGCTTTTTTGCAGCGGACTTCGTCTTCATCTTGGGCATTTTGCTACTCCGTTTTTGTATCGAAACAGGCAGACGAGGCCTATTTCAAGCTATTCAGGAACGGCCACGGCATGCCCTGCCGGACCGTTCGGACGCGCGCTTATAACCGCAGTCGGCTAAAAGCGCAACGGGGAATGATAACTTCCCCTTGCGGATGGGATACGCACCGGTGCTGCGGCCGCGTAAAATTATTTCGGGGCGAGAACCATCATCATCTGACGGCCTTCCAGCTTCGGCTCGGCCTCCACCTTGGCAATCGCCTGGGTGTCTTCCTTCACCTGGAGGAGAAGCTTCATGCCGAGTTCCTGGTGGGCCATTTCGCGGCCGCGGAACTTCAGCGTTACCTTCACCTTGTCGCCATCGTCAAAGAAACGGCCCATCGCCTTCATCTTCACGTCATAGTCATGCGTGTCAATGTTGGGGCGCATCTTGATTTCTTTGACTTCGACGATCTTCTGTTTCTTGCGCGCTTCAGCGGCCTTTTTCTGGGTCGAGTACTTCAGCTTGCCGAGATCGAGGATCTTGCACACCGGCGGTTCAGCGTTCGGCGAAATCTCAACGAGATCGAGACCGGCCTCCTCCGCCAGTTTCAAAGCCTGATCCGTCGGCATGCTACCGAGGTTCTGGCCCTCTTCATCAATAAGCTGAACTCTGGGAACCCGAATTTCCCGGTTGGAGCGCGGCCCCTCCTTGACGGGGGCATCGGCTTTGAAAGGTCTGCGAATGGTCGTATTCTCCTGATCTGTTTCTGGATCACGTCAGCAAAAAACAGCTTGTTTGGTACAAGCGGCGGAAATGTCGTTATTGCTGTGGCGAAGTCAATAGCATATCTGCCCGAAAAGATCACCTCTTGTCACGGTTTTTGCAAATACGTCGCCGATATTGCACGAAAATCAGGAGAACTGCATATACATGAGCGAACATGCCGCCAAATTCCTGTCCGTAGGCCCGGACAACGACACCCGTGATATCGCTTTCTTTCATCGGCCGGCGGCTGCGGGAGCGCGCACCCCGATGCTGGTATGGCTCGGCGGCTATCGTTCCGACATGACCGGAACCAAGGCAATCGAACTTGATCGCTTCGCAGCGGAGAACGGCCTTGCCTGCCTGCGGCTCGATTATTCCGGCCATGGCGCATCCGGCGGCGACTTCAAGAAAGGCACCATCTCGCGATGGCTGGAAGAGGCGCTTGCCGTGGTCCGCGCAACATCGCCCTCGCGCGTCGTTCTGGTTGGCTCGTCAATGGGTGGATGGATCGCATTACGCATGGCCGAGGAACTGCGCAAGGCAGCTGACGCGCCTTCCGTCGCCGGTCTCGTTCTCATTGCGCCGGCGCCCGATTTTACCGTGGACCTGATAGAACCCAGCCTGACGGAGGCGGAAAAGGCGTCGCTTTTGGAAAAGGGCTATTTCGAAGAGCATTCTGAATATAGCCCAGAGCCCAATATCTTTACCCGCGCCCTGATGGAAGACGGCAAACGGAACCGGGTGCTGAACGGCATCATCACCACCGGATGCCCGGTTCATATCCTGCAGGGCATGCAGGATCCCGACGTCCCCTATCAGCACGCGCTGAAACTTCTCGAACACCTGCCCGCCGACGATGTCGTGCTGACGCTTATCCGCGACGGCGACCACAGGCTTTCCCGGCCACAGGATATCGACAGGATGCTCTCGGCCGTCAAAACCCTTGCGCTGTAGGCATTTCCGCAACGCTCTTAACCATATTCAACGAGTCTTGCGTACTGCCGATTGCTAATGATTGACTCCTGCCCCCCAACCCTCTTAACTTTTCGTTAAGAATTAAGGGACGGGTTTCATGATGAACACACCGCTGGCGCGTGCGCTGCTGTTTGCAGTTGCCGCCGGGCTAATGACTGCTGCGTCCGCCATCGCGGAAACCAAGGGAAGCCCTTCCATGGTGACGGGCGGGATTACCTCCCAGCCGATCGGCCATTACGAGTTCTGTCAGAAATATGTCGATGAATGCAACATCCGCAGCAAGGCCACGCCGCCGCCGCGGGTAACCGACTATGGCTGGGGTGTCGTTCGTGAGGTCAATACCTCTGTCAACACCACCATCGTGGCAATGACCGACCAGGAAATCTACGGCAAGGACGAAGTCTGGGAATATCCGACGACCGCCGGCGATTGCGAAGATTTCGTGCTGCTGAAGCGCAAGAAGCTGATCGAGCGCGGCTTTTCCGTGGCCGATCTCCTGATCACCGTCGTGCGCAAGCCGGATGGCGAAGGCCATGCCGTGCTGACGCTGCGCACCACTGACGGTGACTATATTCTCGACAATCTCACCGACGACGTGAAGCTCTGGACCGACACCAACTATACCTATCTGAAGCGGCAGGCGTCCTTCAATACCGGCCGCTGGGTCTCCATCGAGGATGGTCGCGACGTTCTGGTCGGCGCCTTGCGCTGACCGATGGGACATGGGTTCAATGAAAAAGCCCGCAGCAGGCGCTGCGGGCTTTTTCATCCATCAGCCATTGCCGATGATAATGCCGGCCGCCAGCACCAGCGAGCCACCCAGCACCACCTGAAACACCGCCCGCAGGAATGGCGTTTCCATGAAGCGGTTCTGAATGAAGGCGATGGCCCAGAGTTCCACGAAAACGACGATGGCGGCAATCGCCGTGGCGGTCCAGAAATGTGGAATGAGATAGGGTAAAGCATGACCCAGGCCGCCTATGGCCGTCATGATGCCCGAGGCAAACCCCCTCTTTACCGGTGAACCACGGCCAGAAAGCTTGCCATCGTCATGGGCGGCCTCGGTAAAGCCCATGGAAATGCCCGCACCGACGGAAGCTGAAAGGCCGATCAGGAAGGTCTGCCAGGTATCCTGGGTGGCAAAAGCGGCTGCGAAGATCGGCGCGAGCGTCGAAACGGAGCCATCCATCAGGCCGGCAAGGCCTGGCTGTACATAGGTCAGGAGAAATTGCCGTTTGGCGGTTTCCGCTTCCTCGGTCTTGCCGTCTTCATCAAGATGTTTCTCTTCCAGCCGTTGCGCAATGTCTTCGTGCCCCCGTTCCGCCTCGGCAAGATCACCCAGCAGCTTGCGCGTCGAGGCATCAGCGGTTCGTTTGACGGCTTCATCGTAAAACCGGATCGCCTGGCTTTCCATCAATTCGGCCTGGGCGCGAATCTTCTCCAGTGACAGGTTCTTCACCAGCCAGTCCGGGGTGCGCTCGTAAAATCCGCGCACATGTTCGCGGCGGATCAACGGAATGGTTTCCCCGAAACGGCGGCGATGCATGTCGATCAGCACATTTCGATGCTGCTGCTCGACTTCGGCGATGTCATCAAAAACCTTTGCCGATTGTGGATATTGCGCACGCAGGTGATCGGCATAGGAACGATAGAGGCGGGCATCATCCTCTTCCGAAGAGATGGCCAGAGCGAGGATTTCCTGTTCGTCAAGCGAGGCGAATGGCCGTTTGGAGAGGGAAAAGAGACTGCTAAACATGGCTGAAACCTTTTTAGAATAATTCTAAATACAATGACACATCGTCACAATCAAGGTCTTTAGAATTATTCTAATATGGCAAAGCGTCGCATTGCGCAGTGCCGCCGGCCGGCGTAAATTCACGGAAAAGGACGTAAGATGCAGGACCCAATCGCAGCAAGAGCGGCCCATGCCGCAGATATCCAGCACAGGGCGGAAAGCGCCATGGCGGCGATCGGTGTCGATGCCGGTTTCATCGATCAGCTGGTGGAGACATTTTACGGCCGCGTTCTGGAACATCCGACACTGGGGCCGGTCTTCGATGCGCGGCTGGCCGGGCGCTGGCCGGACCATATGGCCAAAATGAAACAGTTCTGGGCGGCCGTCGCCTTCAAGAACGGCGGCTATGGCGGCAAGCCGGTGCAGGCCCATCTCGGCGTCGAAAACATGTCCGCCGAGCTTTTCCCCCAATGGCTCGCACTGTTTTCGGCGACGCTTGACGATATAGCGCCAAGCAGACAAGCCCATGACTGGTTCATGGAAACGGCCGGGCGCATCGCCCGAAGCCTGATGCTTTCGCTGTTTTACAACCCTGCGCTGGATGATCCGACGTTAAAACGGACGCACCCATAAACACATCTGGGGCATGGCCATAAGAAGGACGCAATAAGACGCCAAAGCAACAGTCGGCAGGCGTTGCAGAAGAGCGCGCGAGTTTGAAACATTCCCCTTGATGGCCGCAGGGATAAATGTTTAGTAGCCTGCGGGAGGCGTACCGTGCGGTTCGCCTGTAGTATGCAGACGTATCAGGGCTTATCGACATGGATCGCAGATCATTTATTCGCAACGCGGGTGCTCTTGGCGCCGGTGTTACCGCAACCGCGCTGGCCGCCCCGGCCATTGCCCAGGAAAATCCCAAGATCACCTGGCGGATGACGTCGTCCTTCACCAAGGGCCTCGACATCCTTTTCGGCGCGGGCCAGATGGTTGCTGACCACGTCAAGGAAGCTTCCGGCGGCAATTTCGTCATCCAGCATTTCGCCGGCGGCGAAATCGTGCCGGCACTGCAGGCAGCTGATGCGGTGACGGCCGGAACCGTCGAAATGGCCCATACCTGCTCGTATTATTACGTCGGCAAGGACCCGACATTCGCACTTGGAACCTCGGTTCCCTTCGGCCTTAACGCGCGCCAGACGAATGCCTGGTTCAACCAGGCCGGCGGCAATGAACTGCTCAACGAATTCCTTGCCCAACATAATATCTACTCGATCCTGCTCGGCAATACCGGCGCCCAGATGGGCGGTTGGTTCCGCAAGGAAATCAACACCATCGACGACCTGAAGGGCCTGAAGATGCGCATTGCCGGCCTCACCGGCCAGGTGATGCAGAAGGTTGGCGTGACACCGCAGCAGATCGCCGGCGGTGATGTCTATGCCGCGCTGGAAAAGGGCACGATCGACGCCACCGAATTTGTCGGCCCCTATGACGACCAGAAGCTCGGCTTCTACAAGGTCGCAAAGTACTATTACTACCCGGCTTGGTGGGAAGGCGGCCCGGCCGTGCATGCATTCGTGAACCTGCAGAAGTTCAACGAGCTGCCGGAAAACTACAAGCGCATCCTGAAGGACGCCTGCGCCGCCGGCAGCGCCAGCATGCTGGAGCGTTATGACGCCCGCAACCCGAAGGCGCTGAAGGAACTTGTGGCGCAGGGCGCCATCCTTCGCCCCTTCAGCCAGGAAATCCTCGACGTCTGCCACAAGGCAGCGCAGGAAACCTATGCGGAGATTTCGGCCAAGAACGAGAGCTTCAAGAAGATTTACGAGAGCCAGCAGGCCTTCAAGAAAGACGCCTATCTCTGGGCGCAGATCGCCGAATATACCTACGACACCTATATGATGATCCAGCAGCGCAACGGTACGCTCTGATCCCCATCATTTGCCGACCATCTTCAGGCGGTCATCCGGCGCGGGCCGGGTGGCCGTTTTGTTTGGTGAAACCAGTTTCCACACCTCCCGTTCACGCCAGTCCACCGGGCTCATGCCGGTGACACGACGAAATTCCCGGTTGAAGTTCGACTTGGTCTGAAAACCGGAGGAAAACATGATCGCGGTCACCGATTGCTCGGTCTCCTCCAGCAGACGGCAGGCTTCGCGGATACGGAGCTGGTTGACATATTGCGAGACGTTGACGCCGAGAGAGCGATTGATCGCGCCGGAAATCTGCCGGCTCGGCAGGCCGAGTCGCCTCGCAAGCCGGGTCAGGTTGAGGTTCTCGTCACGATAAAGCGCATGCGCCGCCATCAGGCAGTCGAGGCTCGCGATGATTTCCCGGTCCTGCTGCGATGGCTCGGAAGGAGGCGGCAGTTCCTCGGCCGGCTCCGCAGCCGTTTGCGGTGCTTTGCTTTTTCCGGCCAGAGCCGCCATCAGACCGATCAGCAACAGCCCCAAAAGATTGGCATTGCTGACAAGCGCGGCGACATTTTCCCCGTGCGCCCATTCGAAATCGAGGAACACCAGGAGATCGAACAGCGCCGAAACACAAAGCGCCGCAGCGGCAATGATCAGCGCCCTGTGCGCCGAGGCAACGCTGGCGAATTGCGCCTCATCCAGCCCATCCGGCCCTTTTCTTCCGAGAAGCAGCAGCGCGGCCGCATGGCCGACAAAGATGACGAGCAGCGCAAGGTCGATCACGACGGGGGAGGCGAATTCCAGAACCACGATCAACAGCGGCGAGAGTACGAGGCTCGCCAGCATTGCTCTTCTGCTGTCCGCACCAACCCTCATCAGACCGCGAAAGGCGATATAGACAAGCGGCGGCAGGCATGCGGCCAGAACCGGCAGGACATAACGCACCGCATTGACGCCATATCCCCAGCGCAGGCCGACAAGAACCGACTGCACGGCGCAGAGCGCGATCAGGGCCAGAAAGGCGCGGTTCGCCCGCACATCGTCTCCGCTTCGAAAGAAGACGATGAACATGACGGCCAGCAGAAGCGCCACAACGAATGGCAGGGGAATGAAAAGCACGGACGAATATCCCGGAGCGATGACCAGTTACCCTTTCATGGACCAGATCGCGTTTCGGTACGACCTTAAACACGATCAAGGACGCGGAAAACAGGTGACGGCGCAGAGTGGGTCCCGTTCTTTCCCACCGCAAGAGGTTTTTCATGCGCCCCATCGTCACCATCACAACCATGCTTTTTTCCGTTGTCATCACCCACCCGGCTTTTGCGGATGAGGCTGCCGGCGTCAGCGAAATCGCCATTCATTCTCCCGAACGCGGCAAGGATCTTGCCGTCACCGTCTGGTATCCTTCGCAGGGCAACGGCACACGGACCCTTTCCGGCGAAGACCGGATTTTTCAAGGCACGCCTGTCTTCAAGGACAGCACGGTGCGACCGGGCCGGCTGCCGCTGGTGCTTCTGTCGCATGGCTCGGGTTCGCGGGCGAGCGGCATGGCCTGGATCGCCGCGAAGCTTGCCAGCGAAGGCTTCATCGTCGCCGGCGCCAATCATCCCGGCACCACCAGCGGTGATTCCACACCTGCCGATACGCCGAAGATCTGGGAGCGCACCGGCGATCTCTCCACCATCATCACGGCGCTGACAGCACAGGGTAGATGGTCCGGCTCAATCGACACGGGCAGGATCGGCGTTCTTGGATTTTCGCTGGGCGGCAGTGCGGCGCTGGAGATTGCCGGCGCACGCGCCGATCTCGATGGATATGCGCGCTATTGCGAGGACTATGCCACAATGATGGATTGCCGGTGGTTTGCCGGCGGCCGTGGTTACGTCGATGGCGGGCCAGTCGACGTGCCGAAACTCGATCTCAGAACCATCGACAAGACGCGCTTCGAGCAGCAGAACCGCGATCCCCGCATCCGTTCCGCGGTGCTGGTCGATCCTGGCCTGGCGCTCGCCTTCCAGCCGGACAGCGTGAAGGCGATCGATATTCCGCTGACCTTCATCAATCTCGGCAGCAAGGGAAAAATACCGCCGGCCGTGCTGGCGGACAAGCTGGCGGCGGAGGCGCCCGGCGCAACCTATCAGCAGGTCGACGGGGCCAACCATTTCAGCTTCCTGCCCCTTTGCAAACCGGATGCCGACGCATTTCTCAAATCCGTTGGCGAGCGTGATCCGATCTGCGAACCCGCCGGGCCGCGCGACCGGGCGGACATTCATGCCGAACTGGAAAAGAAAATCGTTGCCGCCTTCAGCCAGACCCTGAAGCCCGGCCAATAGGGCGACCTAACCGATACGTTTATAGAACAGGGTCGTGCCGCAATAACGCCCATCGGGAAACAGCGCGTAATCCGGAATGACCCCGGCCCGCTCCCAGCCGAGGCGGGGATAGATCGCCTCCGCATCGCTACCCGTGGCCGTATCCAGCACCAGCAGGGTACGGCCACGTTTTGCCGCTTCCTCCTCAACCTTCTGCATGAGTTTGCGGGCGAGTCCCAGTCCGCGCGCCGATGGATGCACGAGAAGCTTCATCAGATCGCCGCGATGCGGCTGATTGGGTTTGGAAGCAAGAGCGACCTGCACGGTGCCGACAATCTTGCCGTCCACTTCCGCCGCCACATGGATCGTACCGCCCTCATCCACGGTTTCCGCCACGGCGCGCCAGAAGGGCTCCGCATCCCGCGGAGAGAAGGGCAACATGAAACCAACGGATGCGCCACCATTGACGCAGGCGGAAAGGACTTCGCAGAGTTCCGGCAGGACGTCGAGCGTCTCTTGCCCGTTCAGCACGCGGATGGTGGCCATAAAAACTCCTCTGGGGAAAATCAGCGCTGTCTTTGATCCAGCACGACTGCATAACGGGCGGGTTTTTCGGAGGGATTGTAAAAGACATGTCCTTCACCGACCGGCATGAAAAGGCAATCTCCGGGCTCCAGCCGGTGCACCACACCACCGCTTGTCATCTCCAGAACCCCTTCGAAAAGCCAGACATATTGCGTCATGCCCCGGCTTGCCGCATGTGGCGGAAAACCGACGCGCGCGCCGGCCGGAAACTCGACCTCGACAATATCGACATCGGAACCGACACGCGGCGGGGAGATGGCGCGGCGGACATAACCGGTCTCGGGATCTTTCCAGAGCTGCTGGTCGCGCCTTTTCACAAGAGGGGAAACCGCCTCTTCATTGCCCGCGAAGAAGCCAGAGAGCGACAGGCCAAGGGCCGCGCAGATGCGGGCGAGCAGAGACGCCGTGGGGCTCGCCTCACCACGTTCGATGCGGGAAATCATGGCACGGCTGACGCCGGATTGAGAGGCGAGCCCGTCCAGCGTCAGGCCGTTCTCAGCCCTCAGGATTTTAATCCGCTCACCGATCGAACGTTCGAGTCTCTGATCTTCGTTTTCCATCATATGAGATTATAATTCTCATATGATGGAGTCAATATCCATGATGGTGGAAACGACGATTCCCGGTCGATCCCCCTTTGTGGTGAGAAAGGGAAGGCTCAGGCGCCGACCTGGGCAATCCAGTCGTTCAGATTATAGTAGTTTGTTACTCGGCTAACTTTCCCATCCTTCAGATCGAAAAAAGCGCCGGCGGGCAGGACGTATTTCTGGCCATCGGCTTCCGGCAGGCCCTCATCGGTGGCAAGATATTCACCGTTCACGATGAATTCGGCGGAGGCGCGCTTGCCGTCAGCGCTGGCCATGATCACCATGTCGGTGAGATTTTCGCGGTAGCAACGGTTCATGTGGTCCATGAAGGAGGCAAAAGCGACCTTGCCGGTCTGGCGCTCGCCCTGATTGATGTCATGGACCACCTCGTCATGCAGAAGCGCCAGAAAGGCATCCATGTCCTGACGGTTGAAGGCATCGTAATAGGCGCGGATGGTCTCGGCAGCGGTCATCGTCTTCTCCGTTCAATGCTTGCGCGGGTTCTCCATGACGGTATAACCAGCGGAACCGAAAGTGAAAATGCCCATGACCGTCGAAATCAAGTCTCTTTCCGGCATTGACGCCGCCCCCTATTTCGATGATCTCGCGCGGCTGCGGATCACTGTGTTCCGCGCCTTCCCCTATCTCTATGATGGTTCGGTGGAATATGAGCGCAAATATCTGGCCACCTATGCCGATACGCAAGGCGCGGTTTTCGTGCTGGCGCTCGATGGCGCGCAGGTTGTCGGCATGTCCACCGGCATGCCCATGGCGGCGGAAACCGATGAGGTGAAATCGCCTTTCCTGGCGGCGGATTACGATCCTTCGCAGCTGTTTTATTTCGGCGAAAGCGTGCTGTTGCCGGACTATCGCGGTCACGGCGTCGGCGTGCGGTTCTTTGAGGAACGCGAGGCCCATGCCAAACGTCTGGGCTTCGACCGGTGCACCTTCTGCGCCGTCGAGCGGCCCGCCGACCACCCGCGCCGGCCTGCGGATTACGTGCCGTTGAATGCCTTCTGGGAAAAGCGGGGCTATCGCCACCGCCCCGAACTGCGGACCAGCTTTATCTGGCAGGATATCGACGAGAGTACTGAAAGCCCGAAGCCGCTGTCGTTCTGGATGAAGACCATCGCCACAGGAGACGAAAACAGATGACCCGAGTGGCCGCCAGCCAATATGCCATCGAACTGATCGAGACATGGGAAGCCTATGCGGCGCATCTTGCGGCCATCGTGCGCGAGGCGAAAGCAAAGGGCGCGGAACTGCTGCTTCTGCCGGAATATTCGGCCATGGTGCTGGCCGGGCAGCTGCCGTCGGATATTCGTTCCGATCTGCACCGTTCCATCGAAGAGATACAGCCGCTCATCCCTTCCTGGGTGGAACTTGGTGAAGAACTCGCGCGGCAACATCAGATCCTGTTCCAGCCGGGCAGCGCGCCGGTGAAGGACCCGGACGGCAAGTTTCGCAACCGGGCGTGGCTGTTCGGGCCGGACGGCTTGATCGGTTATCAGGACAAGCAGATCATGACCCGCTTCGAGCGCGAGCAATGGAATATCCATGCCGGTATCGAGGGTTTGAGGGCCTTCGAGACGGGCATCGGCAGGCTCGGCATTCTCATCTGTTACGACAACGAGTTTCCGATGCTCGGCCGCAGGCTGGCGGAGCTCGGCGCGGAACTGGTGCTCGCTCCCAGCTGTACCGACACGCTGGCCGGTGCTTACCGGGTGCGCATCGGCGCGCAGGCGCGGGCGCTGGAAAATCAATATGCCGTCCTCTCCTCCCCCACCGCAGGCGAAGCCCCATGGTCGCCCGCCGTCGATGAAAATCGCGGCCGCGCTGCCCTTTACGTGCCGTCCGACTACGGCATGCCGGCATCCGGCATCATAGCGGAAAGTGAAAGCGATGCGGTGACGCAAAGCACGCTGCTGATCGCCGATATCGATCTTGCCACTGTCGCAAGGCTCAGGACTGAAGGACAAGTGGCCACCCGCCGCGACTGGCCGGAGCAATTTGCGATCTGAAAAGCCCATTTTAAAGGGCTTTTAACCAAATTCCCGCTTTGCGGCATGAGAAGCCCCTGCTATAGCGCGGGACATGAGCACAAATTCGACCCGCACGCCCCTGGACCATATCCGCAACTTCTCGATCGTTGCCCACATCGATCACGGCAAATCGACGCTGGCCGACCGGTTGATCCAGTCGACGGGCGGCCTTGCCGAACGCGACATGTCGGAACAGGTTCTCGATTCGATGGATATCGAGCGCGAGCGCGGCATCACCATCAAGGCCCAGACGGTGCGCCTGCACTACAAGGCGAATAATGGCGAGACCTATGTGCTGAACCTCATCGACACGCCCGGCCACGTCGACTTCGCCTATGAAGTGTCCCGTTCGCTTTCGGCCTGCGAAGGCTCGTTGCTGGTGGTCGACGCATCACAGGGTGTGGAAGCGCAGACGCTCGCCAACGTTTATCAGGCGATCGACAATGATCACGAGCTGGTGACGGTGCTCAACAAGATCGATCTGCCGGCGGCCGAACCCGACCGCATCAAGGAACAGATCGAAGAGGTGATCGGCATCGACGCCTCCGATGCCGTGATGATCTCGGCCAAGACCGGTCTTGGCATTCCCGATGTGCTGGAAGCCATCGTCAACCGTCTGCCGCCGCCGAAGAGCGAGGTCGGCGAAAACGGGCCGCTGAAGGCACTGCTGGTCGACAGCTGGTATGATACCTATCTCGGCGTCATGGTTCTGGTGCGTGTCATCGACGGCGTGCTGAGTAAGGGCCAGCAGATCCGCATGATGGGTTCTGGCGCGAAATACGGCATCGAGCGCGTCGGCGTGCTGACCCCGAAGATGGTCAATGTCGACAGCCTCGGCCCCGGCGAGATCGGCTTCATCACCGCCTCGATCAAGGAAGTCGCCGATACCCGCGTCGGCGATACGATCACCGACGACAAGCGTCCGACGGCGCAGGCCCTGCCCGGCTTCAAGCCCGCGCAGCCCGTGGTGTTCTGCGGCCTCTTCCCGGTCGATGCGGCCGACTTCGAAGACCTGCGCGCGGCAGTGGGCAAGCTTCGCCTCAACGACGCCTCCTTCTCCTTCGAAATGGAATCGTCTGCCGCCCTCGGTTTCGGTTTCCGCTGCGGCTTCCTCGGCCTGCTGCACCTCGAAATCATTCAGGAGCGCCTCGAGCGCGAGTTCAATCTCGATCTCGTCGCCACGGCACCTTCGGTCGTTTATGAAATGACGTTGACCGATGGCACGGAAAAGGAACTTCACAACCCGGCAGACATGCCTGATGTCGTGAAGATCAAGGAAATCCGCGAGCCGTGGATCAAGGCGACGATCATGACGCCGGACGAATATCTCGGTGGCATCCTGAAACTCTGTCAGGACCGGCGCGGCCTGCAGACGGAGCTGACCTATGTCGGCAACCGTGCGATGATCACCTATGAACTGCCGCTCAACGAAGTGGTGTTCGATTTCTACGACCGGCTGAAATCCATCTCCAAGGGTTACGCCTCGTTCGATTACAACATCATCGATTACCGTGCGGGCGATCTCGTCAAGATGTCGATCCTCGTCAATGGCGATCCCGTCGATGCGCTGTCCATGCTGGTGCACCGCTCGGCGGCAGACCGGCGCGGGCGCGGCATGTGCGAAAAGCTGAAGGAACTCATTCCGCCGCACATGTTCCAGATCCCGATCCAGGCGGCCATTGGCGGCAAGGTCATTGCCCGCGAGACCGTGCGCGCCCTGCGCAAGGACGTGACGGCGAAGTGTTACGGCGGCGACGCAACGCGCAAACGCAAGCTTCTGGACAAGCAGAAGGAAGGCAAGAAGCGCATGCGCCAGTTCGGCAAGGTGGAAATTCCGCAGGAAGCCTTCATCGCCGCCCTGAAGATGAACGACGAATAAGCGGCAAATCATATTGCCATGGCTATTGGAGGGAGGCTCACAGCCTCCCTTTTGTGTTTGAAGGCCATCCTCAAGCGTGCAGCTTCGCACCCTTGGTGATCTTGTCGACGATCTTCTTGTCGGCCCTCAGCGCCATGCCGACCACCCTGGCATTGTCCGGAGAAAATTCCGAGAACACCTGACGGTTGGCGACATCATGGCCGGTAGAGAACATTTCCTCGATATAGAGCGATGTCGTGACATTGCGCTCGAGGGATCGCAGATGAATTTTGCGTAGCGCCTCCTGATCCGTGGCCATGACGACCACCGGCTGGATGGACAGGGGATTATAGACGTTGCCCGCACCATCGCGGTATGGTTCCCCGATGATCTCTCCGGTCTGGGCAACGATCCCCGACATGAGAAATGCGGTAACGTTCAGTTTTTGCCATACGGCAAGGTCATCACGA
Source organism: Agrobacterium sp. NPDC089420 (assembly GCF_044900305.1). Taxonomy (NCBI): domain Bacteria; kingdom Pseudomonadati; phylum Pseudomonadota; class Alphaproteobacteria; order Hyphomicrobiales; family Rhizobiaceae; genus Agrobacterium; species Agrobacterium sp. NPDC089420. The sequence continues at coordinate 154,067 of NZ_JBJDMY010000002.1, read as the reverse complement.
AGGATGACGGCGATCTTGGTATCAAACATGCGAACTCAATCTGGCTGTGGTTACGAAAGAGACGCGATCCTAAAGGCTTTGCACACCAGCGATCTTGAACGTTCGTGCAAATTCGAGGGGATCGTGCAGGCCCCGGCGAGCGACGGCATCGAACGCATAGAAGCGCGTTTTCGTGGCAACGCCTATGCGCCGCACCGCCATGATACCTACGCGCTGGGCGTCACGCTTTCCGGCGTCCAGACCTTTTCCTATCGCGGCACCTCGCATTTCAGCCTGCCGGGAAATGTCATCGTGCTGCATCCCGACGAAGTTCACGATGGCGGCGCAGGTACGGATGAAGGCCTGCGCTATCGCATGCTTTATCTTCCGCCTGAAAAAATGGCGCAGGCGGGATATCAGACGCTCCCCTTTGCCAGAAATCCCGTCATCGAGGACGATGCGTTTAAGCAATGTCTGATCGAAGCGCTCGGCAATCTTGAAATCCAGCCGGACAATCTGCTCCTGACTGACTGGCAATCGCGGCTGGCGGATCTGCTTTCCAAACATGCGAACAATAGCACCAGAACCATCAAGCGGATTGACCGGGCCGCCATCCTGCGGTGTCGGGACTATCTGCTGGAAAACAGTACCGACGCTGTCGCTTCAGAGGAACTTGAGCGAATAAGCGGGCTCGACCGCTTCACGCTCTTCCGGCATTTCCGCAGCCTATTGGGAACCAGCCCGCATCGTTATCTCATCATGCGGCGGCTGCAAAAATGCAAGGAGATGATGCGGGCCGGCGCCAGCCTTGCTGAAACGGCCTTTGCCTGCGGGTTTGCCGATCAGGCGCATTTCACCCGGCATTTCAAGAATGCCTTCGGCATGCCTCCCGGGCGCTGGCTGACCCTTATCTCGTGCTGATCATTCCGGAAACAGGATCGACCGGTGAGCCGCAGCCCCCGCCATGGCGCCGTCGCCCACCGCAAGGGCGACAGAGCCGGCGGGTCTTGCCACATCACCACAGGCGAAGATGCCGCGCGCGCTCGTCTGCTTCATCGCGTCAGTCACAATGCTCGCCCCCATGGGTCCCTCCTCCATGGCGCAGCCGAGTTTTCCGACCCAGTGCGCAGCGATCCGCAATTTCGGCTGGGTGAAAAGACCGGCCAACGCGATATGGCGGCCGTCGGCCAGAACGACATCCGCATGTCCGGCAATTTCCGCAATACGGTCTTTTTCCACCCGAACGCGGCGGGCGGACAGAAGTGCTGCCTGATCCTCATCCGGCACGAAGGCACCATTGGTAAAGAAGGTCGTCTCACCCCAGTCGGGCAGCATAAGGGCATGGTGGATCGCCAAGGGCGACGCCGCAATGACGCCGATTTTTTGCTGGTTCAATTCGTAGCCATGGCAATAGGGGCAATGAAAGACTGAAGAACCCCAGCGCTCTTTCAGCCCGATTATGTCCGGCAGTTCATCGGTAACGCCCATGGCAAGGATGAGCCGGGCTGCACTTTCGCGGCGGCGACCGTCTATCTCGATGACGAAATCGCCAAAAGCCCCTTCGGCATCGGTCACCCTGCCCTTCGCCCACTCTATCGTTGCGTAACGCGCGATCTGCCGGCGCGCTTCGGCGACGATCTCGCCCGGCGCCTTGCCATCCTGGCCGAGAAAGCCCTGGGAATGGCTGGCAAAACGATTTCTGCGTTCACTGGCATCCACCACGAGAACGTTTTTTCTGGCGCGGCCAAGCTGCAAGGCGGCGGAAAGACCGGCGTAGCTGCCGCCGATGATGATGACGTCGAATTTCATGAAGCACCTGCCCTTCGAGACCGGGCGGAAAGCGCCCGTCCATTTTCATGATACTTATATTGTTACGTGATTTTTCGAGTCAAGGGTCACGCAACTTATATTGTTACGTCATCTCGAAACTGATAGCGTCGCCAAAAACAGACGGGCTGAGCGATGAGACACGACACGCGCCTTTCAAGGGTGCTGCATATTCTGATCCATATGGAAAAACACGAAGGGGCGGCAACGTCCGAAAGCATCGCGGCCATGCTGCAGACCAACCCGGTGGTGGTGCGCAGAACAATGGCGGGCCTGCGGGAGCATGGTTATGTCTCGTCCGAAAAAGGCCATGGCGGCGGATGGGTCCTGGCGCGGCCGCTCGGCGAAATCACGTTGCTCGATATTTACCGGGCGCTCGGCACGCCCGAACTGTTTTCGATCGGGCTGGCGGGTGACAACCCGAACTGCGTCATCGAGCAAGCTGTCAATGAGGCTCTTTACGATGCCATGCACGAGGCGGAAGCCATTCTCCTGTCCCGCTTCGGAAGCATAACACTTGCGGCACTAGCGGAAGAATCGATCGCCCGCTGGTCCATGGTGTCCAACAATCCCTCCGCGATGGAGCATCTCTAAGGGCAAAAGGAGGACGGCTGCGCCCACGAAAAAACCGCCTGCCCGGAGGCAGACGGTTTTGAGGCATCGGGTCATCCGTTACGGCTGGGTCTGGGTGCCGCCCGTATTCGGGCTTGCCGGGGCTGCATTGTTGGCAGGCGGCGTTGCCGGAACGGTCGGTGTCATCGGCGCCGGCGCCTGATCCGTTGCCGCGGGCGGCGTGGTGGAGGATGTCGTTGCCGGATCGGTGGTCGGGCCGCTCATCTGCGACCAGGCGAAAACGCCCACCAGAACAACAACGATGATCGCCAGCCACGGCACCCAGGACGACGATGTGCGTGCACGGGGTTCATTGCCGATATTCACCTCCGGACGAAGATCGCGGTCCGGGCGCGGGTTGTTGGGATCGAATGTCATGGTATTCCTCCTCTTCACTCTGCGGAGAAAACGGCGTTCACGCGATTTTGTTCCGATTTCGTCCAGGAGGCTCAGGACGGTCAGCCATCCTCCCCGGGTCGAAAGGCATCCGCAAGCACCGTCATGACTTGCGGACCAACCATTTGCGACACGTTGAAACGCATGAAACCCGATGCGTTCCGGGCGGAACTGAAAACATTGCCGGGCGCCAGAACCACCTGCCGCAACAGCGCCCGGCGCGCCACATCGGCGGCATCAACTCCGTCCGGCAGGCGGCACCATAAGAACATGCCCGCCTGCGGCTCGATCCATGGCGCACATCCAATCGACCTCAGACGCGCCGCAACCTCCGGCATCGTCGCTGCGAGACGCTGCCGGAGCGCCTCAACGTGCTTGCGGTAACTGCCATCCGTCAATAGCGACAAAACGAGCGCCGCGGAAAAATGCGCCCCGCCAAAAGCGGTGGCGATCTTGAGATCGGTCAGAGCTTCCACCCATGCGGGAGGGGCAGCAATGAAACCGCACCGCACGGAAGCGGACAGGGTTTTTGAAAAGCTGCCGATCTGGACGACGCGGTTCAGACCATCGAAAGCGGCCAGCCGCGGCGCAGCCTGCGTTTCGAAATCCGCAAAGATATCATCCTCGATGACGGTCAGCCCCGCCTGTTCGGCCAGCATCAGCAGGCGATGGGCGGTCACGGCCGATAGCCTTGCGCCGGTGGGATTATGGATCGCCGAATTGGTGATATAAAGTCGCGGCTGGTGCTCTTTCAGCGCCTGCTCGAAAAGCGGCAGGTCCGGTCCGGTCGGCGTGTAGGGCACACCGACGACCTTGACGCGGTGCGCGCGCAGCAGCGCATGGAAATTGAAATAACACGGATCGTCGACAATCACCGCATCCCCCGGCTGCAACAGGAAACGGCAGAGAAGATCAATCGCCTGCGTGCCGGAATCGGTGAGCATGATCTGGGCGGCACCCGCCTGCACCCCATGTTCGGCGAGCCTGCGTGACAGAAGCTGGCGCAGCGGCAGCAACCCCATGGGGCTCGCATAATCCGTCAGCAAGGCAGCATCCGCCCGGGCAAGAGCGCGTGTCGCCCGCCGCAGCGCCTCTTCTGGCATCCACGATGCGGGAAGCCAGCCGCAACCGGGCTTGGCAAGCACCGTGCCTTCATCCAGCGCCTGCCGCGACACCCAGAGGGGATCCACCGCCCTGTCGAGCCGTGGCTCGATATCGGCCAGCGACAGCGGCGCAAGCGGACCCGCCACAAAAAATCCGGAACCCGGACGCGAGCTTATCGTGCCATCGGCCACCAGACGGTCATAAGCTTCGACGACGGTGGAGGTGGAGAGCTGCATGGTCTTCGCCAACGCCCGGACCGAGGGCAACCGTGCGCCGGGAACAAGGCTGCGGGAAGCGATGCGCAGGCGAATGCTGGCCATTACCTTTTCAATGCGGGTGCCGGGTTCCATGCGTGTGATGGGAAAAACCTGCCCGTTCAAATCACTCTCCATCCGTACCGGATAAACAACCATAACAGTTTCTTGAAATTGTATATGACTGTCGCTGTTCCCGCCAGCCATTCCGGACCAAGAAAAACAAAATGCAGGAGACGAGAATGGACAAGACGACAAGCGGCTGGTTGAGCGGTCTGACAGGCGTGGTGATATTCAGCGGCTCGCTGCCGGCCACACGCGTTGCGGTGACGGGTTTCGATCCGGTGTTCCTCACGCTTGCCCGTGCCAGCATTGCCGGCCTGTTGGCGCTCGCGCTGCTCATTCTGTTCAGGCAAAGACGCCCGGCGCGCGATGAGCTGACATCACTTTTCATCGTCTCGCTTGGCGTCGTGGTGGGCTTTCCGCTGTTGACGGCGCTGGCGCTGCGGCATGTCACCTCCGCGCATTCCATCGTCTTTGTCGGGCTGCTGCCGCTGGCAACCGCAATTTTTGCGGTGCTGCGCGGCGGCGAACGCCCGCGCCCCGCCTTCTGGCTCTTTTCCTGTCTGGGCAGCGCTCTGGTCGCCGGTTTTTCCCTGTCGAACTCGCTTGCAGCCGGGCTCGGGGCCTCGTTTGCCGGCGATCTCCTGATGCTGGGCGCAATCATCGTCTGCGGGTTGGGTTATGCGGAAGGCGCCGCCCTTTCGCGCAAGCTGGGCGGCTGGCAGGTCATTTCCTGGGCGCTTGTTCTTTCGCTGCCGGTGATGCTGCCGCTCGCCTTTTTCACCGGGCCTGAAACCTTTGCCGGCATCGATCTGCAGGCCTGGGGCGGCCTTGCCTATGTCTCGCTGTTCAGCATGCTGATCGGCTTCATCTTCTGGTATCGGGGGCTGGCGCTCGGCGGGATCGCAGCGGTGGGACAGCTGCAATTGCTACAGCCCTTCTTTGGACTGGTGCTTGCTGCGACCCTGCTGCACGAGGAGGTAAGCCCGGCGATGATCGCCGTGACGCTCGTGGTGGTGCTGTGTGTGGCGGGCGCCCGGAAATTCGCGCGCTGACCCCACCCGGGTCAGCTTGAGCGGCGATCCACCCAGCGGTGCCATGCGTCCTCGCTGCCGTTGAAGACATTGAGATCGATGCGGCCATCGACGCCATGTGACAGGCCGGAGCCGGAATATTGCCAGAACAGCCACTTCCGGCCGGGATAGACCACCGACGGATGCTGGGCGACGGCGCGCAGCCAGAATGGATAATCCTGGAACTCGCCGCTCAGGTTGTCCTTATAAAAATCGGGCGCCGTATAGATGATCGGCCGCTGGCCGTAATGACGCTCCAGCTTGTTCATGAACACGCGCATCTTCTCCAGGACGCGTTCGCGGGAATGGCGCATCTTGCAGCTGGATTCACCGTTATATTCCACGTCGATCACCGGCGGCAGCGCGTCCGGATCGCGCGGCACGTTGCGAATGAACCAGTCTGCCTGTTCGCTGGCGTTGCGGCACCAATAGAAGAAGTGATAGGCGCCACGGCGAATGCCCGCTTCCTTTGAACGCTGCCAGTTGGTGCGGAACATCGGGTCAAGATGGTCACCGCCATCCGTTGCCTTGATGAAGGCGAAGTTCGCGCCGCGGGTGCGCAGCAAGGGCCAGTCTATATTTGCCTGCCAGCGGGAAACATCCACCCCGTGAACCTGGAAATGGCGCGGCTGAACCCGGCCGAAATTGATCGGTTTGGCGTCGCTGAAGCTGGAGCGGAAGATGCGGGAGCGGATCTGGGCGCCGGCACTCGCCGCTGGAGCGGCAGCCATGGCCAATTGCACCGGGCGCTCCATCGGGCGTTCGGCCGGGCGCATCATTTCGGCCTGCGACGGGACCGGCAAACGGATTTCCGGCGCATTCTGCGGCAGGGACGCCCGAGGCGTGACGGCGGAAAAGGCTCTGGGTTCTTCGGGCACCGGCCCGCCCCACGCCAGAACTTCCTGCCGTGGCTGGGCCGTGATGGGCTGGCTGCCGACGCTCGCGTGCGGCACCGGCGCGGACGGCGTGACGGAACTCGTGGTTTCCTTCGAGGGCAAGCCGGCCACCAGGCTTTCCGGCCCGGAACTGGACGTGCAGCCGCCGAGCAGAAGGCAACCGAAAACAAGTGCTGGCACAGCCGATGAACGCATGAGAACCCGTACGCAAAACAAATCGGGGACGCTCTGACGCCGCCCGGAAACCTCGAAATACAAATGCTAACGGAAGATTATCAAAAAAGACTGAATCTTATCTTTACGCCGGCACCTGCCGATGCGCCCGTCATTTCCTGGCAGGCGACATGTTTCAAGTTCTCACGCAGGCGGCGAGGTTCAGGCGGTCATTGCGGTGAGATCAACGGTATCCGCACCGGGTGAATTTCTCTTGATCGATTCGATCGCATGAATGGCCGACGCCTTCGCCTTGTATCCTTCCGACGAAAACAGCGTCTCCCCGTTGGATGCCTTGAAACGGAAGCGGTACTCCCCGGCCTTGTCCTGATAGACTTCGAATTTGTACATGTTCCCTGCACCTCGGCGCCCCTGAGAATAGCCGGTCGCGACTTTGACCCGCCCGGCCCCATATGGAACGGAAAACCGCTTTTTCAGACGAGCCGCACCCAGGCGCGGGCAATTTCCAGACCGGCCGCATCCGCCGTTCGCGCGCGCATGCCGCGCTGGTGGCTGTCATTCTCGAGCCAGCCGGGAGCCATTTTTTCCACGGAAGCGGGAAGCGCCCGGCACCAGCCTTCGACAACGGTGGCCGAAGCCTCGAAGTGGAATTGCGTGCCATAGACGGCCCGCCCGACACGAAAGGCCTGATTGCGCGTCGCATCATTGGTTGCAAGCCGCGTCGCCCCCGGCGGAAGCGTGAATGTGTCGCAATGCCATTGAAAAATCGGGAATACCCTGTTCAACCCGGCCAAAAGCGGGTCCGCCACCCCGTCTTGGGTGAGTGACACGTCTTGCCAGCCGAATTCCGGCGGCCCGGAAAGAATATTTTCTCCGCCATAGGCGCGCGCGAGCAACTGGCTGCCGAGGCAAACACCCATCACCGCCTTGTCGGCATCTCCAAACGCTTTCATGAGCAGCGCGAGATCGGGGAAATACGGATAGAGCGCGTCATCCAGGGCGTTCTGCTCGCCGCCCAGAACGATGAGTGCATCATGATCGCGGGCGTCGGCGGGAAGAGGATCTCCGGCATAGGCGCGGATGACATGCACTTGCGCCGCCGCTTCTTTCAGCGCGACACCGAGTTGGCCATGCGGCGTACCCGCCATGTTTTCGATAATTGCAACGCGCATGAGGCCCCTTGGCGACGAGACTGGATTCAATCGGCTGAAGTCACCGACTGAATCCAGATTCATCACGAGCAAAACCGATTTTCAAGAGGCATCACACCGTCAGCGCGGCGACAGGTGACAAAACGCCCTGACGGGTTTCAGAATTCCCGGGAAAGTTTGGCATCGACGGAATGCCTGTTACCGCCGCGAACGGCAAAGAACAGGAATATCGCCGCCCAGAGAATCGATTTTTCCGCACCCCCAAGGCCTTCCGCCTTGACGATGCCGTGAAAATAGACTGTCACCAAAAGAACGATCATGGCGGCAAAGGATGCTGGCCGCGTGAACAGCCCTATGGCAACCAGTATGCCGCCGAAAAACTCGGTGGCCGCGAGCAACGGCGACCAGAAGACGCCCGGATAAAAGCCCAGGCTCTCCACCATGCCCGTCGCCCCGAAAGGGTTGAGGATCTTGCCGAAGCCATGGGTGACGAGAAGCAGGCCGGCGGCGACACGCAAAATGGTCTCAACCAGATCATGAGTCGCGTTATAAAGCGGTGCGACCGCCGGAACGAAAAGGCGCTGACGATTATTGTCGAACGGGGCCATAGGATCTCCATGTTTCGGACTTCGATGGCTCATCTGTTGGCAAAGCCCCATGGTAAGAACAAGCATTCACCGGGTAAAACATGAGTGTTAAAGTTAACATTATCGTGACCGGATATTGAAGGAATCGTGATCATGACCGACACCAAGCCTCGCATAACCATCCGCTATTGCACGCAATGCAACTGGCTGCTTCGCGCAGGCTGGATGGCACAGGAGATTTTGCAGACCTTCGCCACAGATGTGGAAGAAGTCAGCCTCATCCCCGCAACCGGCGGCCTGTTCGAGATCCGCGTGGACGAAACCACCATATGGGAGCGCAAACGCGATGGCGGTTTTCCTGGCCCCAAGGAGCTCAAACAGAGAATCCGTGACATCATCGACCCGGAGCGCGACCTCGGCCACGTCGACAGAACGAAGCATGAGGGGCTCGACAGCTGACCCGGCGACATGTTTCAACAGCGTCCGACAAGTTTTTTCCCTTTAAAATCAATGATCGTCATAAAAGTTCAAAAAGTCTGTTGACACCGGGCGGCTGCCCTCGTACATCGCTCTCCGTCGCCCAGATGGCGGAATTGGTAGACGCGCCAGCTTCAGGTGCTGGTACTCGAAAGGGTGTGGAGGTTCGAGTCCTCTTCTGGGCACCATTCCATTTTTGATCTTAGCCAGATCAAGAACTTAACCGAAAAAACAGCAACATACAGGCCGACCGGCAACGCCGGGACGCATGTTGCGGTTTTTTCCGGTTCTCCCGAAAATCGATGATAGAGATAAACGCCCGATCCTTGTTTGGCGGATAAAATTCCCGCCAACCTTCATGAGGCATGGCGAGACAGGCATGAGCGTGCCTTGTTAGGGCTGGGTGTCCTTGTCGCCGCTATTTTGCGAGTGCTGCTCACAATTCGGCGTACAGGAGAGAACGGTGCGTTCCGTCTGACGGAAAACACGAACCGTATTGCCTTCGTCGATCGAGACGAGAATGCGTTCATCCACGATTGGATTGCCTTCCTCATCGAGAAGCACGAGGTTGGTCGTGCCGAAACTGCGGCCTGTCAGAACGATGGTGGTGGCATCGGCAACCGTGGCATCGGCAACCTTGGAGTTACCGACGATAACCTTGCTGACCGGACGGTCGAGACGAAGGACGCGGGCGTGATTCATGGAAACGCGCAATATGTCTTCCTGGGCAAAGACGGGTTGTAGCGAACCCGACAGGAAGACGGACAAGCCGACCGTAATTTTCGCCAGTTTTCCGGATGACACGCGTTTGGCCCTTGCTCACTACCCGCACTTTATTACGCCACAGGATGCGCGGTTTTAGTGAATGAAGCGTTAAATAGCGAAGATCCGCTATATGAATGGTAACCATCGTGACTTGAGCGGTATTTTCCGCATCTCGCGACCCCGCCTCAAAACTGAACACTCCCCTTTCCTGACGCGGACACTTCGCCAGCGATAAAAAACGGTGCGGCACGGAATATATTTGTTTTTCAGTGAATATAAAAATGAAGGAAATACTTTTTGCTTTTATTTACCAAGAGAAACTCATCCTTCCGTTTACTTTGGATTAATCGTTTTTTTTAAGCGCTTGGAAATCGCTCGGTTGTAGTTTGGACACAACCGAACAACGGAGAACAGTTGTCGGCGTGCTGAACCAACACAAGAGTTAGGAGAGACCCATGACCAAGATTTTCGCTCGTTTCCTCAAGGACGAATCCGGTGCCACGGCGATTGAATATGGCCTGATCGCCGCACTTATTTCCGTTGCAATCATCGGCGGCGCCACGGCCGTTGGCACGCGGCTCAATGCTTTCTTCACCGCGCTTTCCCAGCGGATCAACGCGAATGCGCCTGCCGCAACCAACTAAGCGTTACTGAACGAGACATGGACGCGCCGCCGCAAAGGCGGCGTGTCTTTTTATAAATAGCTTCTATGGGGTAGCTGCCTTTCAAAAGCAGCCCGAGGAGACGGCCGTGGTAGTCGCTGCAATTTTCCTGATATTGCCTTTTTGCCTCGCCTTTGCTGCTCTGAATGATCTTTTCAGCATGACGATACCCAACAGGATAACGGTTTTCCTGTTCCTGTCCTTCCTCGTCATCGCGCCGTTTTCCGGCATGGACTGGCACAGTTTTATGATGAGCCTCGCGGCCGCCGCCGCCGTATTTCTTGCCTGTTTTGTACTTTTTGCAACCAATGTGATGGGCGGTGGCGATGCCAAGCTGCTGACCGCCGCCGCCGTCTGGTATGGCTTCAACATATCCCTCATAGAATTCCTGCTGGCTGTCACTTTTCTCGGCGGCATCCTGACGCTTGGCATCCTGCTTTTGCGTTCACGCTCACAGGAAATCATGGCCATCGGCATTCCCATTCCGGATTCCCTGATGGTGGCGAAAAAGATCCCCTATGGCATCGGCATAGCCGCCGCCGGTTTTGTCACCTACGGAGAAGCACCACTGGTAAAGGCCGCCATCGCCAGTCTTTCCTGAACCAGTCGCTGAATTTGCAGGTTAAACACCCGTTAACCACAAATCCAAGCATAATATTAACCATAATTACACCAATAGCGCGCCATCCTGAGGGGAGAAAACCTGATTCCCTCAAGGATCGACCATGAAACCGTCGCGCATTGTCATTCTTTCCGTTGCTCTGGTGGCCGCCGGTCTTGCCGGTATTGTCGCCATGCAGATTTCCGGCGCGAAGCAGGTCATCGAAAAAGCGGAAACGATCATCCAGAAAGAACCGACGGTCAACGTACTCGTCTCCTCGGTCAACCTGCCCGTCGGCAGCCGTCTGAACGACAGCTCCGTGCGCTGGACACCCTGGCCACAGGGCAATGTCATCGACAGTTTCATAACCGACGTGAAAAATCCCGATGCCATCACCGAACTGACCGGCGCGGTCGTGCGGTTGCCCCTGTTTGAAGGCGAACCGATCCGGCCGGAAAAAGTGGTCGATTCCAGCACCCGCATCATGTCCTCGCTTTTACCCGCCGGCAAACGTGCCGTCGCGACGGAGATTTCCGTTTCGACCGGCGCGGGCGGCTTCGTGCTGCCGAATGACCGGGTCGATGTGATCATGGTCCGCAAGGGCGACAACGGCAATTTTTTGACTGAGAATGTTTTGAACAACGTTCGTGTTCTGGCGATCGACCAGCAGATCAAGGAAGGCGAAGACGGCACGTCGGCCGTGGTGGGCGCGACCGCCACACTGGAACTGACGCCGGAGCAGGCCAAGATCATAACGGTGGCACAACAGATGGCCGATCGCCTCACCCTGGCGTTGCGCTCCGTCGCCGACGCCCAGGAAAACGATACGCTTTCGGCCGGCTATCTTCTCAACGGCGGCGCCGGGCAGCCGGAAATTCAGGTGATCAAATCCGGCTCGATCGTCAAGAGCGGTCAAGGAGCATCACAATGACCGGGGGGTTCATGGCAAGGCGTTTCAAACAACAGCTGCGTTCATCGATGCTGGGCGGACTTGCGTTCTGCGTGGCTTTTTCAGGCATTCCCGGCCCTTATTCGTCCGGCCTTATCGGTATTGGCGAAGCCGAGGCGCAAAGCGCAAGCATCGTGCGTATCACCGAGAGCGGCTCGGGCATCCGCAAGCGCCTGAAACTCGGGCTCAACAAGGCGCTGGTCATCGACCTGCCCGAGGACGCCCATGACATTCTCGTCGCCGACCCCAGCCTCGCCGATGCGGTGACGCGCACCTCCAGACGAATCTACCTCTTCGGAAAAACGGTAGGACAGACCAATATTTTCATCTTCGGCGAGGGCGGTCGGGAAATCGTCAGCCTCGATCTCGAGGTGGAGCGTGATATTGTCGGGCTGGAGGCCAATATTCGCCGCTTCATTCCCGAATCCGACATCAAGGTTGAAATCGTTTCGGACAACATCGTCCTGACGGGAACGGTGCGCACGCCGCAGGATTCTGCGCGCGCCGTACAGCTCGCGGAAGCCTTTCTCAAGGGCGGTGAAGCCACCACCCGTAACATATCGCTGACGGGTGGCGACAATGGCGGCGACGCTGCGATTTTTGCGGAGCGTCGGCAAGTCTCGCAGATCGTCAACATGCTGACGATCGAGGGCGAGGACCAGGTGACGCTGAAGGTCACCGTCGCCGAAGTGAGCAGGCAGATTCTGAAGCAGCTCGGCTTCAACGGCTCGATCAGCAGCTCGACGAGCAGTAATGGTTTCGAATTCGGAAATCCGTCCAGTCTCGGGAACGCGATCGACGGCGCATCCCGGATCGCCAGCGGTGCGATAGGTTCCGGCTCGCTGCGGTTTGCCTCCTATCTCAACGCCATGGAGCAGGCGGGCGTGATGCGAACATTGGCGGAGCCGAGCCTGACAGCAATTTCCGGCGAACAGGCGAAGTTTTATGTCGGTGGCGATTTCCGGATCGCCGCCGAACAGGATGTCACGCTGGACAAGGATACGAATACCGCCGTCGTCAAACGCGAAGTGGAAACGGTCGACTACGGCATCACATTGAACTTCAAGCCGGTCGTGCTTTCCCCCGGCAGAATAAGTCTCAAGATCGAAACCAATGTGTCCGAACCGACTTACGAGGGCAACGTCGTCACCGGAAACTTCGGGCGGACCATTCCCGGTTCGACCTACATGTCCGTGCGCAAGCGTGAAACCTCCACGACGGTGGAGCTTCCCTCCGGCGGATCGATCGTGATTGCAGGTCTCGTTCAGGACAATGTCCGCCAGGCCATGTCCGGACTTCCAGGCATGTCGAAAATTCCGATCTTCGGCACGCTTTTCCGCAGCAAGGACTTCCTGCGCAACGAAACGGAACTGGTGATCATCGCAACGCCCTATCTGGTGCGGCCCGTCGCGCGCAACCAGATCGCCCGGCCGGATGACAACTTCAACCCGGAAAACGATGCCGCCATGTATTTCATGAACCGGGTCAACAAGGTCTATGGCCGCAAGGACCAGGTTCAGGCGCCGCCCTATCAGGGATCAGTGGGGTTCATCTACAAATGACGACACACGCACGATATCCCCTCTTCAAAACAAGCCCGGTCGGGGCAGGAAACGCCATGCAGGAAACCTCTTCCTTTTTTCCGGCCGGACGGGCCGGTCTCGTCGCCATGGTGGCGCTTGCCGCCGCTCTGTTGCAAGGCTGCGCGCGCGATCCGCTGACGACCAACGCCATTCCCGACGACTATCGCACGCGCCACCCGATCACCCTGTCGGAGGCGGAGCATTCGCTGGATATTCCGGTTTCTGCTGGCGACAGCCGGCTGACGATGGCGATGGCTGACAATGTCCGCGGCTTCGCCCAGAATTATGCCTCGATGTCGACAGGCGTCATCAATATTCAGACGCCATCGGGATCAGCCAATTCGGCGACCGCCTCGCGAATGGCGAAGCAGATCCGCTCGACGCTTTCCGGCGCGGGCGTCGCATCGGGCAAGATCATGGAAACGCGCTATGCCGCTTCCCCGAACGGCGACGCCGCCCCCATCCGGCTGAGCTATGTCGCCGTGACCGCCATGACCGGGCAATGCGGCCAATGGCCCGAGGACCTTTCGGACAATACCTTCGGCAACAAGAACTGGTATAATTTCGGATGCGCTTCGCAGAGCAATCTCGCGGCGCAGATTGCCAATCCCATGGATCTGGTCGGCCCACGCGGCATGAGCCCGATCGATGCCGAGCGTCGCGCGGTCGTCATCGAGACCTACCGCGGCAAGGCTGCGACGACGATAGACTGATGCGGTTCCAACAATTGTCACGGCAGGAAAGACGATGAGCGCTGTAGAATACGATATCAAGTCAGGCGGCGGCGCGGACACCGAACAGCCGGTGCGCGCTTCGGATATGGACCATCTGCGGCCCCTGCCCCGCATTTCCGTCCACGCCTTCTGCGTCAGCGACAATATGCAGGCGGTAATGGACGCATTGTCCGGCGATCGTCGCATGAGCAAGGTTACCCTGCGGGTGACCAAGGGAGACATCAACGCGGCGGCCACGATGTTTTCCGCCTCGCCGACACCCAATCTCATCGTCCTGGAGACGGCGAGCGCCCCTGTTTCGCTGCTGGACGATCTCGCCCCGCTGGCGGAGGTCTGCGATCCCTCCACCCGTGTCATTATCGTCGGACGGCACAATGACATCACGCTTTATCGCGATCTCATCCGCAACGGCATTTCCGAATATCTCGTCGCTCCGGTCAATATGGCCGATCTCCTTGGCGCGATTGCGACGATCTTTGTCGATCCGGAAGCGGAGCCGCTCGGCCGCAACATTGCCTTCATCGGCGCCAAAGGTGGTGTGGGCTCATCGACGATCGCACATAATTGCGCCTTCGGCATCTCCACGCTTTTCTCGACCGAAACCATTCTGGCGGACATGGACCTTGCCTATGGCACGGCCAATATCGATTTCGACCAGGACCCCGCCCAGGGCATGGCGGAGGCGGTATTTTCACCGGAACGGCTGGATGAGGTGTTTCTCGACCGTCTTCTGACAAAATGCTCCGATCATCTGTCGCTTCTGGCGGCGCCCTCGCTGCTCGACAGGACCTATGATCTCGATCGCCAGGCCTTTCTGCCGATCCTTGAGGTTTTGCAGCGCAGCGCACCCGTCGCGATCCTCGATCTTCCCCACCAATGGTGCGACTGGACGCGGGCAGTTCTTGCGGAAGCCGACGAGGTCGTCATCACGGCGGCTCCCGATCTCGCCAATCTGCGCAACACGAAAAACCTGTTCGATGCGCTGATAAAACTGCGGCCCAACGACAAGCTGCCCCACCTCATTCTCAACCAGGTGGGCATGCCCAAACGGCCGGAAATTGCACCGGTGGATTTCCTCGAGCCGCTGGAAATCGAACCGATCGCGATCGTCCCATTCGATGCCCAGCTGTTCGGCACTGCCGCCAACAGCGGACGGATGATCAGCGAGATGGATGAAAAATCGCAGATCGCGGAAACCTTCTCGCAAATTGCCCATACCATCACCGGCCGCACCGTCCTGCGCAAAAGCAGGCGCGGCGGCCTCGACAAACTCAAGAATATTCTCAAGCGCAAATAGGGGTTTCCCCTGCGCCTCTAGACGGAAACGCCGATGTTCGGAAAACGCGGGGCTGAAGGCCCAGCCAGAAGCATAAAGCCGGATCCTGTCACGCCTGTGTCCACGCAGGCGGCGGCCCCTGAGCCTCGGCCTCTCGCGATCGACACGCTCGAACCCGGGCAATCGCCCGCAACACGACAGGCAGCGGCGCAGCCGGCCCAGAAAAAACGCGCACGCACGGAAGACTATTACAATACCAAAAGCCAGGTGTTTTCCGCGCTCATCGATACGATCGACCTTTCGCAGCTCGCCAAGCTCGATGCGGAGAGCGCACGCGAAGAAATCCGTGATATCGTCAACGACATCATCACGATCAAGAATTTCGCCATGTCCATCGCCGAGCAGGAGGAACTGCTCGAAGACATCTGCAACGACGTCCTTGGCTACGGGCCGCTGGAACCGCTTCTGGCGCGCGACGATATTGCCGATATCATGGTCAACGGCTCCGGCCAGACCTTCATCGAAGTCGGCGGCAAGACCATCGAATCCGACATCCGTTTTCGCGACAACGCCCAGCTGCTCTCCATCTGCCAGCGCATCGTCAGCCAGGTCGGCCGGCGCGTGGATGAATCGAGCCCGATATGCGACGCCCGCCTGCCCGATGGTTCGCGTGTCAACGTCATCGCGCCACCGCTGGCGATCGACGGGCCGGCGCTGACGATCCGAAAATTCAAGAAGGACAAGCTGACACTCGATCAGCTGGTGCGTTTCGGCGCGATCACGCCCGAAGGCGCGACATTGCTGAAGATCATCGGCCGTGTCCGCTGCAACGTCGTCATCTCCGGCGGCACGGGCTCCGGCAAGACCACGCTTCTCAACTGCCTGACAAGTTTCATCGACAGGGACGAACGCGTCATCACCTGCGAGGATACTGCCGAACTGCAGCTTCAGCAGCCACATGTCGTGAGGCTTGAAACACGTCCGCCAAACATCGAGGGCGAAGGCGAGATCACCATGCGCGATCTCGTCAAGAACTGCCTTCGCATGCGGCCTGAACGCATCATCGTCGGCGAAGTGCGCGGACCGGAAGTTTTCGACCTGCTTCAGGCCATGAACACCGGCCACGACGGCTCCATGGGAACGCTGCACGCCAATACGCCGCGCGAATGCCTGAGCCGTATTGAATCGATGATCGCCATGGGCGGTTTCACCCTGCCGGCCAAAACCGTGCGCGAAATCATTTCCGGGTCGATCGACATCGTCATTCAGGCCCAACGCCTGCGCGACGGTTCACGGCGGATAACGCAGATCACCGAAGTGACCGGCATGGAAGGCGACGTCATCGTGACCCAGGATCTGATGCGCTTTGAAATCGAAGGCGAAGACGCTCACGGCAGGCTCATCGGCAAACATGTCGCGACAGGTATCAGCAAACCCCATTTCTGGGATCGCGCCCGCTATTACGGCGAGGAAAAACGCCTCGCGGCCGCGCTCGATGAAATGGAAAAAACATCCTAAGGGAAAGCGACCGCCATGGACCCGTCAATCCTGTTACTGGCCGCACTTGTCGCCATCTCGGCAGGGGCACTCGCTTACGCCTTGCTTTTCCAGCAGATAGAGGTCGAAAAAAAGACCACCAACCGCTTCAAGCGCGTTCAGGCCGCAGAAACGGATCACGCAAACATCAAGGCCGCGCGCGACCGCGTCCAGGAACTCAGCAAGCGCCGCAAATCCATGCAGGATAATCTGCGGGAAATGGAACGGAAACAGAGCGAGAAAGCAAAAAAAGCAAAAAACGTCACTGTGCGCGACAAGCTGGTTCAGGCGGGGCTTACGCTTTCCGTTCGCCAGTTCTATCTGCTGAGCGTGGGCATGGCCGTTTTCTCCGCGCTCATGTCACTTCTTTACGGCCTGTCATTGCTGATCGCTCTGCTCATAGGATTTGTCGTGGCCCTGGGACTGCCGCGATGGGGACTGGCGTTTGTTCTCAAGCGCCGGCAGAAGAAATTTCTCGAGGAGTTTCCCAATGCGCTCGACGTCATGTGCCGGTCGATCAAATCCGGCTTGCCGCTGAACGACGCCGTGCGACTGATCGCCTCGGATGGCCAGGAGCCGGTGAAAACAGAGTTTCAGCGTGTCGTCGATGCACAGCAAGTCGGCATCGGCATCCCGCAGGGGATCGAACGCATGATGCTGACCATGCCGCTCTTCGAAGTGAGCTTTTTCAGCACCGTCATCAACATCCAGGCGCAAGCCGGCGGCAACCTCTCGGAAGCCCTGTCCAATCTTTCGAAAGTCTTGCGAGACCGCAAGAAGATGCGCGCCAAGGTAAGCGCCCTTTCGATGGAGGCGAAGGCCTCCGCCGTCATCATCGGCTCATTGCCTTTCGTCGTCATGATGTTGGTGCATTTCACCTCACCCGATTATCTGTCGGTGCTTTTCACCGATCTTCGTGGCCATATCATTCTCGGAGCGTCGGCGCTCTGGATGCTGATCGGGATATTCATCATGCGCCAAATGATCAATTTCGATATTTGAGGGGATGGAATGAGCGGGAACCTCCTTTCCAGCCTGACCGATCCGCAAACGATCATCGCCGTTCTCGTGACGCTGGCGGTCTTCGCGACCCTCTACACGCTCATCATGCCGGTTTTCGAGCGGAAAGATTTCGCCAAGCGCATGAAAGCCGTGTCATCGGAACGTGATCTGATCCGCAGCCGGGAACGCGACCGCATGGCGGCCGTCACCAGAGACGGCAAAACCTCGCTGCGTGGCAACAACAACAAGTCTGCGCGCCGGATCGTGGAGAAGTTCAACCTTCAGGAAGCGCTGGCCGACAAGAATACGATGAACAAGCTGCGCGCAGCCGG
Source organism: Agrobacterium sp. NPDC089420 (assembly GCF_044900305.1). Taxonomy (NCBI): domain Bacteria; kingdom Pseudomonadati; phylum Pseudomonadota; class Alphaproteobacteria; order Hyphomicrobiales; family Rhizobiaceae; genus Agrobacterium; species Agrobacterium sp. NPDC089420. The sequence goes on along the minus strand of NZ_JBJDMY010000002.1, from coordinate 136,034 downwards.
ACTTCGTTCACAAAACGCCTTCAACACCTTTCTTGCCGCCCGCTTCGTATTGCCGTTCATTTTTCTGGCCGTGGCCTTTACCTGGATTTTCGTTCTCGGAAATCTTTCCGACAAGGCCTTCATCGTCCGGCTGATGGCCGTGCTGCTGTTCGGCTATATCGGCTTTTACGCCCCCAATATCTATGTGTCGAACCGCATGAACAAGCGGCAGGCATCGATCAAGCGGGCCTGGCCGGATGCGCTCGACCTCATGCTGATCTGCATTGAATCCGGTGTCTCCATGGAGGCGGCGATGCGGCGCGTGGCCGAGGAGATGGGCGAGCAGTCACCCGAGCTGGCCGAGGAAATGATGCTGACGACAGCCGAGCTGTCCTTCCTTCAAGACAGGCGCGTCGCTCTTGAGAATTTCGGCACGAGAACCCAGCTCGAAGCCGTCAAAAGCGTCGTGCAGGCGCTTATCCAGGCGGAGCGGTACGGCACGCCGCTTGCGCAGGCGCTGCGCGTTCTCGCGCAGGAGGGCCGCGACGAGCGCATGAACGAGGCGGAAAAAAAAGCCGCCGCACTCCCGCCGAAACTCACCGTGCCGATGATCGTATTTTTCCTGCCGGTGCTGATTGCCGTCATTCTTGGCCCGGCCATCATCCGGGTTCTCGACTCGTTCTGACAGAGAAAGACGCTGCGGCATATCGGGTTGCCTGCCGCGACCGACGCAAGACTTGAACGTGCATCAGCCGGCAGGCTTGCCGTCTTTTTTCGCCAGTTGCTGCCAGGAATTCTGTTGCGAGAGCATCGCCCGCAGGTAACCGAGATTTGCCTGGGCCTGTTGCGGAGAGAGTTCCTGGACGGCGATCCGTTCCGCTTCGGCGAAGCGGCCCTGAAGCCCGACCACGAGCGCAAGGTTCTGGCGGACACGGCTATCGGCGCCCGGCTGGGTGATGGCCGATTGCAGATATGTCTCGGCGGTACGCGGATCGCTCGACAGGACATAGGACATGCCGAGATTGGACAGCACGCTTGGATCGTTCGGTTTCAGGTCGAGCGCCTGACGGTATCGCGAGCGCGCCTCGTTCGAGCGTCCGAGCTGATCGAGGACAGCGCCTTCGGCGGAAAAAAGCCGCCAGTCGGGGCGATCCGGCGTCTGTGCCCGTTGAATGGTCGACAGGGCCTGTTCCAGCTGGCCGGCGGCGGCCTGCGCCTTACCGTAGGCGGCAAGGACATCGCGGTCGGCCGGATTGGAGATGGCGATCTGCTGCATGACGGCAAGCGCCTGGGTGTTCTTGCCGGTCATCATCAGAATGTTGGCATAATTCATGCCGGCGGATTTGTCTTTCGGGCTGCGTTCATAGGCTTTGCCGGCCGCCTCTTCCGCCTGCCGGAGCTGCTCCATGTTCATGTGGTCATAGGAGCGTGTGGCGGCGGGAATAGAGCCGGTGGACATGCGATCCGGCTTGTTGGTGCCCGCACATCCGGAAACAGCAAGAACCAAGGCGGCAAGGCATGCTCCCCGCAGCAACCCGATCCGGCCCGTCCCGGCCAAAGAAAAAGCAGTCATGGCAGCGCCCCCGCCCAAGAATGATCGATCTTGCGCCCGACATACGACAGACTCACATGACGCAACTTTCACTTAAGCAATAATCTGTTAACCCTAACAGAGCGTTAATCGCACCGATTCACGACAGTTACGAAAGCAGACCATGGCGCCCTATCAGTTCATTGAACGCCCCACCCCTTTCAGCTCCAAAGCCGGCAGCACTCTGCCGGTTTTCGCCGTCACGCCAGCCCACATCGAACAGGGCGCCATCGATCCTGTCGCTCTGGACTGGGCGAAAAAGGCGGGGTTCAAGGCAGAGGCAGGCGCCATCTTACTGGTTCCTTCCGCCGATGGTTCGCTGGGCGGCGCGCTTCTCGGTCTTGGCGGCAATCCGTCCGAAATTCCCTTTATCACCGGCAAGCTCGCCCGTGAGCTGCCGGAAGGCGAGTGGCATGTCGAGACCGCGCCCTTGACCGCCAACCGCCTGGCGCTCGGTTTCGGCCTCGGCAGCTATCGTTTCGACAAATACAAGACGACCAAGACCAACGGCGCAAAGCTGCTCATTCCGCAGGATGCGGAAGACGGCGAGATCAAGCGCGTTCTGGCGGGCGTTTTCCTCGCGCGCGATCTCATCAATGTTCCGGCCAACGACATGGGGCCGGATGAGCTCGAGATCGCCTTCCGCGCCCTTGCCGCCCATTATAAGGCGAAGGTGAACGTCATCGCCGGCGATGACCTGCTGAAGGAAAACTTTCCGCTGATCCATGCCGTCGGCCGCGCCAGCGAAAGCGCGCCGCGCCTTCTGGAGATGAACTGGGGCAAAAAAGGCAATCCGCGCCTCACCCTCGTCGGCAAGGGCGTCTGCTTCGATACCGGCGGTCTCGACATCAAGCCCGCCGCCTCCATGGCCTTGATGAAAAAGGATATGGGCGGTGCCGCCAATGTTCTCGGTCTCGCTTTGATGATCATGGATGCGAAGCTGCCGGTCGATCTGCGGGTCCTCGTGCCGGCGGTGGAAAACTCCATTTCCGCCAATGCCTTCCGTCCCGGCGATATCTATAGAAGCCGCAAGGGGCTGACGGTGCAGATCGACAATACCGATGCGGAAGGCCGTCTCGTTCTGGCGGATGCGCTGGCCTATGCGGATGAGGATGCGCCCGACCTCATGATCGACATGGCGACGCTGACAGGTGCGGCCCGCGTCGCGCTCGGCCCGGATCTGCCGCCCTTCTACACGGATGACGGCGATCTGGCCCATGATATCGCTGAAGCCAGCATCGATACGGACGACCCCCTGTGGCGCATGCCGCTCTATATGGGATACGACAAGGATATCCGCTCACGCGCGGCCGATATCACCAATGCACCGTCAGGCGGCATGGCCGGCTCGATCACCGCCGCGCTGTTTCTCAAGCGTTTCGTCACCAATACCAGACGCTGGGCGCATTTCGATATTTACGGCTGGTCGCTCAGCGAGCGGTATCATTCATCGATCGGCGGCGAGGCACAGGGCATCAGAGCGCTCTTCCATTACATCGCGCATCAGTTCGCGAAATAATCCGCCGATACGAAGAAGCAGGCTCGCGCGGGCGCTTCGTCAACCGAAGCGCCCGGTCTCAATCAGACCAGAACCTTCTGTTCCTTGTGGTCTTCCTGGCCGAAGAACTTCAGATAACGCTCCACTTCGGCCTGATCACCGGTCGCCTTTTGCGGATTATCCGAGAGCTTCACCGCCGGGCGGCCATTGGCGTCGCTGACCTTGCAGACGATGGAAATCGGCTTGAGGCTGGCAATGGTCTTCGGCGCGCAGCCGGCAAAATCATTGGTGAGATTGGTGCCCCAGCCGAAGCTCATGCGCACCCGGCCTTCAAAATGCCGGTAGGTGTCGATAATGGCGTCGACATCGAGACCGTCGGAAAAGATCAGCATCTTCTTGCGCGGATCGCGGCCCATCTTCTGCCACCACTCGATGATCTTTTCACCGCCTTCGATCGGCGGCGCGCTGTCGGGGCGGAAGCCGGTCCAGTCCGCTACCCATTCCGGGGCGTTGCGCAGAAAGGCCGCCGTGCCGAAGGCGTCCGGCAGCACGATCAGCAGGTTGCCGCCATAAAGCCGGTTCCAGTCCTTCAGCACCTGGTAGGGCGCGGCCGCCAGTTCCTCATCGGTCTGCGCCAGCGCCGCAACCACCATCGGCAACTCATGCGCATTGGTGCCGACGGCTTCGAGGTCGGAATCCATGGCGAGCAGGACATTGCTCGTCCCGGTAAAGGCAGGTCCGATGCCTTCCTTCAGCGCCTCGACGCACCAGCGCTGCCACAGGAAACTATGACGGCGGCGGGTGCCGAAATCGGAAATGCGCAGACCAGGCAGCTCGCGCAGCCGCTCGACCTTTTCCCACATCTTGGCCTTGGCGCGGGCATAAAGCACGTCCAGCGTGAAATACCCAAGCGAGCGCATGGCGCTGCGCGAGCGCAATTCGTTGATGATTGCCAGCGCCGGAATTTCCCACAGCGTCGTGTCCATCCAGCGGCCATGGAAATTCAGCTCATATTGCCCGTCGCGCTTGAAAAGCTCGTATTCCGGCAATTGATAGCTTGAAAGCCAGGAGAGGAATTCCGGCTCGAAAATCTGCGAGCGACCGTAAAACGTGTTACCCGCAAGCCAGATATTCTCCTTCTTGGAGAGGCGCAGGGTGCGCGCGTGATCGAGCTGCTCGCGCAGTTCCATCTCGTCGATTTCCTCCGCCAGCCGCACGGTCTTCGTGCGGTTGATGAGGGAAAACGTCGCATCCACTTCCGGATAAAGCTTCCAGATCATCTGCAGCATCAGGAGCTTGTAGAAATCCGTATCGATCAGGCTGCGCACGATCGGATCGAGTTTCCAGGTATGATTGTGGACACGGGTGGCTATATCGGTCTTCGTCATACTCGCATTCCCCAATATCGGCCAAAGCTCAGAATAGCCGATGTCACTCCGCACGCATGCAGGTATCAACCTGTCTTGCCGAAGATTTATCTGAAAAAGCGACAACAAGTCCAGAGCGACGGATGGGCAAATGCCTCACACTCTTGCCCGCGCATCTATTTTCCGAAAACCGCATGGGGTTTTCGGACTGCCATCTCACTCCGCATACCCTCAGAAAGTCGGGTCAACGGGGTTGATGCCGGGATACCAGTCCTTGGAGACCGGATTTCTGCCGCCGAAGCTGGAAATGCCGTTTTCATCCGTGCAGCGATAACCCTGAACGGGAAGTCCACGGCTGCCGAAAACCTCGCGGTATGGTCCCCTGGAATAGCCGGTGATTCCGAGCTCGGTATGGCAGGTATAACGCACCTTGGGCTGCAGCGTCCGCGGATCCTTGACGCCGGGCAGGTTTGCATAGGCGTCCGGCGCCGGGGCAAAACCATTCTGGAAAACAGTCTGCGCCTCTGCCACGCCGCTTGCCAGAACCGCCGCGAGTATGGCTGCCAATCGTGTCGCCGTTCTTGTCTTCATCGATGCCTGTCCCGTGCTCTCATTCATGGGATGTAGGCCGTCGGCGTTCTTCCTACAAAGGGCGGGGCGGGCACAATTTCGTGAAAGCCGCCGTCTCAGCCCTCCAGCCGGCGGAACGCCGTCGGTTTTTCATATAGCCAACCGATACGCTCGATGGCCGCCTCGAGATTTTCGCGCGCGACATTCATCGTATGGCCATTGGCGTGCAGCAGCGTTTCTTCGTTTTCCATGAGGCCGACATGGCCCTTCCAGAAGACGAAATCGCCGCGCCGCAATTCATCGCGCTCAATTTCCACGCCGAGCGACTTCACCTGCATGTCGGTGTCGCGCAGAACGCGGCGACCCGTCATCGCCATGGAAAGCTGCACGAGACCGGAACAATCGATGCCGAAGCCCGAGCGGCCGCCCCAGAGATAGGGGGTTTCGATAAAACGCAGCGCCACCGCCACATAGTCTTCCTCAAGCGCCGCATCGACGGACCGGCAATGGGCGGCGATGATGCCTTCGCCTTTCTCAGTCAGAAGATAGCGGGTGCCGCGAGTTTCCGCCTCGCCGACGATGCGGATCAGGCTGCCCATGGAGAGCGCCGTGACCGGTGGTTTGCGCAGTTCGGCGGAAGGATAAAGAAAGGTACGGGGCGCAACGATGCGGTGGGTGGCGGCCACGACGTCGCCGATTGCCGTCTCCGCCACATAACCGGCATAACCATCCGAATCCGCCTGCACCCACGCCCAGCCATTCGCCCTGTCAAAAACTCGGAGGGTTTCACCAAACAGCAGTTCCGTGTCGATGCCGGCGGCAAGGTCCGGTGTCGGCCGCAGGCCAATAACCGGTATCGTAACCTGCGCGGGTGAGCCGCTGACAAAACGTTCGGCCTGCACCGCGCCTTGCAGTTTCGCGTCGGCCAGATCGGGGCGGAAGACATTCAGGCGGCGGTCGAGTATCATGGGTTTCACGTCCAGGGGTTAGATCTTGCGCGCCTGATCAATAATCAGATCGCCGAATTTTTCCAGATAAAGCGCACCGGCCACCGTACGTTTTATCACGACATTGCGCCTGTCCCGCTCATCCCGGACCCGGTCGACCAATCCCAGCGCTCCGAGACTATCGAGCGCACGGGTGATGACCGGTTTGGTCACCCCCAGCAGGGCGGCAAGCCCGCGAACGGTATGCGGCGGCGGCACGAGATAAATCTGCAGCAGGATGGCGGTCTGACGCAAGGTCAAATCCGGCGCGTCGGCGGTGATCTGCGCCGTGGATACACGATGCCAGAGCCCCAAAGCTTCCGTGGGCGACAATTGTGCAGGCAAGCCGGTGAACCTTCCAGTCGTTACGCTCCCGTTTTCATTCAATGGAACGAAAAACTCAAGAACCATGGCGCACAAACAAAACCGCCGCGCCCTCGTCAACCTCAACGGCGGCGCGGCGCGGCGGTATTTATCGACCCGTTTTTCGGGCTTTCGACGTCCCCTCTGGACTTGCAAGAAGGGATGCAGAAACTGTGCCAGTTCTGCTGCGACGCACAAAGGCAAGCAAAAACAGCTGCTTGGATGAAATTGTGGCCTTGTGGCCAAATTGTCCGCAAGGAGAAAAGCGCAATAAAAAAAGGCAATCGGAAATACAGTGCTTAAAAACTGCCTTCCGCCACGACAGCGGAAGGCAAGGATGGTCGCGGTTTAGATCTCCGCGCCGCGCGCCGCTTCGACGGCACCGGCATTGTGCCGCCGGTTATAGCGGATGGAGGACCAGAGCGAGATGCCGATGAGGCCCGCGCCGCCAAGTCCGGTAATGACCTCCGGTATATGCACCATGGTCTGTACGTACATGATCACGGACAGAATGAGGATCGCATAAAAGGCGCCGTGCTCCAGATAGCGGTACTCGGCAAGCGTTCCCTTCTCCACCAGCATGATGGTCATCGAGCGCACATACATGGCGCCGATACCGAGGCCGATGGCGATGATGAAGAGGTTCTGCGTCAGCGCGAAAGCACCGATCACGCCGTCGAAGGAGAAGCTGGCATCCAGCACTTCGAGATAAAGAAATGCACCGAAGCCGCCTTTCGCCGCGCCTTCCAGCATTTCCTGGCTGCGGTCGAGAATGCCGCCGACAACTTCCACCAGCAGGAAGGTCAAAAGACCCCAGATCGCCGAATGGAAAAAGGTGTTGGCCGCGACCGGACCGAGTTCCGGATTGTCGCTTGCGCCGATGATGCGGGAAAAGACCAGCATGACCACCAGCACGAAGGCAATTTCAATGCCCTTGACGGAAGAATAGGTTGCAGCCTTTTCTTCGATCCAGCGCACCCAATGTACGTCCTTTTCATGGTCGAAGAAGAAGTTGAGACCGACCATCATCAGGAAGGTGCCGCCAAAAGCCGCAATCGGCAGATGGGCGTCACGCATGATTTCCGCATAACGCTCCGGCTGCGTGGCCGCCATCACGATCGCGGTCCAGGGACCGACATTCGCGGCGACGACGACGATGAGCAGCGGGAAGACAATACGCATGCCGAAAACGGCGATCAGGATACCCCAGGTCAGGAAGCGGTGCTGCCAGACCGGCGTCATGTCCTTCAGCTTATTGGCATTCACGATGGCGTTGTCGAAGGAGAGCGAGATTTCCAGCACCGCAAGAACGACGCAGATGAAGAAGATCGTCGCCGTACCGCCCACCGTGCCGGTCATTTCCCAGCCGAGATAACCGCCGAGGATCAGGCCGACGACGGTGACGATAAAAGCCCACTTGAAGTAGGAAAGCGTGTTTTTCTGGGCAGCGCTCATGTCCGGTCGCCTCCGATGACGAGGACGTTCACGGACCGACGCGGAGCGTCAGGCCGCACGCAGAAAGCACGCGCGCGAAGCACATTCAGGTTTTTCATAGTTTTTAATCCGCCGGCCAATTTTTGCAGGCGGTACCGACATCGCGAGAGCGCCGTAAAACTCTCGCCAGAGGGGCCCGGCACCTTTGTTTCCTCTGCCCTTGCGAGACAAATCATCGCAGGGCCTCTTCTTACTCCCTGAAGATCACGTCTTCGTCAAGTCCCGTGATTGTAACGGCAGCAAACAAGAAAGATCAAACCTGCTCCGCGGCCAGTCCTTCGGCGGTTTCGCGGCGGCGTTTGAGAGTATTTTCCCGGAAGAAGATATACAGGCCGGACAGGACGATCAGACCGGCGCCGACAACGATGCTCGCCTGCGGCACGTCGCCGAAGAATGCCCAGCCGAAGATCACCGCCCAGAGCAGCAGCGTATATTGCAGCGGCGCGACGGTGGCGGCATCGGCAAGCTTGAGAGCCCGGTTGACCAGCACATGCGCCGTCATGGCGACGACACCGAGCAGGCCGAGAAAGGCGAGATCGAAACCGGACTGAACCGGCAGCCAGCCCGACGGCGTGACAAGCACCGCGACGATGCCCGCAACAGCTGCGCCGATGATCTGCCAGAAGGCAAGCACCGTGTCCGGCGTATTGCGCAACTGGCGGCCGGACAACATCATGAAGGCGAAGGCAGCGCTGCCGATAATGGAAAACAGCGCGGCGGAGGTGAGGCTGGCCGAGCTGGGTTTCAGGGCGATGAGAACACCCACAAAACCGATGGCGATGGCCGTCCAGCGACGCCAGCCGACTTTTTCGCCAAGCAGAAATGGCGAAAGTGCCGCCACGTAGATGGGGGCGGCGAGCCAATAGGTCATGACATCGGCCAGCGGCAGGGCGGCAACCGCGAAATAGAAACAGAAAAGCTCGGCGGTGGAAAAGAAGACGCGCGCAAGCTGAAGACCCGGGCGTTCAATTCTGACAAGGCCGGAGAGGCCGGCACGCCAGACGATCGGAACGAGGATAACAAGCGCAGCGGCGCTGCGAATAAGGATCACCTGGCCCTGACTATAGGTGGCTACAAGCCATTTTCCCATGGCGTCGTTCAATGCGAAAAGCAGCATTCCAAGCAGCATGACGGCCACGCCGAGGCCAGTCGGCGAAAGCTTGCGTATCATAGACATGTCAGTTCCGATCTCTCCCAATGGCTGCATTCGTCATCCAGCCAGCCATCCTTTGTCAAGCCCGGATGGCCGGGTCCGAGCAATTAATAGTACTAATAACATCGGCATTAGGGATATCAGGTGAAGATTCGCCGTTCTTCGGCCACGAGTTCCTGAAGAAAATCGACCACCGTGCGGACGCGGACCAGTTGACGGGCGGATTCGTGATAGGCCGTCCAGTAGGCCCGGCTGATGGTGAGATGCGGCATGATCCGCAGAAGTTCGGGATATTGCCCGGCGATGTAATTATGCAGGATGCCGATACCGGCACCGGACCGGACCGCCTCGGTCTGGCCGGTGGCGCTGGAGATTTCAAAGGCGGCATCCCAGTCGCGCATGATCTCACCGGTATAGTTGAGCGACGGTGAAAAGATCAGGTCCTCCACGTAACCGATGCGGCGGTGGCGCTTCAGCGCCTCGACATCCGCCGGCGTTCCATAATCCGCCAGATAATCCGCGGAGGCATAAAGTCCGAGCGAATAATCGGTGAGTTTCGAAAACATCAGCCTGCCCTGTTCCGGCCTTTCGATGGTGATGGCGATATCGGCCTCGCGCTGCGACAGCGAGAAGGAACGCGGCACCGGCACGAGCTGGATTTTGAGATCGGGATAGCGCGCCGTCAGCCTGCCGAGCCGCGGCGCGAGGAAAGAAACGCCGAGCCCATCCGGCGCGCCGATGCGCACCGTTCCCGCCACCATCGTATCGACGCGACCGAGATTTGCCTGGGCATTCAGCATTTCGGTTTCCATGCGCTCGGCCCCGGCAAGGAGACGCTGGCCCTCTTCCGTCAGCTCGCAACCATTGGTGCTTCGCAGGAACAGCTGCGTGCCGATCGCCGCCTCCAGCGCGGAAATCCGCCGGCTGAGGGTGGCATGGTTCACACCGAGCTTTCTGGCCGCCGAAAGAAACTGGCCGCTTCGCGCGACGCTGAGAAACAAACGCACATCATCCCAGTTCACGGCACCCTCTTATATTCATTTCTGCACAATTGATGCTTATTTCAGGCGATTGATTTGTGCAAATCGAAAGGTAATGTTGCGCCATCACATTCTGGAGGAACACCCATGAAGGAAATCGGTCATTTCATCAACGGCAAGCATGTGCCGGGCGCCAGCGGCCGCACATCGAATGTCTATAACCCGGCCACGGGCGAAGTGCAGGCAACGGTCGCGCTTGCAAGCGATGCCGAGCTGCGCGCCGCGGTGGAAAGCGCCAAGGCGGCGCAGCCGAAATGGGCCGCCACCAATCCGCAGCGCCGCGCCCGCGTCTTCTTCAAATTCGTCGAACTTCTGAACCGCGACATGAACGAGCTGGCGGTGCTGCTTTCCAGCGAGCACGGCAAGACAGTCGAGGATTCCAAGGGCGATATCGTCCGCGGCCTCGAAGTCTGCGAATTCGTCTGCGGCATTCCGCATCTGCAGAAGGGCGAGTTCACCGAAGGCGCCGGTCCGGCCATCGACATGTATTCGATCCGCCAGCCGGTCGGCATCGGTGCGGGCATCACCCCGTTCAACTTCCCCGGCATGATCCCGATGTGGATGTTCGCCCCGGCGATCGCCTGCGGCAACGCCTTCATCCTCAAGCCTTCCGAGCGCGACCCGTCGCTGCCGATCCGCCTCGCCGAACTGATGATCGAAGCCGGTCTTCCGGCCGGCATTCTCAATGTCGTCAACGGCGACAAGGGCGCGGTCGACGCCATCCTCAACGATCCCGACATCGGTGCTGTCTCCTTCGTCGGCTCGACGCCGATTGCCCGCTACGTTTACGGCACTGCAGCCATGAACGGCAAGCGTGCACAGTGCTTCGGCGGCGCGAAAAACCACATGATCATCATGCCGGATGCCGATCTCGACCAGGCGGTAAACGCCTTGATGGGTGCAGGCTACGGTTCGGCCGGCGAGCGCTGCATGGCGGTTTCGGTTGCCGTACCGGTCGGCGAAGACACGGCAAACCGTCTCGTTGAAAAGCTCATTCCGCAGATCGAGGCGCTGAAGATTGGCCCCTATACCGATGACAAGGCCGATATGGGTCCGCTCGTCACCAAGGAAGCCCAGGCGCGCGTCAAGGGCCTGATCGACAGCGGCGTCGAACAGGGCGCGAAGCTTCTTGTCGATGGCCGCGACTTCAAGCTGCAGGGTTATGAAGACGGTTATTTCGTCGGCGGCTGCCTGTTCGACCACGTCACGCCGGATATGGACATCTACAAGACGGAAATCTTCGGACCTGTCCTCTCCGTGGTTCGCGCCAAGAACTACGAAGACGCGCTGGAGCTGCCGATGAAGCATGAATATGGCAATGGCGTCGCCATCTTCACCCGCGACGGCGATGCCGCCCGCGACTTCGCAAGCCGCATCAATATCGGCATGATCGGCGTCAACGTGCCGATCCCGGTCCCGCTCGCCTATCACTCCTTCGGCGGCTGGAAAGCTTCGAGCTTCGGCGATCTCAACCAGCACGGCACGGATTCGATCAAGTTCTGGACGAAGACCAAGACGATCACCTCGCGCTGGCCGTCCGGCATCAAGTCCGGTGCCGAATTCGTCATGCCGACGATGAAATAAGCCGGAGCACCGGTAAACGAGACAGAAGCCCCGCTGCACCACAGCGGGGTTTTTTGATTATAAAGACAACTAAAAAAATCATGTTTCTTCCGTCAAAATAATTCCACTTAAAGCTGTTATCGCGTAAGAGAGCCGTTGCGGCGTGGGGACGCCGCCAACTGACGATAACGGGGAAGCTTGCAACTCAATCTGCCCGGAGAGGGGCACGTCGTGAGGGACTATTATGAGTGATATCTCTGTCAGCGCGGATCAGCGCGCACTGGAACGCGGCTCGTTCGGTGGAAATGCCAAGGAATATTTCGGAATCTGGATCGTCAATATCCTGCTGACGATCGTCACGATCGGTATCTATTCCGCCTGGGCGAAAGTGCGCCGCAAGCGCTATTTCAACGGCAACACCGTGCTGGCAGGCCGCGCTTTCGGTTACCACGCCACCGGCGGGCAAATCTTCAAGGGCCGGTTGATCGCCTTTGCCTTCATCGTCGTCTCGCAGCTTGTCGGCCTCATCCATCCGTTCCTGGTCTTCTTGCCGGTAATCCTGCTTCTGCTCTTCTTTCCATGGCTGATCACCCGCAGCATCCGCTTTAATGCGCGGGTGACGAGCTATCGCAATGTCCGCTTCGATTTCGTCGGCACTGCGGGGGGCGCTTTCGTTTCCATTCTGCTCGGCAGTCTCGCCGCGCTCTTCTCCTTCGGCATTCTGGCCCCGCTCACCAGCCGCTGGGCTAACCGCTATATTTTCAGCAACCTGCGATATGGCGACCGGCCCTTCAGCGCCGACCCCAGGATTGGCGCGCTTTACCGGGTCTGGATCATTCCGGCGATCATGGTGGTGATCGGCGGTATCGTGGTCGGCTTTTTCGGCATTGCGGCCCTGGCGGTCAACAGCGCGGCGTTTGAAGATGAGACGGCAGCCATGGTCACGGCGCTGGCCTCCCTCTATTTCGGCCTCTTCGGCGCATTTCTGGTCTATGGCCTTGCCGGCGTTGTCTACCGCGCGGGCGTTCGCAATGTCGTCATTTCCTCCATGCTGCTTGACGGCAAGCACGACCTGCACAGCGACCTTAATCGCGGCCGCTATCTGTGGATCGTGATCTCCAATCTTATCGTCACCGTTTTCACGCTGGGCCTGATGCGGCCATGGGCGGCGGTGCGCGAGGCGCGTTACACCGTGGAACGCACGGCAATCCGCTTCAACGGCGATGTGGGCGAGGTTCTCTCCTCGATGGAGGCGACAGGCGCAGCGGCCAGCGCCGAATACATGGATATGGAAGGTTTCGAATTTGGTTTCTGATACCGGAGAAACCGTCTCGGGCGAGTGGCATGCCGCTCGCTCCAACCTTTCCAGCGCCGCCAGGCTGAAACTTGGCGGCACGGTTCTTCTCGTGCTCGACGCCAAGGACGATCACGTCAGAACCCAGGCCGAGATAAAAGCGGTGGAGATCAGCCACCGCGTCGGCACTATCCCGCGGGAGTTGCATTTTCCCGATGGTTCGCTGTTCGAAACCCGTGACAATGACGGCGTGGACCGCCTGCTCGGCGCACACATCACCAAACGCGCGGGCTTCGTGCATTGGCTGGAACAGTTCCGCCCGCGGCTGGTCGGCATCACCGCCGCGGCTGTTCTTATGGCCTACGGCACCTACAAGCTGGCGCTTCCGGCCCTCGTGGAGCTGGCGGTCGCCGTAACTCCGCCGATCGTTCCGCAGATCATGTCGGCCAGCACCATGCAGGCCTTCGACAAGGCGGTCTTCTCTCCAAGCGAGCTGCCGCAGGAAAAGCAGGATGCCATTCGCGCGGAATTTGCCCGGATCGCCGCCCATGCGGAGGGATCGCCCGAGGATTACAAGCTGAATTTCCGCAAGGGCGGATATATCGGCCCCAATGCCTTCGCGCTTCCGGACGGCACGCTGGTCTTGACCGACGAGCTGGTGGAACTGGCAGGCGACGACAGGCAGATGATCACCGGGGTTCTCGCCCATGAAATCGGCCATGTGGAACATGAACACAGCCTGCGGCAGCTTTACCGCGCGGCCGGGGTCGCCGGTCTCGTCATGCTGATTGCCGGCGATGTCGGTTCGGCCATGGAGGATATTCTTACCCAGGGCGGCGGCCTTCTGGCATTGTCGCATTCGCGCGATGCCGAGCGGCAGGCGGACCAGCGCTCCGTCGAACTGATGCGCGAGGCCGGGCTCGACCCCACCGCCATCGAGCGCTTCTTCGCGCTGCTGGAGGAAAAGCTGGGGGACAAGGGCGGCACCAGCATCATCTCCACCCATCCCGGAACGCCGGAGAGACGCAAGGCCATTCTCGATTACAATGCGTCGCTTGACAACAAGGCGTCACTCGACAACAGGCCGGCGGGTAACTGATCCGCCGTTCGCTCCGGCACCCGGCGACGTTTCAAGTCAGCGAAAACGGCGTCAATTGGCCGGGCCGTCGTTGAAACCCACCTCGTCCACCAGTTCGGATGCCTGTTTGCGATGGGCAGCAATATCCGTCAACGGCAGTTTGTCCGGATGAATGGGGCCGAAACCCTTCACGACATCGGACGGCTCCGCGCCCGGCAGCACCGGATATTCGAAGACCTGCTTGGCATAGATTTCCTGTGCTTCGCGCGAGGCCAGGAATTCCATCAGTTTTAATGCATTGTCCTTGTTCGGCGCGTATTTCGTGAGCGCCATGCCGGAAATATTGACATGCGTGCCGCGATCGCCGGCATTGGGGAAGATGACCCGTACAGACCCCGCCCATATTTTTTCGTCCGGCTCCTGATCATTGGTCAGCATCAGCCCGACATAATAGGTATTGCCGAGCGCGATATCGCATTCGCCGGAAAAGATCGATTTGGCCTGGCTGCGGTCGGTTCCATCGGGCTTACGGGCGAGATTGTTTTTCAGGCCGGTGAGCCATGTGCGGGTGTAATCGACACCATGATGGGCGATCATCGAGGCGATCAGCGCGATATTGTAGGAATGCTGGCCGTCGCGAATGCAGATCTTGCCCTTCCATTTTGGATCGGCAAGCTCCTCATAGGTGATGTCCTTCTGAGCCACGCGCTCCCTCGAGGCATATACCACCCGGCCGCGGGTCGTCAGGCCGAACCATTCGCCCTCAGGATCGCGCAGGTTGGCCGGGATGTCCTTTTCAATGACGGGATCGTTGAGAACGGGCTGCGTAACGCCGCCCTCCTTCGCTTCGACGAGACGAGCAATATCGACCGTCAGCAGCACATCGGCCGGCGAATTGACGCCCTCGGCCTGAATGCGCTCCACCAGCCCCTTGTCGAGGAAAAGAACATTCGCCTCGATACCTGTCTCCTTGGTGAAGGCGTCGAGCAGAGGCTGGATCAGCTCGGGCTGGCGGTAGGAATAGACATTCACCTCGCCTTCCGCAAAAGCTGCGGGCACGGCCGAGAGGATCGTCAGCCCTGAAAAAACGGCAGCGGAAAAATACGATTTCAAGCTTGCCATTATGAATGCCTCCATTACATTCCGATTCTTGACTTGTTTGTTCATGAATCATCAGGGCGGTCAACAAGGCTGTTCGAGAAATATCGGATGGATGCCAGTTTTTTCAGTTTCTGGAATTGTTCTAAACTGAAAAAGAGACTATATAACTCCACATTGAGAGTTAGGAGACCAGCATGCGTTTGACCAAACAGACCAACTATGCCGTTCGCATGTTGATGTACTGCGCCGCGAATGAAGGCAAGCTGAGCCGCATTCCGGAGATCGCCAAGGCCTATGGCGTGTCGGAGCTGTTCCTTTTCAAGATCCTGCAGCCGCTCAACAAGGCAGGCCTGGTAGAGACGGTGCGCGGCCGCAATGGCGGCGTGCGGCTGGGCAAGCCGGCGGAAAAGATCAGCCTGTTCGACGTGGTGAAGGTCACCGAAGACAGCTTCGCCATGGCGGAATGCTTTGAGGATGGCGCTGTCGAATGTCCGCTTGTGGACAGCTGCGGTCTGAACTCGGCGCTGCGCAAGGCACTCAATGCCTTCTTCGATGTGCTGACGGACTATTCGATCGACGATCTCGTCAAGGCACGCCCGCAGATCAACTTCCTGCTCGGCCTCGATACCGAAATGCCGAAGGCCATGGCGCTTCCCGCCGCCTGAGCATGCGAATGCCAAACGGCGACAGCCAGAGCCCGTGCCCGAAGGTCACGGGCTTTTCTTTTATAAAATACTCATGAAATACAATATTTTTCACCCTGGCGGTTGACGGGGTGAGACGAAGCGGCGCATTTGGTCACGAGCTTTTTCAAGCAACCAATCAGCGTCGCAATGATCATCAAGCCCGAACTCCGTACATTTGCCCTTACCGCCCTTGTCGGCAGCATGGGTGCACTGCTTGCCAGCCTGCTGCATGTTCCCGCCCCCTTTCTTTCGGGGCCGGCGCTCGCCGTGACGATCACCGGACTGGCGGGTGCAAAGCTCGGAATTCCCGCCTTCATCCGCAATGCCTGTTTCGTCGTCGTCGGCATTTCGATGGGAACGAGCGTAACGCCTTCGGTCATCGACGCGGCCAAGACATGGCCGCTGAGCTTCGCCGTCGTGCTCATCGCCGTCGTCATCATGCTCTATGTCGCCTACTGGATCCTGCATTACGGCTTCGGTTACGACCGGACAACGGCGATGCTGGGCGCTTCTCCCGGTCATCTCAGCTACATCATCAGCCTCGGCGCAGAAACGAAAAGCGACCTCGCAACCGTCAGCATCGTGCAAAGTGTGAGGGTGCTGGCGCTGACGCTTTCCGTGCCGCTGATCGTCGAATATTTCGATCTGGTCAGCACCGAACCGCTGGTCGCCAATCCGCCAATGGGCGTGTTGACATTGGCGCTGACCATCGCCGCGTCGCTTCTGACCGGATGGCTTTTCCTGCGCTGGCGATTTCCGGCTGCCCTGCTGCTCGGTGGTGTGACCATTTCCATCGGCACCCATATTACCGGTCTTACCGAGGGTGGTGTTCCCACCTGGCTCAGCCTGCCGGTCTATGTGCTGATCGGCTGCCTGATCGGCACGCGTTTTTCCAACGTGTCGCTGATGGATGTGCGCAAGGGCTTTCTGGCCGGGTTCGTCGTCACCGTCGCCGTCATGGTGATCGCCGGCAGCATTGCCTGGCTGATTTCCGGCATCACCGGCGTTCCGCTCAATGCCGTGATGATCGCCTATTCCCCCGGCGGCCTTGAGACCATGGCCGCCATGGCCGTGATGATGCATGCCGATACCGCCTATGTCGGTTCGCACCATGTCCTCAGGCTGCTCTTTTTGTCCGTGCTCATGCCGCTCGTCATGGGCAAGGATGCGCGCAAGCGGGATGACGAGACCTGACAGTGGCGCTCTGGACCTGAAATTACGGGCGGTGCTGCAACCTTTTTTCCTCCCGGCCGTTGATACTCGGCCGCAATTGCGGCGGCGATCTTTCACCTGTTCGGCAGGCTGACCCATCGGAGGAAAATTCATGAACCGCTTGATGACGTTGACGGGCGCAGGACTTGCGTTCGCCCTTTCTGTTTCCATCGCTCAGGCGCAGGTGGTGGTGTCGTCGAAGATCGATACGGAGGGCGGCGTCCTCGGCAACATCATCCTTGCCGTCCTCAGCAAAAACAACATCGAGACGACGGATCGCATCCAGCTTGGCGCTACCCCGGTTGTCAGAAAGGCGATCACCGCCGGCGAGATCGATATCTATCCGGAATATACCGGCAACGCCGCCTTCTTTTTCTCCAAGGCGGACGACCCGTTGTGGAAGGATGCCGCCAAGGGGTACGAAGAGGCGAAGACGCTGGACTACGATGCCAACAAGATCGTCTGGCTCACGCCATCGCCGGCCAACAACACCTGGGCGATTGCGCTGCGCGAGGATGTCGCCGACAAGAACAACCTGAAGACGCTGTCCGATTTCGGCAAATATGTCGCCGATGGCGGTGCCGTGGTTCTTGCGGCCTCTTCCGAATTCGTCAATTCCGCCGCCGCCCTGCCGGCATTTCAAACGACCTATGGTTTCACCATGAAACCGGAGCAGCTGATCACGCTGTCCGGCGGCGATACGGCCGCAACGATCGCCGCCGCCGCCAACCAGACCAACAATGCCAATGCCGCCATGGTCTATGGCACGGATGGCGGCATTGCGCCTTCGGGTCTTGTGGTGCTGGAGGACGACAAGCACGTGCAGCCGGTCTATCAGCCCGCACCGATCATTCGCGAAGAGGTTTTGAAAAAGCACCCCAATATCGAGGAATTGCTGAAACCCGTGTTCGAGAAGCTGGATCTGGCAACGCTGCAGGATCTGAACGCCCGCGTGCAGGTGGGCGGCGAACAGGCGAAGACAGTGGCGCTCGACTTCCTGACAAAGAACGGTTTCGTCAAGTAATCGCGCGCGACACTGGAGCGGGGTGCGGCAACCGGAGCGTTCTTCCGGTTCCGCCCTGACCCGGGGCACAGGGGAGCAGGATTTGACGAAATGGCCTGACAAGGTGGGCGTGCTGATTTCGGGCCTGCTGCTTTATGCGCTTTTTGTATCGCCGTTCATGACGTTTCGCGCCAACCGGATCGTCCAGGGCGAAGCACGGGCGATCTTCGACGCGCTTCCACCCGCTTGCGCAACATTCCTTGCCGCCATCATTCTCGTTGCGGCCTTCATCGCCTTCTTCCGCTTTCCCGCACGGCTGAAACTCGCAGCCGCGCTGGTCTGTCTTGCGGCGCTGGCGGTTTTTGTCGGGCAGGCGGCCACCTTCCTCACACCGGAGGGGAATGGTTTCGCCCGCGTCTCGCCGGCCAGCGGCTTCTGGCTGATATTTGCAGGGCTGGCCTTGCTTGCCACGGATTGTATTGCGCGTCTTGCGCCGACACCCGCCGTGCGGATTTTGCTGTTGCTGCTGGCCATTGCCGCCCTGGCGGCGGTTCTGACAAGCGGCCTGTGGAACGATCTCTCCATCCTCAAGGAATATAACGGCCGGGCAGACATATTCTGGACCGAAGCGCTGCGGCATGTGGAACTTGCCATCGGTTCGCTGATCGCGGCGACAGTTGCAGGTATTCCGCTGGGAATACTCTGTTACAAGGTCGAGCGGTTGCGCGCAGGTGTCTTGAACGGCCTCAACATCGTCCAGACCATTCCCTCCATCGCCCTTTTCGGCCTGCTGATCGCACCACTCGGGTGGATTGCCGCCACAGTGCCGGGCGCGGCCAAAATCGGCATTGCCGGCATCGGAATGGCACCCGCCTTCGTGGCGCTGTTTCTCTATTCGCTGTTGCCGGTGGTTTCCAATACGGTTGTGGGTCTCTCCGGCGTGTCTCAGGCGGTCCGGGAAGCGGCGCGCGGGCTTGGCATGACGCCGCTGCAAAGGCTGCTGCGGGTGGAGTTTCCGTTGGCCATGCCGGTCATTCTCACGGGCATCCGCATCGTGCTGGTGCAGAATATCGGGCTGGCGACAATTGCCGCCCTGATCGGCGGCGGCGGTTTCGGTGTTTTCGTGTTTCAGGGCATCGGGCAGACGGCGATGGACCTCGTGCTGCTCGGCACCGTGCCCACCGTTCTTCTCGGCTTTGCCGCCGCGATCACACTCGATGCCCTCATCGACAGCAACCTCTTCAGCGCAGGCGGAAAGCAAAAGGCATGATCGAGATCGACACCATCACGAAACGATATGGCGATACGACCGTGGTGGATCAGGTATCGCTGGCGGTAGCGCCGCGCACCGTCACCGTCATCGTCGGTACATCCGGGTCGGGGAAAACCACCCTGCTGCGCATGATCAACCGGCTGGTGGAGCCGACCTCAGGCACGATCCGGATCGACGGCGAGGATGTCAGCGCCATTCCGGGTTTCAAACTGCGCCGCCAGATCGGTTATGCCATTCAGGGCCACGGCCTGTTTCCGCATCGAAGCGTGGGGGAAAATATCGCGACCGTACCGCAGCTGATCGGCTGGGATCGCAAGCGCATCGCGGCAAAGATTGACGAACTCATGCACCTCTTCCAGCTCGATCCCGCGCTTTATGCGGACCGTTTTCCGCATGAGCTTTCAGGCGGCCAGCAGCAGCGTGTCGGCGTGGCGCGGGCGCTTGCCGCAGAGCCGAACATTCTCTTGATGGATGAACCCTTCGGCGCACTGGATCCGGTGATCCGCGCCAAGGCGCAGAACGATCTCCTCGATATCCAGAAGAAACTTGGGGTCACCATTGTCCTCGTCACGCATGATATGGACGAGGCTTTCCGTCTGGCAGACCGTATCGCCGTGATGGACAAGGGCCGAATCGTGCAGGACTGCCCCCCGGCCGAGCTGGTGCTGAAACCGGCAACCGATTTCGTCCGCACCATGATCGGCGAAAACGAACGCGCGCTGAAACTGCTTTCGGTTCTCTCCGTTGCGGATATCGTGGAGCCGGGAAGCGCCGAAGGGGAGCCGCTTGCCGAAGACACCAGTCAGCGCGATGCTCTGTCGGCCATGTTATGGGCGGGCTGCGACGTCTTGCCGGTGATAAAGGACAATGGCCAACCCGCCGGCCGGGTGCGGCGTGACGTTCTCCTCCAGCGCGCCGCCGGAACTCCATGAAAAACGTCTTTTCTTTCATCGCTCTCGGACTGCTGGTGGCGGCGCTGATCGTTTTTCTCGCGGTCCCGCAACTCTTTGCGCCGATATTCCGCCCTCTGGTGCAGAACAATGCTCCGGCGATTTACACGCAGGCCAATCTGTTTTCTCTTACACTCTCGCATCTGACAATCGTGGCGATTGCCACGGGGCTGGCGACATTGGTGGCAAGCGCGCTTGCGGTTCTCGTCACCCGGCCTTCCGGGGCGGATTTCCTGCCGCTGTCGCGCAGCATCGTCAATATCGGCCAGACCTTTCCGCCGGTGGCGGTGCTGGCGCTCGCCGTGCCGATGATCGGCTTCGGCGAGAAACCGACACTCATCGCACTGTTTCTCTATGCGCTGTTGCCGGTGTTCGAAAACACGTTGACCGGGCTGACCACCCTGCCCGCAGCAGTGATGGATGCCGCCAGAGGCAGCGGCATGACAGGCTGGCAGCGGCTGGTCAAAGTGGAGCTGCCGCTTGCCCTGCCGGCCATTCTCGCCGGTATACGGCTTTCGGCGGTCATCAGCCTTTCAACCGCCACCATCGGTTCCACGGTTGCCGCACGCACGCTCGGCGAGGTGATCATCGCCGGCCTGCAATCCAACAATCTCGCCTTCATCCTTCAGGGCGGACTGATCGTTGCCGCGCTGGCGGTGCTCATCCACACTGCCTTTTCCGCGCTGGAAAGCGCAGCCGCCCGCAAAACCGGGCACTGACACGGGCAAGCACCCCATTTTTATGTTCCCGACACTCGCCGCACATGCTAGGGCCTGACCGTCGAAACAGAAACATTCGAGGTTCGGGTGACACAGGCAATCGTCGTGATGGGAGTGAGCGGCTCTGGCAAGTCCACGGTCGCAGAGGAGCTGGCGGAAAAACTGGGCATTGCCTTCATAGAGGGCGACAAGCTGCACCCGAAATCCAATGTCGATAAAATGTCCGAGGGTATTCCCCTGACAGACGAAGATCGCTGGCCCTGGCTTGACCTGATCGGCGCGGAACTGCGCAAGGGCAGCGACAACAACGGTGTCGTCGTGTCCTGCTCGGCGCTGAAGAAAATCTATCGCGACCGGCTTCGCAAGGCCACCGGCGGCCCGCTTGCTTTTGTTTATCTGGATGGCAGCCTCGAGCTTCTCAGCCGGCGCATGGGTGAACGCAAGGGTCATTTCATGCCGCTCTCGCTGCTTCAGACCCAGCTGGCCACGCTGGAGGTGCCGACCGGCGAACCGGGCGTGGTAACCGTCAGCATCGACGCCACGCCGGAAGATATCTCCAAAAACGCACTTTCCGGTTTGAAAACGGTGACGTTCTAGCCCCTTGTCGCATTTCCGGACACGAGACCGTTTCGCACTTTTGCTGGAAATTCTCTAAAAGCCGAGCTTGTCCCGCATACCGTACCACCAGGCGCCAAGCACGGTCAGCGGTACGCGGAATGTCTTGCCGCCGGGGAACGGATAGTTCGGGAGCGAACTCCAGATATCGAAACGTTCGGCATGGCCGGCAACGGCCTCTCCCAGTATCTTGCCGAGAAGATGCGTGGTCGTGACGCCGTGGCCGCTGTCGCCATGCGAGAAATAGACATTGTCCGAAAGCCTGCCCATATGCGGGATGCGCGTCAGGGTCAGCGCGAAATTGCCGCTCCAGGCAAACTCGATCCTGGTCTTTTCCAGTTGCGGAAAGGTCTTCAGCATATTCGGCCGGATCACGCCGGTCAGGTCGGCGGGGTCGCTGCCGCCATAACCGATGCCACCGCCATAAAGCAGCCGGTTATCCGAGGTGCGGCGGTAATAATCGAGAATGTAATTGGCATCCTCGACGCAATAATCGGCGGGCAGAAGGTCGGCAATCAGATCGGGGTCGAGCGGCTCCGTCGCCATGACCTGGCTAGAGACCGGCATCATCCGGTCACCGATTTCCGGGAGCAGTTTGCCGAGATAGGCGTTGCCGCACACCAGAACATATTTCGCCTTCACGCTGCCCGCTGCCGTCCGCACGACGGGGCTTGCGCCCTGCTCTACCGAGATGACCCGTGAATTTTCAAAAATCCGCGCACCGAGACTTTCGGCCGCCGCCGCTTCGCCCTGCACCAGATTGAGCGGGTGGATATGGCCGCCGAAGCGGTCGATCATGCCGCCGGCATAACGGTCCGTCTTCACATACCGGCCGACATCGGCCTTGGAGACCATTTCGAGGCCGCCATGGCCATGTTTTTCCCAATGAGCCTTATGAGCCTCCATCTCGCGGATCTGTTTCGGCGTGAAGGCCGCGAAGAAGCCGCCATCGACGAGATCGCAGTCGATGGCATATTTGGCGATGCGCCCACGGATGATCGCGCCGCCCTCCAGCGACATTTCCCCGAGCTTTACCGCCTTGTCATGGCCGTAACGGCCGGCAATGGTTTCGAGGTCGCGGCTATAGCCGTTGACGATCTGGCCGCCATTGCGGCCCGAGGCGCCGAAGCCGACCCGCACGCCTTCCAGAACAATGACGGAATAGCCCCGTTCACTGAGTTCCAGCGCGGCGGAAATGCCGGTGAAACCGCCGCCGATGATGCAGACATCGGCTTCCAGCGCGCCCTCGAGCGTCGGCCGCACGGATTTGACATTGGCGGAGGCCGCATACCACGACGATGTGTGGCCCGGATTGGGAATAGTCGTTACCTCAGCCATTTCACACCGTCCTGATATAGGCGTCATATTCGACGTCGGTTACACGCAGGGAAAATTCGGAAAGCTCCTGCTGCTTGCAGGCGGAAAACAACGTGCGGTACTTCTGACCGAGCGTCGCATAAGCGAAGCTCGACCGCGTGAAGCGCTGCAACGCGTAGTCCCAGTTGGTGGGCAGCGGTTCGTGATTGATCGCGTGGCTGTCACCCGCGATCGCGCCGCCCGGCTGGCGCTTCTCCTTCATGCCGGCCAATGCGGCACTCAGGATCATCGCGACAACCAGATAGGGATTGGTATCGGCGCCGGCGACGCGATGTTCGATACGTGTCGCGGCCTTGCTGGCAACGATGACACGCACCGCCGCCGAGCGATTGTCGATGCCCCAGGAGGCGTAGGTCGGCGCATGTTCGCTGGGGGTCAGGCGGCGATAGGAATTGGCATGGGGCGCGAAGATCGCCATGCTTTCCCCCATGTTTTCCAGGAGGCCGCCGACCGAATGCATCAACGCATCCGAAGGGCCGTTTTCCCCGGCATAGATATTCCTGCCGTCCCTGTCGAGAACGGAAAAATGCACATGCATGCCGTTACCGGCCTGCAAACCGTAAGGCTTGGCCATGAAGGTGGCGTCGAGGTCATGCCGCCGCGCCACGCCCTTGACGATGCGTTTCAGGAAGACGGCGAAATCGGCGGCCTGCAACGCATCCGGCACATGGTTGAGATTGATCTCATATTGCCCCGGCCCGTTTTCGCGCAGCGTCGTATCGGCAAGCACGCCCTGTGCCCGGCAGGCCGTTGCGATATCGTGGAAGACATCCTCGAAATCCTGCAATTCGGAAATCGACAGAACCTGCGTCTGGCCGGTGTGCCAGCGTCCCTCGCGGCTATGGGGCGGACGCACCGGATCAAGCGCCGAGCGAACGGGGTCGATCAGGTAAAATTCAAGTTCGGTCGCCACGACCGGCGTGAGGCCAGCCTTTTTATAGGCGTTCAGAACCTGCGCGAGAACATGGCGCGGATCACCATAAAAACCGGTTCCATCCGGGTTTTTCATCGCCAGCAGAACCTGCGCCGTCGGACGGCCGAGCCACGTCACCCGCGACAGCGTGCCGGGAACGGGGAAACAAAAACCGTCCGGATCGCCCGTGCCTTCGGCAAGACCTGCGGCGTGCACATCCCGGCCCCAGATATCCAGCGCATAAACCGACCGGGGGATGGCCATTCCCTTTTCAAGCACGTCGATCGCGCGTTCGCGCGGGATCCATTTGCCGCGCGGAACGCCGTTCGCGTCTATGACAAAGGCTTCGAGAATTTCGATATCGGGGTTATCGGCGAAAAATTTCTTTGCGTTTTCAATATCATCCATCATGCACCAGCAGGCCGTTTCTCTTCTGTTTCGCGCGCAGAAGCGCTTCGCTAACGAAAATCATCCTGCTGCTGATAGATGAGAAACCTCGCCACCATGATGACGCCTGCCCCTTTTCCCCTCAGATCACTACATGATCTAAACTATATAGTTAGAGCGGGATTTCAGGCGAAAACCGCTCACATTTTTCGCCATTCCGCTAAGCATGGGACCATGTTACGTGGCCTGTCACAGGAAGGCCAGCGGATTTAGCTTCAGGGATTGAACCTTTCCGGACGATAGGCATCGATGGCGATAACAGGCGTTTCGCCCAGCATGGTTTCCGCCAGCACACGCCCGGTTATCGGCCCCAGCGTCAGGCCGTGATGGGCGTGGCCAAAGGCAAACCACAAGGTCCTGTGGCGCGGCGCCCTGCCGATGATCGGCATCATGTCCGGCGTGCAGGGGCGTGCGCCCATCCACGGCTCCGCATCCAGCCGGCCGCCAAGGGGAAAGACGGTACGCGCCACCCGCTCCGCCCGCTCGATCTGCACGGGGGATTTCGGCGCGTCACGTTCGGCAAATTCAGCGCCCGTCGTCAGGCGGATGCCCTTGCGCATCGGCGCCAGGAAATAACCGCGCTCGGCATCGATCAGCCAGTTGTTGAGCCTCGTCCCCTGCTGCGGCGCATAATGCATGTGGTAACCGCGCTTCACCCCAAGCGGAAAGCGGTAGCCAAGCCTTTCCGTCACGGTATCGGCCCATGGGCCAAGCGCCACGACGCCATGCTCGGCCTCAGCCGCGCCAATTTCCGTGCGTACCGTCCAGCCGCTCACCGTCTGGCTGAGAGTGGAGGCATCGCCCCGGACAAATGTCCCGCCGAGGCTTTCGAACAATTTAAGATAGGCGAGCGTCAATGCGTGCGGATCGAGCACCGACCAGGGATCGTTCCATTTCAGGCCGCCAACGAAATCACGGCTGAGATGCGGTTCGGCGGAGGCTAGCTCTTGCGCATCGAGTTTCGTGTGGGAAATGCCGTGGTCACGCGCCAGACGCTCGGCGAAGGCATAGTCGGAATCCCGCCTCGCCGCGGTCCTGTAAGCCTCCATCCAGCCGTTTTTCACGATCAGATCGCCGGCCTTCGCTTCATCGATCAAAATGCTGTGTTCGGAAACCGAATGCTCGATCAGCGGCGTATAGGCGCGGGCGATCGCCGCGTGCCGCGTGGCTGCGGAGTTATACCAGTAACGGCCGAGGAAAGGCGCGATCTTCGGCAGGGCGGAGAGGTGGTAACGGGCATCAATGCTGTTGTTCAGGGAATAACGCAGCAGCAGTGCCAGGTCCTGCGGAAAGGCGTAAGGCACGACGCCTTCTCTCTGGATCAGACCGGCATTGCCGAAGGAGGTTTCCTCGCCCGGCCCGCGCCGGTCGACCAGCACCACCGATTTTCCCCGTCGGGCCAGTTGCAGGGCGACCGAGACCCCGATGATGCCTGCTCCCAAAACGATCACATCCGCTGCCATCGCAATCAATCCGTTTCCGCGTCACGTGCCCCCGCAACATGGGTCGGCATTTTCCTCGAAGCAACAGAAAAATCATCGCCTTAACGGAAACAGCGATGCGCCTACTGGCTTACCGCTTTCGTTTCCACCGCTTCTATCTTGAAAGCGGCAGCCAGCAGCGCCCTGGTATAATCCTGCTGCGGGTCGGCGAAAATCTCCGCCGCCGGGCCGCTCTCCACCACCTTGCCGTGGCGCATGACAATCAGGTCATTGGCCAGCGCCTTCACCACCTTCAGATCATGACTGATGAAGAGATAAGCGAGTTCATGCTTTGCCTGGAGATCGCGCAGCAGATCGACCACCTGCGCCTGCACGCTCATGTCGAGCGCGGATGTCGGCTCGTCCAGCATGACGAAACGGGGTTTAAGCACCATGGCGCGGGCAATGGCGATGCGCTGGCGCTGGCCGCCGGAAAACTCATGCGGATACCGCCAGCGGGTGGCCGGATCGAGGCCAACCTCTTCCAGCGCTGTGGCAACCCGCGTATCGCGCTCGTCGGCCGACAGAGACCGCTCATGCACCTTCAGGCCCTCGGCGACGATTTCACCGACCGACATACGCGGGCTGAGCGAGCCATAGGGATCCTGAAACACCACCTGCAGCCGGTTCCTGAGCGGCTTCATCATTTCATAGGAATAGCGATCGATCGACTGACCGATGAAGCTGATGCGCCCCTCGGATGCGATCAGCCGCGAAAGCGCGAGACCAAGCGTCGTCTTGCCGGAGCCGGATTCGCCCACCACGCCCACCGTCTGCCCGGCGCGCAGGGTGATATCGATGCCGTCCACCGCCTTGACATGATCAACCACCCGGCGCATCAGCCCCGCCTTGATCGGGAACCAGACCTTGATGTCGTCGCCCTGCATGACCACCGGTTTGCTGGCATCGGAATGCGGCGGCTCGCCCTTCGGCTCGGCTGCCAGAAGATGGCGGGTATAGGCGTGCTGCGGATCGGTAAACACCTGCTCCACGGTGCCGGTCTCAACGATCCTGCCCTTGGTCATGACGCAGACGCGATCGGCGAATTTGCGGACGATACCGAGATCGTGAGTGATGAACAGCATCGACATGCCGTGCTTCGTTTTCAGATCACTCAGAAGCTCGAGAATCTGCGCCTGCACGGTCACGTCGAGCGCCGTGGTCGGTTCGTCGGCAATCAGCAGTTTCGGCCGGTTGGCAAGCGCCATGGCAATCATCACACGCTGCCGCTGGCCGCCGGACAATTCGTGCGGGTAGGCCTTCAGGCGCTTTTCCGGCTCGCGAATTCCCACTTGGCGTAGAAGCTCCAGCGTGCGTTCGCGCGCTTGCGCTCCGGTGATCGCCTGATGCAGCTCCAGTATCTCGCCGATCTGCCGCTCGATGGTGTGAAGCGGGTTGAGCGAGGTCATCGGCTCCTGGAAGATCATGGTGACGTCGTTGCCGCGGACCGCACGCAGGGAGCGTTCCGGCAAAGTCAGCATGTCCTTGCCGTCGAACAGGATTTTGCCCGACGGGTGGCTCGCCGCCGGATAGGGCAGCAATTTGAGAATGGAATTGGCCGTCACCGACTTGCCGGAACCGGATTCGCCAACAAGGGCAACGACTTCGCCCGGCATCAGGTCGAAGGACACGTGATCGACAGCGATGCTGGTCGCGCCGCCCTGATGGAAGGCGACGGAGAGGTCACGGACGGAGAGAAGCGGCTGGATGGTTGTTTCCGTCATGGCGATCACCGGAACGTCTTGCGTGGATCGAAGGCGTCGCGCACCGCTTCACCCACGAAGATTAAGAGCGAGAGCATGATGGACATGGTGAAGAAGGCCGTGAGGCCGAGCCAGGGGGCCTGAAGATTGTTCTTGCCCTGCGCGATCATCTCGCCCAGCGACGGCGACCCCGGCGGCATGCCGAAGCCGAGGAAATCGAGCGAGGTGAGCGTCGTGATCGAACCGGAGAGGATGAACGGCAGGAAGGTCAGCGTCGCCACCATGGCGTTGGGCAGAAGATGGCGGAACATGATCGTCCAGTTGCCGACGCCAAGCGCGCGGGCGGCACGGACATATTCGAAGTTTCTGGCGCGCAGGAATTCCGCACGCACGATGCCGACGAAACCGACCCATGAGAAGAGCAGCATGATGCCGAGCAGCACGAAGAAGCCGGGCGGCAGAATGGCCGCGATGATGAGCAGGATATAGAGCACCGGCATGGACGACCAGATTTCGATGAAACGCTGCAGAAGCAGGTCCGTCCAGCCGCCGAAATAACCCTGAACGGCACCGGCGGTGACGCCGACCAGGGCCGAGGCGATGGTCAGTGTCAGGCCGAACAGCACGGAGATGCGGAAACCATAGATCATCCGCGCCGTGACATCACGGGCCTGATTGTCGGTTCCGAGCCAGTTGAGATTGCCGAGCGTGCAGCCGGGATCGGCATTGCCCCCAGGGTAAGCGGAGCAGCGATCCTTCTCATCCATCAGCCAGAAGGGCGCGGTGGGCGCAGAATGCGGAATATTGGAATTGACCGTCTGGTAGGAGTAACGGATCGGCGGCCAGATCATCCAGCCATTGGCGTTGATCTCGTCCTGGATGAAGGAGGATTTATAATCGGTCTGGGCAAGGAAGCCCCCGAACTTCTCCTCAGGATAATCGACCATGACCGGCACCAGCAGTTCGCCCTTGTAGGAGGCGAGAATGGGTTTGTCATTGGCGATGAACTCCGCCATCAGGCTCAGGAAAAACAGGATCAGGAACAGCCAGAAGGACCAGTATCCGCGCCGGTTCGCCTTGAAATTCTGCCAGCGACGCTTGGTCGTCGGCGAAAACCACGGGCGCGTAGGCTTTACCAGCGTTTCGCTATCGGCGGTATGGGCGAGCGTCATCACACGTCCCTCCGCTCGAAATCGATCCGCGGATCGATCCATGTGTAGATCAGGTCGGAAATCAGGCCAACGACCAGGCCCATGAGCGAGAAGATGAAGAGCGTGCCGAACACGATCGGATAATCACGGTTGACGACCGAGAGATAACCGAGGCGGCCGAGACCATCCAGCGAGAAGATATTCTCGATCAGCAGCGAGCCGGTGAAAAAGGCCGAAATGAAGGCGCCCGGGAAACCGGCGATCACGATCAGCATCGCATTGCGGAAAACATGGCCATACAGAACCCTGCGTTCGGTGAGACCCTTGGCGCGGGCGGTGATGACATATTGCTTCTTGATCTCGTCGATGAAGGAATTCTTGGTGAGAAGCGTCGTCGTCGCGAAAGCCGAAAGCGACAGCGCGATCAGCGGCAGGGTCAGGTGCCAGAAATAGTCGATGATCTTCTGCCACCAGGTGAGCTGGTCGAAATTATCCGAAACCAGACCGCGCAGCGGGAACCAGTCGAAGAAGGATCCGCCGGCGAAAAGCACGATGAGCAGGATGCCGAAGAGGAAGCTCGGCACCGCATAACCGACGATGATGACGCCCGAGGTCCAGACATCGAAGGTGGAGCCGTCGGAGACGGCCTTCTTGATGCCGAGTGGGATCGAGATGATGTAGGAAATGATCAGGATCCAGAAGCCGAGCGACGCAGAGACCGGCAGCTTGTCGATGATGAGATCGATGACAGAGGAATTGCGGAAGAAGCTGTCGCCAAAGTCGAAGCGGATGTAATTCCACATCATTTCGAGAAAGCGGGTCAGCGGCGGCTTGTCGAAACCGAACTGTTTTTCGAGTTTTGCGATCAGTTCCGGATCGAGACCCTGAGCACCGCGATATTTCGAACCGCTTTCATCAAAACCGCCCGACTGGCCCATAAGGTCGCCACCGCCGGAAAGCCGGTCGGAAGCGCTGTCACCCTGCCCCGTAAGCTGCGCGACGACCTGCTCCACCGGGCCGCCCGGCGCGAACTGAATGACGAGAAACGAAATGCCCATGATGCCGATGATGGTCGGGATCATCAGCGCCAGACGTCTGAGGATATAGGCGCCCATCAGCCTTTGCTCCCGGGTGTCAGAACGCTTCCGCATTTCTTCGAATTGCGAAAACGCTCTAACTTTTTATTTTGGCGCATTTCCGGACGGAAAATCGGGGTCCACTTTTCCTGGAAATGCTGTAAGTCAGCGGTTTTCGTCTCAGTCAAACCCGGTCCTTTCGTGAAAGCGCCGCCCGCGCGCTCCAAGCGATTCGTCTCGCCCTATGTGAATCAAGCCTTCGCCGCGAAAGCAAGGCCGGCGTCAGTTTCCGGCCTGGCTTGACCACCATGCGTCCGGAAAACCGATGCCATATTCGGGCAGGTTTTCCGGGTGGACAAGCGTGTTCCAGTAGGCGATGAACATCTCGCCGCGGTAAAATTGCGGAATGACGTAGCTGTTTGCCAGAAGCACCCGGTCAAGCGCACGCGCGGCGGCCACCTGTTCATCCCGGTTGGGCGCGAAAATCACCTTTCGCACCAGCGCATCGACAGCCGGGTTCTTGATGCCGGCAATGTTGTTGGACCCCTGCCGGTCGGCTGCGGCCGAGCCCCAGAAATCCGCCTGTTCGTTGCCGGGATTGGCCGAGGTCGCCCAGAGCTTGACCGCAACGTCGAAATCGAAACTGCGGGTGCGGTTGGTATATTGCGAGGCATCAACCGTGCGGATCGTGGCATTGATGCCGATCTTCTTGAGGTTCTGGACATAGGGCAGGATGGTCCTTTCCATGCCGGAGGAATCGATCAGGAACTCCATATCCAGCTGCTGCCCGGTGGCCGCATTGACCATGCGGTTGCCGCGCAGCTCGTAACCGGCCTCCTTCATCAGCCTGACCGCCTCGCGCAGATTGTCGCGCTGCTTGGCGGGATCGCCTGCCACCGGGTTGCGGTATTCGGTGGTGAAGACTTCCGGCGGAACCTGATCCTTCAGCTCCTGCAAGAGTTCCAGCTCGCGCCCGGCCGGCAGGCCGGAAGAGGCAAGCTCGCTGCCCATGAAGAAGCTGTTGATGCGCTGAAACTGGCCGTAAGCCAGCGTGCGGTTCAGCTCCTCGAAATCGAAGGCGTAATTGAGCGCCTTGCGCAGATTCGGGTTCTGGAATTTTTCGCGGCGCATGTTCGGCACGAAGGCCTGCATGATGCCGACGGAACGATAGATATTCGGCAATTCCTCTTTTCTGACGCGGCCCTCCTTGACGGCCGGAAAATCATAACCCGTGACCCAGCGGCTGGACGAGGCTTCCTGCCGGAAATCGACGGTGCCGGATTTGAAGGCCTGGAATTCCACATCCTGATCGGAAAAGAAGGTGTAGGTGATGGTCTTGAAATTGTTCATGCCGACATTCACGCTGACGTCCTTGCCCCAATAGTCGTCACGGCGCTCATAGGTCACGGTCGCGCCGGGGGAGAGCGATGCGATCCTGTAGGGACCCGAACCCATGACCGGCTCCAGCGTGCCGCGGGAAATATCGCGCGGCTTGCCGTCGGGACCGGCTGCTTCCCACCAGTGCTTGGGAACGACCAGCAATTGTCCGACGATCTGCGGCAATTCGCGATTGTTCTTTTCATCGAAGGTGAAGGTCACGTCTCTTTCGCCACTCACTTCCGCCTTGGTGACGTGGGTGTAATAGGTCGCAAGCTGCGGGCTCAGATCCTTCGCCTTCTCGAAACTGAAGACGACGTCCGCCGGTGTTACCGGCTTGCCGTCCGCCCATTTTGCCTCCAGCCGCAGCCGGTACGTCGCTTTTGAGATATCGTCCGGATAGCTGACACCCTCGGCCAGAAGCCCGTAGGACGCCGAGAGCTCCTCCTCGGACGATTTCATCAGCGTATCGAAAACCAGCGACAGCCCCGTCGCCGCTTCACCCTTGGCAAGCAGCGGATTGAGCGTGTCGAAGGTTCCCGTGGTCGACATGCGAAGCGCGCCGCCTTTCGGAGCGTTGGTGTTCACGTAATCGTAATGGTCGAAGCCATCGGGATGTTTCAGTTCCCCGACCGTTGAAATCCCCTTTCTCCACACATCGGTCGACTGGGCGGAGGCCACGGCCGGCATCAGCATGGCATATGCCGCAAGAGCGACCAGAAGGCGGGATTTCAGTGGTGCCAATATCATCGGGCGAATGTCCCTGGTTGGTATTTGTTGGAGAGAGCATAAAACAAAGATTGGCAAAAAACAGATGCGCCGGCTCACAAGCTCTTTATCGGCGTCGTTAATCTACCTGCTTTGCGCAGGCGGGGCGAAACATGGTTTCAACAAAATCCCGTTCCAGTTTATCCTGCGGGGAAGAGAATCATCTGATCGGACGGGCACGACGATATGACGGCGGGATCATCCAGAGTTTTCAAGGCGGCCATGCTGGCGATTTCGGTCGTCTCCGCGCTGCAGTTGCAGATGGAAACCGCTTCGGCCGAGGACAGGCCCGCTAAAGAGGTATTTGGCCACATGGCCCTGCCTTCCGCCGCGGCTTCCCAGCCGATCGGCTCCTATGCCAAGGGCTGCCAGTCCGGCGCCATCGCCATGCCGACCGACGGTCCCGGCTGGCAGGCCATGCGGCTTTCACGCAACCGGCGCTGGGGCCAGCCGCAGCTTATTTCCTTCCTCGAGCAGTTTTCACAGGATGCCCAGAAGATCGGCTGGCCGGGCCTGCTGCTCGGCGATATTTCGCAGCCGCGCGGCGGCCCGATGCTGACCGGCCATGCCTCGCACCAGATCGGCCTCGATGTCGACGTCTGGTGGCGGCCGATGCCCACCCCCCGGCTGACCGTGGAGCAGCGCGAAACGGTGCCCTTCATCTCGATGCTCGACAAGAGCAAGTTCCTGACGGTCGATGACCGCAAATGGTCGCCGCTCAATGCCCGGCTGGTGATGATGGCGGCAAGCTATCCGCAGGTGGAGCGCGTCTTCGTCAATCCGGCCATCAAGCAGAAGCTCTGCCAGACATGGACCGGCGACCGCACCTTCATGGGCAAGATCCGGCCGATCTACGGTCATGACGAACATTTCCACATCCGTCTCGAATGCCCGCCCGGCGCACCCAACTGTAAACCGCAGGCGGCCGTGGGCAAGGGCGACGGCTGCGACAAGTCGCTCGCCTGGTGGTTCACCAAGGAACCATGGGCGCCGCCGAAAAAAGACCCTAATGCCAAACCGGTGAAACCGCGCCCGATCATGGTCTCCGACCTGCCCGCCGCCTGCGCCGCCGTGGCGGCCGCTCCGTCCGCCAATCCTGAAGGCATTGCCGCCCAGGCCTATTCGCCTGCCCCTGCCCAGGCCGTTCGGCAGCGGAGTGTGGAACAGGTCATCCAGAATGCGCCTGCCATTCAGCCGCCATCGGATATTCCGCTTCCGGTCCAGCGTCCGACATTGAACTGAAACAGAAATGGGGCATTCAACAGCTTCCCTTTTCAAATGGCGGCAAGCTGTTATAGAAGGCCTCAAATCGATTTAATTCTTTACGGGGACGTGCTGGAACCATGGAAGGACAACGCTGTATCGCGCTCATCGCCCACGACGAGAAAAAGGACGATATGGCGGATTTTGCCCGTCACCATCAAAAGGCGCTTGCCGGCTTCAGGATCGTCGCGACCGGCACCACCGGCGGGCGCGTGCAGGAAGCCTGCCCGGGGCTTGACGTCATCCGTCTCAAAAGCGGGCCGCTTGGCGGCGACCAGCAGATCGGCGCGATGATCGCCACCGGCGAAGTG
Source organism: Agrobacterium sp. NPDC089420 (assembly GCF_044900305.1). Classification (NCBI taxonomy): domain Bacteria; kingdom Pseudomonadati; phylum Pseudomonadota; class Alphaproteobacteria; order Hyphomicrobiales; family Rhizobiaceae; genus Agrobacterium; species Agrobacterium sp. NPDC089420. Next base: position 102,632 of record NZ_JBJDMY010000002.1, on the reverse strand, counting down.
GACATGCTGATCTTCTTCACCGATCCGCTGACGGCCATGCCGCATGATGTTGACGTGAAGGCGCTGACACGGCTCGCCACGGTCTATGACATTCCCATGGCGCTTAACCGCGCCACCGCCGAAAACCTCATCGACTTCCACCTCGCCGACTGACTCTCCCCAACATGGAACAGGCAATGCCGAAGACGTCCGACACCGAATACCTGTCCTTTCCGATCCTTCTTGGCGACATCGGCGGCACAAATGCCCGCTTTTCCATTCTGATCGATTCCTTTGCGGAACCCGTGCACCTCACCACGGTGAAGACGGCGGAATATCCGACGATCGACGACGCCATCCAGCAGGCCGTTCTGGACAAGACCTCGCTGCAGCCGGTCTCGACCATTCTTGCGATTGCCGGCCCTATCGAAGGCGACGAGATACCGCTCACCAATTGCCATTGGGTGGTCAAGCCGAAAGAGATGCTCGTCAATCTCGGTCTGAAGGACGTCATCGTCATCAACGACTTCGAGGCACAGGCCCTGGCGATTGCGGCACTTGACGACGACAACCGGGACCTTATCGGTTCCGGCAAAAAAGACATGCTGGCGTCACGCGTGGTTCTCGGACCGGGCACGGGGCTTGGCGTCGCCGGGCTGGTTTACGCCCGCCATATGTGGTTTCCGGTGCCCGGCGAAGGCGGCCATATCGACATCGGTCCGAGAAGCGCACGGGATTACGCGGTTTTTCCGCATATCGAAACCATCGAGGGCCGTGTCGCCGGCGAGCAGATTCTGTGCGGGCGCGGGCTGGTCAATCTTTACCGCGCCGTCTGTATCGCCGATGGCATCGAACCCGTCTTTTCCGATCCTGCCGACATTACCTCGCAGGGACTTTCGGGACAGAATGCCCAGGCCAAGGAAACGCTGTCACTGTTCAGCACCTATCTTGGCCGGGTGGCGGGCGATCTTGCGCTGATCTTCATGGCCAAGGGCGGCGTCTATCTCGCCGGCGGCATTTCGCAGAAGATCATTCCGGCGCTGAAGAGTCCGGAATTCCGGGCCGCCTTCGAGGACAAGGCGCCGCACAGCGCCCTGATGCGGACCATTCCGACCTTTGTGGTCACCCATCCGCAGGCGGCCCTTTCCGGCCTCGCCACCTATTCGAGAACGCCAGCCGATTTCGGCCTGTCGCTGGACGGGCGGCGCTGGAGGGCCTGATCGCTCACGCGCGTCGTATCTGATGCTTGCGAAGCGGGCGGACGGTCTTTAACGTCGCTGCCGTAAACATCAAACGTCCGATACCGGCGGGTTTCGATCCGCCCGACATGAAAAGTGAGTAAAAACATGGGCAGCAGCGGCATGAAACTGGTGGTGGTCGGCGCGGCAGGCCGCATGGGACAGGCGCTGATCCGCCTCATTCACCAGACGCCGGGCGTCCAGCTGCATGCCGCCGTCGCGCGCGAGGGCTCGGCCTTTATCGGCCGCGATGCCGGTGAAATCGCCGGTCTCGGTCCGATCGGCATCGAAATCACCAGCGATCCGCTTCAGGCATTTCTGCATGCGGAAGGGGTGATCGACTTCACCTCGCCGGCAACCAGCGTCACCTTTGCCGGCCTCGCCGCACAGGCGCGCATCGTGCACGTCATCGGCACCACGGGCTGCTCAATGGAAGACGAGGAAAAATTCAAGGCGGCGTCGCGCCATGCGCGCATCGTCAAATCGGGCAATATGAGCCTCGGCGTCAACCTGCTCAGCGTTCTGACGCAGCAGGCGGCGCAGGCGCTGGATGCGCAGAACTGGGACATCGAAATCCTGGAAATGCACCACAAGCACAAGGTGGATGCGCCTTCCGGGACCGCGCTTTTGCTCGGTGAAGCGGTGGCCGCCGGCCGCAAGGTCGATCTCACCGCCTCTTCGGTGCGTGTACGCGACGGGCATACGGGGGCGCGTGAGACCGGTACCATCGGTTTTGCCACGCTGCGCGGCGGTTCGGTGATCGGCGAACATTCGGTGATTTTCGCCGGCGAAGGCGAGCGCGTCGAGCTTTCCCATTATGCCGGCGACCGCTCCATCTTCGCGCGCGGCGCGATCGTCGCGGCCCTTTGGGCCTTCGACAAAAAGCCGGGATTCTATTCCATGCTGGACGTGCTCGGGCTTTCGCAGACGGAGTAAGTCTCCCCTAATTTTCGACCGTGAATTCGACGGTATCTGCCGAGAAGCGGCTGATGGCATATTGTACCGGCACGCCCTCCATATCGGCGTTCAAAGCCTGGGTGACGAGCAGGATCGCGCCCGGCGATAATTCGAGATCGGCCAGATCCTGCGTATCCGCATGGCTGGCGGAAATGACGGTGGAAATGCGCACGTAATCCGCAACGCCGAGCGATTTGAAAGCAGCCGTGATCGAGCCGCTTTGCTGATAGGCCTCTCCCATACCGGCGAAACGATCAGCCGGAAACCATGTGGTGGAGCGGGATACCGGCCGGCTGTCGGCCTTGCGCAGCGTTTCCAGGCGCACGAGCGGCGTGCCGGCCGGCAATTGCAGCCGCGCGGCCAGATCGGCATTTGCCGGCTCGGTCGTGTGGGAAAGAAGCAGCGCTTCCATCTCCTTCACCTGATCGCCGATGCCTGCCGTAAATCGCGTGCGTCGCGAAATCGGAAAGCTCAGCCGTTCCTTGCGGGCAATCATCGTGCCGCGCCCCTGCATCGGCTCGAGAATGCCTTCGCTTGCCAGCGCGGCAATGGCGCTTCTGACCGTGTGGCGGTTGACGCCGAATTTTTCGGCCAGCGTCATTTCTGGCGGCAACATGCCGGCCTGATCGTGATCGCCCGCCGCGATCTCGCCCCTGATCCGGTCGGCGATCTGCCGCCAGAGCGCCACGCCGTTCTTTCTTTTCATCGCTGCCGCAGGGCTCATGTCACACGCTTGTCATTCATCGACGTTAATTGTAGCCTATATTGTATAGTTGTCTATATCAATAGACATTTGAGGTCAAGCGATGAATAACGAAGCTGCGAACATACATGGCGAAAGGAAACGGGTGGCGGCGCTTCTTGCCCGCGCGACCGTTCAGGAACTGGAAACCGTCTGGAACCGGCAGGATGCCAGCCCGCAGACGGAAAACGTGCGCGGGCCGGAAACCGGCCTCGTAATGGTCAAGGGCCGTATCGGCGGCGGCGGTGCCCCCTTCAATCTGGGTGAAACGACTGTCACCCGCGCGACAGTCAAGCTTGCTTCGGGAACGGTCGGCCACGCCCATGTTCTCGGCACCGGCCGCAAGAAGGCCTGGTACGCCGCCGTGTTCGATGCGCTCTGGCAGGAGAGCCAGACCCGTGACTTCATCGAGACCGCGCTTCTTTCACCCGTCGAAAAAAGACTGAGCGAAGAGAAGGAACGGAAAACAAGAGAAACCGCCGCCACGCGGGTCGATTTCTTCACCATGGTTCGAGGAGAAGATTGATGGGTGTCAAGGCCGAAGCACTGACGGGCGGCTTTTCCAGCGCCGTCTTCGATTCCCAGCGTATTTTCAAGAAACTGATGGACGGCATGGCGCGTCCGGGCACGCCGCAGACGATCGACACGGCGGTCGCCCCGCCGCTGCCGCTTGCCCCGGCCACTGGCGCGGTCCTGCTGGCGCTCTGCGACCATGACACGCCGGTCTGGCTGAGCGGCGCGCTGCGCAAAACGGCGGTGCCGGGATGGGTCGGATTTCACACCGGGGCAATTGCGACGGAAGAAAAAAGCGCTGCACATTTCGCCGTTATCGAGGCGGGAAGCGCCATTGCTTCCTTCGGCCTCTTCGCCCAGGGCAGCCAGGAATATCCCGACCGCTCCACCACGGTCATCATCGAACTGCCCGATCTCGATGGCGGGCGGGAATTGCTGCTGTCCGGCCCCGGCATCCGCCATGTCAACATCATCAGCCCCACCGGTCTGCCGGATATATTCCCGACGCTGTGGGCGGAAAACAACGCCATTTTCCCGCGCGGTGTCGACGTCATTCTCACGGCTGGCGATAAATTCGTCTGCCTGCCGCGCACGACGCGCATGAAATCCGTGGAGGCATAAGATGTATGTTGCTGTCAAAGGCGGGGAGACCGCCATTGCCAACGCCCACCGGCTGCTGGCCGACCAGCGGCGGGGAGACCGCGACTTGCCCGCTATGTCCGTGGCGCAGATCGTTTCGCAGCTTTCGCTCGCCGTCGACCGGGTGATGGCGGAGGCCTCGCTATACGATCAGTCGCTTGCCGCCCTTGCCGTCAAGCAGGCGCGCGGCGACATGATCGAAGCCATCTTCCTGCTGCGCGCCTATCGTACCACGCTGCCGCGGTTCGGCTATTCGCCGCCGGTCAATACAGCAGAAATGACGGTGCAGCGGCGCGTCTCGGCAACCTACAAGGATCTGCCGGGCGGACAATTGCTGGGACCGACATTCGATTATACCCACCGTCTGCTCGACCCCTCGCTGCTCGAAGACGAGGCTGTCGAGATAGCCGCCCAGCGTGAGGGCGAGCCGGATCATATCATGCGTGTTTCCGACATTCTCGCCGAAGAAGGGCTGATCGAAAGCGACGGCGACATGCCGGACGATCATATTGCCGGCGATCTGACGCGCGAGCCGATGGAATTTCCGATGCCGCGCGACCTGCGCCTGCAATCGCTGGCGCGCGGCGACGAGGGTTTCCTTCTCGCGCTCGCCTATTCGACGCAGCGCGGTTATGGCCGCACGCATCCGTTTGTCGGCGAAATCCGTATTGGCGAGGTGGAGGTAGAGCTGGACGTGCCGGAACTTGGTTTTTCCGTCTCGCTCGGCGATATCAAGGTCACCGAATGCCAGATGGTCAACCAGTTCAAGGGTTCGGCCAAGGCGCCGCCGCAGTTCACCCGCGGTTACGGTCTGGTTTTCGGTCAGAGCGAACGCAAGGCGATGGCCATGTCGCTGGTCGACCGGGCGCTACGCGCCAGCGAATTCGGCGAGGATGTCGTCGCCCCGGCGCAGGACGAGGAATTCGTCATCTCGCATGCGGACAATGTGCAGGCCACAGGCTTCGTCGAACATCTGAAACTGCCGCATTATGTGGACTTTCAGGCCGAACTCGGTCTGGTCCGGAAAATGCGCGCCGATTTCGAGGCGATCAACGCCAATGGCGCGGAGTGGATGGGCGATGCGGCCGAATAGCTCAGCGGCCGTGCTGCTCGCCGAACCAGTAGGCGCAAAAGACGGTCGATGCTGCAAAGACAGCAAAGAACACGGCTGCAAGAATTCCAATCTCCATGAGCTTGTACTCCTTTTTTCACAAGGCTAACGCGCAATGCTTAAAGAAGTTTCATTCGAAGACGGGCTGGCGGCCTATAACTTCGCCTATCTGGACGAACAGACCAAGCGGATGATCCGCCGGGCGATCCTCAAGGCCATCGCCATTCCCGGCTATCAGGTTCCCTTCGCTTCCCGTGAAATGCCCATGCCCTACGGCTGGGGCACCGGCGGCGTACAGCTGACCGCCTCCATCCTCGGCCCCGACGATGTGCTGAAGGTCATCGACCAGGGCGCCGACGACACGACCAACGCGGTTTCCATCCGCGCCTTTTTCCAGAAGGTGGCAGATGTGGCCGTCACCACCCGCACGAAGGATGCGACGATCATCCAGACGCGGCACCGCATTCCGGAAGAGGAGCTGCATTCGGGCCAGGTGCTCGTTTATCAGGTTCCCATCCCCGAACCCCTGCGCTTCCTCGAGCCGCGCGAAACCGAGACCCGTGTCATGCATGCGCTGGAGGAATATGGCCTGATGCACGTCAAGCTCTATGAGGACATCGCCCGCAACGGCCGCATCTCCACCACCTATGCCTATCCGGTGAAGGTTGCCGGGCGCTACGTGATGGATCCATCGCCGACACCGAAATTCGACAATCCGAAAATGCACATGTCGGATGCCCTGCAGCTGTTCGGCGCCGGGCGTGAAAAACGCATCTATGCCGTGCCGCCCTATACCGACGTCGTAAGCCTCGATTTCGAGGATCATCCTTTCGAAATCCAGCGCTTCGACAAGCCCTGCGCGCTGTGCGGCGCGGAGAATGTCTATCTGGACGAGGTGGTGCTGGACGACAAGGGCGGACGCATGTTCGTCTGCTCCGATACCGACCATTGCGAGGACCGCCGCGCCCATGGCCACAAGGGCCATATGCTGGCGGATGTGAAGGAGGCCGCAGAATGAGCGACGCACCGCTTCTCAAAGTCCGGGACGTTTCCAAATATTACGGCGAGCGCGCCGGTTGCCGCAACGTCTCCTTCGAGCTTTATCCGGGCGAAGTGCTGGCCATTGTCGGCGAATCCGGCTCCGGCAAGACCACGCTGCTCAACTGCATTTCCACCCGGCTGATGCCGACGGCCGGCAGTGTGGAATATCGCATGCGCGACGGCTCGGTGCGTGATCTCTATCACATGGGCGAGGCCGAACGGCGTTTCCTGATGCGCACCGACTGGGGTTTCGTGCATCAGAACCCGGCGGACGGGCTGCGCATGGCGGTGTCTGCCGGCGCCAATGTCGGCGAGCGTCTGATGGCCGTCGGCAACCGGCATTACGGCAACATCCGGCAATCGGCCAGCGAATGGCTGGAGCGGGTGGAAATCGGCACCGACCGTATCGACGACCAGCCGCGCGCCTTTTCCGGCGGCATGCGCCAGCGCCTGCAGATCGCCCGCAACCTCGTCACCTCGCCGCGCCTCGTCTTCATGGACGAGCCGACGGGCGGCCTCGATGTCTCGGTCCAGGCGCGGCTGCTCGATCTGGTCCGCGGCCTCGTCAACGACCTCGGCCTTGCCGTCGTCGTCGTCACCCATGACCTCGCCGTGGCGCGCCTGCTGTCCCACCGCATGATGGTGATGAAGGGCGGCGACGTCATCGAGCACGGACTGACGGACCGGGTGCTGGACGATCCGCGCGAGCCCTACACGCAATTGCTTGTTTCCTCCATCTTGCAGGTCTGACGCCATGCCGACGCCCCTTATCGTTTCGGAAGTCTTCAAAAGCTTCACCATGCATCTTCGCGACGGCATCGAACTGCCGGTCGTCCGCGACGTCAACTTCTCCGTTTCGGGCGGCGAATGCGTCGTGCTTGGCGGTCCGTCGGGCATCGGCAAAAGCTCGATCCTGAAAATGCTCTATGGCAACTACGCCATCGACAGCGGGCAGATCCTCATCCGACATAAGGGTGAGGTCATCGATATCGGCAACGCCTCGCCGCGCACGATCCTCGATATCCGCCATCACACCATCGGTTATGTCAGCCAGTTCCTGCGCACGGTGCCGCGCGTTGCGGCGATCGATGTCGTGGCTGAACCGCTTCTGGCGCGCAGGGTTGCCGCGGAAGAGGCGCGCGAGCAGGCCGCCGCGCTGCTGTCCAAACTCAACCTGCCACGCGAATTGTGGTCCTTGCCGCCGGCGACCTTTTCGGGCGGCGAACAACAGCGCGTCAACATTGCCCGCGGCTTCATCACCGATCACGCGATCCTGCTTCTCGACGAGCCGACCGCCTCGCTCGACGCGACCAACAGGCGCGTGGTCGTCGACATGATCAAGGAGAAAAAAGACAAGGGGACGGCGCTGCTCGGCATTTTCCATGACGAGGAAGTGCGGGAGGCCGTGGCCGACCGCATTCTCGATGTTTCGCAATTCTCTCCCCGGAAGGCAGCGGCATGAGCGTCAAGGTCGGTCTCGAACCCGTCATCCACGAAAGTGCCCGTGTCACCAATTCCTCGATCGGCCGCTACACCGAAATTTCGGAGCGCTGCCGTATCGAGGAGGTCGAGATGGGCGATTACTCCTATGTCATGCAGGATGGTGCGATCTGGTGCGCCACCATCGGCAAATTCGTCAATATCGCCGCTTCCGTCCGCATCAACGCCACCAATCATCCCATGCAGCGGGCGACCTTGCACCATTTCACCTATCGCGCCCGCAACTACTGGGACGATGCGGAGGACGAAAAGGACTTCTTCGCTGCCCGCCGCGCCAAAAGGGTGGTGATCGGCCACGATGTCTGGATCGGCCATGGCGCGACCATCCTGCCGGGTGTGACGGTCGGAAACGGCGCCGTGATCGGGGCCGGTGCGGTCGTTTCGAGAGATGTCGCACCCTATACCGTTGTCGGCGGGGTGCCCGCCCGGCTGATCCGCGACCGTTTCTCCGGAGAGCTCGGCCGGCGCATGGACAATCTGAAATGGTGGGATTGGGACCATGCGACGCTGCGCGGCGCGCTGGACGATTTCCGCGCGCTCGCCGCCGAGGATTTCGTGACGAAATATGGCGGCTGAAATCCACCTTCGCGCAAAATGCAGATCTCGGGCCGTGTCCCGGGATTTTCTGTCAGTCGCATCATGAAATGCCGGATGGAATTTCCAGTCCGCGACCCGCCGGGCGAAAGATTTGTCGGCAAATGTCGGCGCGGCATATTTGCGAATGTTGTAATATTTTCTTCATCAAATTGACATCCACACTTCACGCACCGCTGTTACGCCGAACCCCGTCAAAAGAAGATTGGACGGGGAAATGAGCTTTCACCTGAAGCAAGTCACGCGCCGTTTCGGCAACCACACTGCGGTCGATGCCGTGAATGTCGAAATTCCGCAGGGCCAGATGGTCGGCGTGATCGGGCGCTCCGGTGCGGGAAAATCGACGCTGCTGCGCATGATCAATCGCCTTGTCGATCCGTCCTCGGGTTCCATTCATTTCAACGACACGGAAGTCTCGTCGCTGAGGGGTACGGCACTGCGCAACTGGCAGCGCGATTGCGCCATGATCTTCCAGCAGTTCAATCTGGTGCCGCGCCTCGACGTGCTCACCAATGTCATGCTCGGCCGTCTGAACCACCGTTCGACGGTTCTCAGCCTGTTCAACATCTTCACTGATGAAGAGCGTCTGATGGCGATCGCCGCGCTGGAGCGGCTCGGCATCGAGCATGTGGCCATGCAGGCGGCAGGCACGCTTTCCGGCGGCCAGCAGCAGCGCGTCGCCATTGCCCGCGCCCTGATGCAGTCTCCCAAGATGGTTCTGGCCGACGAGCCGATTGCCTCGCTCGATCCCCTCAATGCCAAGATCGTGATGGATGCGCTGCGCGACATCAATGAGCGCGAAGGCATCACCGTCATCACCAACCTGCACACGCTGGATACGGCGCGCAATTATTGCGAGCGCATCATCGGCATGTCGCAGGGCCGCGTTGTCTTTGATGGAACGCCCGCCGAACTGACGGCTGCTGCCGTTACCGAGATTTACGGAACCGATTCGCAGGGCTCCGGCATCGACGAGACCATGACCTCGACCAGCATCAATATTGCCGGCGCGCAGCTCCCCGCGCGTCCGGTGCAGTCATCTGCCGGTCCCGAACCGCTCGCTCTCGCCGGGCTCTGAGGAACCGCTCAGCATCGTTGGCGCCCGCGTCAAGGGCCGACACTTCACAACAAACTCCGGCTCGCCGGGAAACAGGAGAAAGTCCATGTTGAAGAAAATCCTTCTTTCGGCAGTCGCCCTTGGCGTTCTGGCCGGTTCCGCCCTGGCTCAGGACGTCAAGGTTCTGCGCATCGGTCTCGACGGTTCTGAAAACGAAGCCGACCAGATCCGCAACACCAAGTGCGTTGCCGATGGCCTTAAGGCTGCAACCGGCGTTTCCGAAGTTCAGGTTTTCCCGTCGCCGGACTATAACGGCGTCATCCAGGGCCTGCTCGGCGGCACCATCGACATCGCTTCCATGGGCGCATCCTCCTACGCCAAGATCGCTCTGGCCGACCCGAAGGCCGTTGACCCGATCCTGACCACGGCCGGCGCTGACGGTTCGACCGGTTATTACACGATCATGGTTGCCCGCAAGGACAGCGGCATCAAGACGCTGGCTGACGCCAAGGGCAAGAAGATCGGCTTCGCCGACCCTGACTCCACCTCCGGCTTCCTCGTTCCGAACGTGGCTATCCCGAAGGAAACCGGCGTTCCGGTGAAGGAATACTTCTCCGAAACCGGCTTCGGCGGCGGCCATGAGAACCTCGTTCTCGCCGTTCTCGACAAGAAGTTCGACGTTGGCACCACCTTCGGTTCGGGCGTCGGCAAGTGGGAAGAAGGCTATACCGCCGGCAACCTCTACCAGATGGTCAAGAAGGGCAACCTCGACATGGACGATATCGTCGAAGTCTGGAAGTCGCCGCTGATCCCGAACGGCCCGCTGATGGTCACCAACAAGCTCGGCGACGCGATGAAGCAGAAGGTCGAAAACTTCTTCATGGAACTGCCGAAGAAGGACCTCGCCTGCTTCCAGGGCTTCACCCAGGGCAAGAACACCGCTTACATCAAGGTCGATCCGTCCTTCTACCAGACGATCATCGACGCCCGTAAGTCCGTTATCGGCGGCTGATCCTCAGATCATATCCGGAAGCGGCGGTGCCTTGCGGCGCCGCCGCTTTTGCCAATAAAGGAAAAGCGGCATGGCGACCACACTGCACCATGGAACCCTCTCGCCCGAGGGATTGAGCGCATCGTCCCAAACGGTCATGCGCCACTATCGACAGCAGCTTGCGACACGGCGGGTCTACACCGTCATTTCGCTCGTGATCTTTCTCGTCATCCTCGCCGCCTCCCTGAATTTCGCCAATGCGGCCAATTCAGGCAAATTCTTCGAGCGCCTGCCCTATTTCTTCGATTTCATGAAGACCTTCGTGCCGGACAGTCCGCTGGAAATCTTCCGGGCGATGTTCGACCTGCCGTCACCCTATGCCGACGGCTCGCTGAAATATAACTATGTCGCGGATCGCGTCTACATCACCGACGGCTTCTACATCCCGCACTTCATCTACCAGTTGATCATCACGCTCAATATTGCCCTGGTCTCGACGATCATCGGCACCAGCTTCGCCTTTGTGCTCTGCTTCTTCGCCTCCACCAACCTTGTCGGCGCCGGCCTCGTGCGCTGGGTGGTACGCCGGGTGATGGAAGTGCTGCGCGCCTTTCCAGAAATCGTGATCGCCGGGCTGCTGACCGCCATCCTGTCGATCGGTCCCATCGCGGCGATCATCGCGATTTCGGTCCATACGATCGGCGCTCTCGGCAAGCTGTTCTTCGAAGTGGTGGAAAATGCCGACATGAAGCCGGATGAAGGCCTGCGCGCCGCCGGCGCCAACTGGCTGGAGCGGGTGCGTTTCGCCATCGTGCCGCAGGTTCTGCCCAATTTCGTGTCCTATGCGCTGCTACGCGCCGAAATCAACGTGCGCGCCTCCACCATCATCGGCGCCGTCGGCGGCGGCGGCATCGGCGAGGTCTTCCGGCTATCGATCGGCAATGACCACGCGTCGAAGACCTATGCCATCATCATCCTGCTGCTGATCACCATCATCGCCGTCGACCAGTTTTCCGGCTGGCTGCGCCGCAGGCTGATCGGCCATCAATCCTTCGAATTCGGACGGGGAGCGGCCTGATGTCGTCCAGCTTCATTCTCAATACCGCCGAACGCGAGAGGCTGACGGCCGCGCATCCGGCAATTTTCAATCGCGGTTTCATGCAGCGATACGGCCTGCTGACCGGCATTGTTGCCGTCGTCGTCTATCTCATCGGCTGCTTTTTCTTCTTTAATGTCGGACCGGCATTCATGCAGGGCCGGTGGGACCGTGCGTCGAGCTATATTCAGGACTGGTATTCCTGGCGCGCCCAGCCGCGCCTGCGCTTCGAGGATGGCAAGGTCGAGCCGCAATGGTCGAGCCGCGGACAATATCCCGCCGACGCAAGGATCGACTGGCTGCAGCCTCTGCCGGACGGCGGATATAGCGTTGTGTATGCGGGCATGGAAAACCGCCTCGACGTGACGCCGACCCGGGTTGATGTCTATGTCGACGGCAGGAACTATCCGGTCATCATCAATGGCGAACAGGCCAGGGCGCCCGACGATGTTCCGCAGGAAATCCGCCAGGACGGCAACAAGGTTCTCGTGCATTACGGTTTTGCCGGTCAGGCGGAAATCCGCACCAGCCAGGTCTATGTGCAGCGCCGCTTCCTCGGATGGGCGAATTTCCTGTTCGACACCAAGTCGGAATTCTGGGGCAAGGGTTATGGCGAACTGGCCGCTCTCGCGCTCTGGGGAGAGAGGCTCGATCCGGAGCGTTCCAATATCAGCCATATGGCCGACGATTTTCTCGACAACAGCGTCTGGCAACATGCCGATATTCTCTCAAAGCTGATGCAGACGCTGGTCATGGCCTTTGTCGGTACGTTGTTCGGCACGCTCGTCGCCCTGCCGCTCGCCTTCATCGCTGCACGCAACATCACTGCCAACAAGGCCGCCAACTGGGGCATGAAGCGTCTATTCGACTTCCTGCGCTCGATCGACATGTTGATCTGGGCGCTGTTCTTCACCCGCAGTTTCGGCCCGGGACCGATCCCCGGCATTGCCGCGATCTTCTTCACCGATACCGGGGCGCTCGGCAAGGTCTATGCCGAGGCGCTGGAGAATGTCGACGACAAGCAGCGCGAGGGCGTCAAATCGGTCGGCGCTTCCCCGATTGCCGTCAACCGCTTCGGCGTGCTGCCGCAAGTGCTGCCGGTCTTCATTTCCCAGTCGCTTTATTTCTGGGAAAGCAATACCCGCTCCGCCACGATCATCGGCGCGGTGGGTGCGGGCGGCATCGGCCTGAAACTGCTGGAAGCCATGGGCACCAATGCCGACTGGGACAAGGTCGCCTATATGGTGCTGCTCATCCTCTTCGTGGTTTTCCTGTTCGATCATATTTCGAATTCGCTGCGTTCGCGCCTGATCGGAAAAACACAGCACTAAGCCACGGAACCGGGGCGGGACTTCACGCGGAACCCGCACCGCTTTCACCATCCTGCCGTCCGCCTGGGCACGCGGGCGCAGGCGCCGTCCCTGCGTCTGGCCAATCGCTTTTCATGCTGCCGCGCACCCCCGGCAGATTCGCAAACCCAACCGCATGTCAAAGGCGGTTTTTTTCGCTGGCATCATCATTCTGTCACGGAAAGCGATTACCTCGCACTCCTGACCTTGCGGGAAGCGGGCGAGTCACGCCAAATAGCTTCTCATCCCTGGTTTTCCATGACACTGAAGAGTGCTTGCCGTGCGCTACGCCATCTATTTTTCTCCGGCTAAAGATCATCCCCTGACGGAAGCAGCATCGCGCTGGCTCGGCCGCAACGCGTTTTCCGGTACCCTGCATGACGACCACGATGATTATGCGGAGCTAACGGACGAGCCTCGCCGTTACGGTTTCCACGCAACCCTGAAGGCTCCTTTCGAGCTTTCCGAAAAATATAGCGAGGCAGAGCTGGTGACGGCCGTCGAAGGCTTTGCCACCAGCCAATCCGCTTTCGACATTCCGCGCGTCGTCGTGGGTGCGCTCGGGCCTTTTTTCGCGCTGGTTCCCGACCGGATTTACCAACCGCTGCAGGATTTTGCCGCCGAGATCGTCGATCATTTCGACCGGTTTCGCGCGCCCCTGTCGGAGACGGATATTGCCCGCCGGCGGCCACAAAGCCTGACGGAAAGCCAACGGCAGAATCTGTCGCTCTGGGGTTATCCGCATGTCATGGATGACTTCCGGTTTCACATGACGCTGACCGGGCGCATCGACCAGAGCGAGCAGCCCGCCATGCATGAGGTCCTGTCGGCGCGGTTTGCCGAATTTGTCGACCGGCCCCTCGCCATTTCCGGCCTCGCTTTGTTCGTAGAAGAAACGCGCGGCGACCCCTTCACCGTTCACAGCTGGCACCCGCTTGGCCAGCAGCCAAAGAAAGATGCGACCCCATGACCGAGCACGCCCTTTCCAACGCCCGTATCGTTCTGGAAGACGATATTATTCTGGGCTCCGTTCTGATCCGCGACGGCAAGATCGCCGATATCAGTGAAGGCGCATCCAAGACGGGGGAGGATGTCGAAGGTGACTTCCTGATCCCGGGCCTGGTGGAACTGCATACCGACCATCTGGAGCAGCATTATTCGCCCCGTCCCGGCGTTATCTGGGACAAGATCGCCGCGATCCAGGCCCATGATGCGCAGGTGGCGGCCTCCGGCATCACCACTGTGTTTGACTGCCTTCGCCTCGGCTCGGATGAGGATGGCGGCTTCGAGAAGGGCGAAATGCGGGAGATGGCGGATGCCATCGAAGCGGCGGCGGACCAGAACCGCCTGCGCGCCGACCACCTGCTGCATCTGCGCTGTGAAGTCGCCTCGGCGGACGTGCTGGAGCATTTCGAAGACTTCGAGACCGATCCGCGCGTGCGGCTGATTTCGCTGATGGACCATTCCCCGGGTCAGCGCCAGTTCCAGTCGATGGATCAGTACATCTTCTATTACCAGAAAAAGCGCGGACTAAGCGACGAGGCTTTCGCCGAATTCGTACGGCGGCGGCAGGCCGCATCGGCCGAATATTCCACCAAGCATCGCGATTACCTGGCTGCCCGCTGCGCCGAGCGCGGCATCACCGTCGCGAGCCATGACGATGCGACGGAAGCACATGTCGGTGAAGCGATCGGCCACGGTGTGAAACTGGCGGAATTCCCCACCAGCGTCGAGGCGGCGAAGGCCTCGCACAGCGCCGGCATGAGTGTCCTGATGGGCGCCCCCAACATCGTTCGCGGCAAGTCCCATTCGGGCAACATCGCTGCCCGCGATCTCGCCGAGATCGGCGTGCTGGATGTCCTTTCTTCGGACTATGTCCCGTTCAGCCTGCTTTTCGCGCCCTTCCTGCTTGCAGATCAGGTGGAAGCGATCAGCCTGCCGGAAGCGCTCCGCATGGTCACCGCCACACCGGCCAAGACGGTTGGCCTTCTTGACCGTGGCCGCATCGCGACGGGATTGCGGGCCGATCTGGTCCGGGTCCACCGGGAGGATGGCGTACCGGTGGCGCGTTCCGTCTGGCGCCAGGGCAAGCGCGTGGCATGACCGGCGACGGGAAGGATAACCGGCGCGCACCATCGCCGGGGACAATGATCGTGATTGTCGGCCCGAGCGGGGCCGGCAAGGACACGCTGATGGATTTTGCGGCAACGCAATTGGCAGGCCGGCCCGGCTTCCACTTCACCCGTCGCGTCATCACCCGCAGCGGCGATGCAGGTGGTGAAAATCACGACGCCGTTTCGATGAATGAGTTCAACCGGCTGGAAGATGCAGGCGCATTCGCGGTCTCCTGGCAGGCGCATGGGCTGAAATATGGCATTCCGGCCGCCGTCCATGGTCATCTCGATGCGGGGGATGTGGTCATCGCCAACGGTTCCCGCTCAGCCCTGCCCCACTTCGGCACCGCCTTTTCCCGTCTCAAGGTCGTGAACATCGTCGCTCGGCCGGAGGTGTTGGCGAAACGGTTGGAGCAACGCGGACGGGAAAGCCGGGAGGATATTCTGCGGCGGCTGGAACGCAGTTCGCTGGCGGTTGCCGGAAACTTCGACGTAACGACCGTGGATAATAGCGGCGCTATCGAAGATGCCGGCCAAACCATCATGCAAGTGCTGGAACAAAGCGCCGCCCGCACCTGAAGCCGGCACGGGACTGCTCGACAAACGCGCGCTCAGGGCTTACCATCAGGCGACAATTTCCAAACATGGTACGCCAAGGCGAGGCATGCCCGAAAAGAGGCTCAGCGACGAGATAACTGTGGTGGCCGGTCTGGCCGCCGGCGTCAGCAATTACGCCCTGTCGCGAAGCATCGATATCGCTCCCATCTGCAAGGCTCTCGATATCGATCCGACCACGTTCAACAGCCTGACGGAGCGTATCAGCCTCGACAGATTCTGCCGTCTGCTGGAGACCTGTGCGCTGATTTCCGGCGACGATACCTTCGGTCTGCAATGCGCCTCCACCTTTCCCGCCGGCGCATCCGGCGCATTCGGATATGGCCTGATGAGCGCACCAACGGTACGGGCGTTCCTGCGTTTTCTTCAGGACCATGTTTATTACGCGACCAATAACAGCAATTTTACCATGGTCACGGATGCCGCCCACGTGACCCTGTCTTGGTCCTTTGCGCCGGTGATCGCCAAACGCGATCAATATGTCGATCTCTCCCTTGCCATTCTCATTCAGCGTCTCCGCGATATTCTCGGCGATCGCATCAACCAGATCGAGATTGGTCTGGAGCGGACCAAACCGAATAATATTCAGCTATTTAAAGAACGGATGACCAAACGCGTCAGCTTTTCCCAGCCGATTCATACCATGCGCCTTCCCATATCGCTTCTCGATGCAGCCAATCCGAATGCGGATGAGCGTCTGTTCGAATTGATGAACTTGCAATGCCGGATGCTGCGGCCGGAAACATCGGCGGAAGCGACACATTTCATCGACCAGGTGAAACGTTACATGCAGGTACGGCTGTCGGACGCCGAGCTTTCTCTGGGCGAGATCGCCCCTCATTTCAATCTTTCAGAACGCAGCTTTCAGCGACGGCTTGCCGAGCTGGGAACCAACCTCAACGAGATAAAGGACGCCATTCGCAAAAATGCCGGCTTCAAGCTTCTAGTGGAAAGCGATCTCCCGGTTTCCGATATAAGTTACAGGCTCGGTTATTCGACACCGGTAGCATTTTCACGTTCCGTTTCCCGCTGGTTCGGAGCAACGCCCACGGATATTCGCAGGAAACACGCGCATCATTCCTCCGGCTGATCATTATTTACGGCATCAATATTTCGGAACGATGCGTCAGAATTAAAAAATATGTCGGCACCGATCGATAGATGTGCCGAAACATAACAATAAAACGCAAAACTTGGCGCGAGATGTTATTCTATCGGTACGGGATATCGCCTATTAGAGCCGGCGCCATCCCGAAGGTTTAACGAAAAACGTTCCAAGGTTTTGAATCCGCATGTTGTTCTGGACAGAACCATTGCGGTTTATAGCAATATTGGTACGGCAATTCTGAAAATTCCCGGGATTGCGCCGATAAGGTGGGACCGGCCAGCTGCCGAAGCCGCATTCCATCGCATAATTCCTGATGCCAAATGAAACCTATTGGCGAAATCAACGTTTCTGTTCGCGTACAGACAGAAAGCTGACACGCCGGTTTCAGGAAATGAAATGACCACCTGATCGCGTGCCGGAAGGTCGATCTCTTTTGGGGCCGAAAAAATGTCTTCAAAAATGCCACATGAACATCGCCAGACGCGTGAAATTGTCCTTTCGGATCGTGAACGGCATTATCTCGGGCTGGTGGCGCGGGGCAAACACCCTTCCCACGTCGCCTTGATCACCGGCACGGACGAAGCGGAGGTCAAGGATACGCTGGAACGTGTGCGCAACAGGCTGGGTGCAGCCAATTTGCTGAATGCCGTCAGCATTGCTCTCCTGCGCGGCCTGATCGAGCAGGACGCTTGAACAACCATTGGCGCAACCGGATCGGCAATGAACCTGCGGCAATTCGTTCAGCCGCAGTTTCAAATAGAGGGCCAGCCCGGCTTGTCCCCTGACTGCATCCAAGCTTACGCGAAATCGTCCCCTTCCCGTAAGCTTAAAACCGGATGAGCGGCTTTATGCGTCGAAATCCCTCCATATCGATGGCGGGATGGCGGACCAAAAGCGGGCCGGACATGATGTCCGGCCTTTATCGACGCAAATGCAAAGCAGCCACAGACGGTTTGCCCGGCGGGTCCCATTCGATCCGCCGGGTTTTATTATTATTACGCAGCAGCTTCACAGCGATCGAATCTCGGCAAGAATATCGCTCTCGATCGCGATGCCGTTTTCCAGCGCCTGTTTGCGTATTCCCTGGCTGCGACGGCCGGGAAGGCGCACATTTTCCTGCTTTTCTATCTCGCCGGCAATCAGCGCCAGCCGCTCGGTAAAGGCCGCGCCGCCGGACGAAACGGGGTCTAAGGCGATGATCGTATGACCGAGAGAGGGGGGAGCGCCCTTGTCATCCAGAAGGGACGAGGCCTCGAAGGCGAAGTTTCCGCCGGTAATGGCAGCGGCCATGATCTCCACCATCAGCGCCAGCGCAGCCCCCTTCGCCTCGCCTGCGGGCACCATGGTTCCCTCTATCGCCTCGTCGGGATCAGTCGTGGGCCGGCCGTTTCTGTCGAGCGCCCAGTCGCCAGGGATGGTTTCGCCCTTCTGGCGCGCCGCCATGATCTTTCCACGCGCGACCTTGGAGAGCGCCAGATCGATCACCAGGGGATCGGCGTTACCGACGGGAGTGGCGAAGGCGATCGGATTGGTGCCGTAGAGTGGTTTGCTACCACCCCAGGGCGCCATGGATGCCGGCGCATTGGCGAACATGAGCGCGACGAGACCCATTTCGGCAAAACGCTCGACGGTCAGCGCCATGACGCCGGCATGATGCGAGCGATGGATCGCGGCGAGCGCAATACCCTGCTGCCGGGCCATGCCCGGCAATTCTTCCAGCGCACGGTCGATCGCCGGATAGGCATAACCATGATTGGCATCGATCGACAGGACACCGGGCTTCACGCGTGTCGACACCGGGCGCGCCTTGCCATCGACCTTTCCGACCCGCGCCTGGCGGACATAAACGGGGATGCGGCGAAAACCATGACCGCTCTGACCCGCGGCTTCGGAGGCGACAAGCGCCTTTGCCACCGAACGGGCGTTTTGCGGCAGAACGCCATTGCGCTCAAAGATAGAGGATACGAGATCCTCCGCCTCTGCGATCGAAAATTTCATGATTGTGGTAATTCCTGTTGGCTTTTATGCGATGGGACGAATTGGCCCCACTTTGCGGCATGCGGCCTCAGCAAATCAACATAGAAAATAAATCGGGCATCCCATCCTCTCCAGGGTCGGGATGCCCTTATGCAGTCGGGCAGTTTCACACCTATTTGAAAAGAATAGGCAGGGTGAAACTCGTATTGGCACCAGGCGGCGGCGGCGAGACGGACGCTTTTTGAATGACGGCCAAGAGTTTCTGGTCCATCGCCGAGTCGCCGGTGGACGAAATGATCCTTGCGCCACCCACCGATCCGCCGCTGTCGATCTTGAAGGAAACCGTAATCGTCATTCCGGATTTTCCAGCCGAACGGACCAGTCGCCGTTGCATCGCGGAGCGTACCTTCGCACCCCAATCGGCATTTGACATCGATGATGACGAGAAGAAACCGGCATTGCTGCGCGACGCCGCCGTCCGGTTGGACTGCTGAGCCTCGGCCTTCGCCGTTTCCCGCAATTCCGACGCCTGCTGCGGTTTTGGACGCTGGCGCTCGACCTTCTTTTTCTCTTCCGGCTCTTTCTTTTCCACCTTCTGTTCGACCGGCGGCGGCGGAGGCCGCATGACAGGCAGAGGAACCTCGACATTTTCGAGTTCCGCCATCATCTGTTCCTGCACGGGATCGATCGGCTCCACCGGTTCGGGAATTTCCTGAGGTTCGACAATCTCCTCGACCGGGGGTTCAGGCGGCTGAACCGGTTCCGGCGGTGGCGTTTCCACAACCGGTTCGGGCGGCGGCGGCTCTTCCGGGGCAGCCTCCTCCACCGGTTCGCTGCTGTCGCTCTTCACTTCTTCAGCGTCTTCGACATCCTGCGCCTGCGTCGTCTCTTCGGTGTGGACGGCCTCCGGTATCGCCGCCATTTCGATCATGATCGCGGCAGGCGGAGGCCCGCCGGCATCCAGCTCCTCGGGCTCCTGCATCAGATAATAGGCAAAACCGGCATGGACGCTCAGCATGAGCAGCGCCGCGGCGGACCACAGCGTCACTTCCCCCAGACGGGAATGGCGGGCGTGCGGGTAGCCGCTTTCTGTCATGGCGCCGTTCCCTCGGCCGTCGGCGCGGCGGGCTGCCCAGAAGCGGCGGGCTGCGATGCGGCAGCCGCGTTTTCAAGTCCCACCAGGGCAATCTTGAGATAACCGGCATCCCTCAGCAGGTTCATGATTTCCATGAAGTGGCCGTAGTCGACAGCCTTGTCCGCCCGCAGAAAAATGCGCGTATCCTTCTTGCCGCCCGTCTGCCGGTCGATCGCGGCCGCCAATGTTTCACGAGCGACCGCATCATTGCCAAGGTTGAGCGAAAGATCATCCTTTACCGTCAGATAAAGCGGCTCTTCCGGTCGCTCCGCCGGCTTGGCGGTGGATGCGGGCAGATCGACATTCACATCCACCGTGGCCAGCGGTGCGGCCACCATGAAGATGATGAGCAGAACCAGCATCACATCGATGAAGGGTGTGACGTTAATCTCGTGGTTTTCGGAGAGATCGTCTCCGCTATTTTCGCGAATGCCGCCAGCCATGACCGGTCACCGTCCAACCAGCGACACTGCGGGCTTGCTGCTGCCCGGGGGAATGCGGCGGAAATCGAGGTCGCGGCTGACGAGGCGTTCCACGCCGGCGGCCGCATCCGCCAGCAAGTGACGGTATCCGGTGATCGAGCGCGCGAAGACGTTGTAGATCACCACCGCCGGAATGGCGGCGACGAGACCGATGGCGGTCGCCAGGAGCGCCTCGGCAATACCGGGCGCAACGACGGCAAGATTGGTGGTCTGCGATTCCGAAATGCTGATAAAGGAGTTCATGATCCCCCAGACGGTGCCAAACAGGCCAACGAAGGGCGCGGTGGAACCAATGGTCGCCAGAACACCGGTTCCGCGCGACATGCGGCGACCGGCATGGGTTTCGATGCGCGACAGCGCCGAGGAGACACGCTCCTTGATGCCGCCGCCATCCGTGTGCTCGACCACCGCGTCGGAAAGCTGCATTTCGTGGGTCGCCATGCGCAGCATCAATGCTGCCGGTCCGCCCTTCTTCTCGACGGCTTCGGTGGCCTCGGTCAGGGTTTTTGCCCTGCGAATGACCTTGAGCGTCGAGCCGGCCCGTACCCGGGCACCGGCAAGTTCGATCGATTTCGCCACCCAGACCGTCCAGGTGACCAGCGACGCAAAGGCAAGACCGATCATCACGCCCTTCACGACCCAGTCCGCAGCCATGAACATGCCCCAGGGCGACAGATTGTGCGGGATGTCCGCACGGTGTTCAGCACTTGCGGGCTCGGCGTTCACCGGCTCTACCGGCGTTGCAGCCTCGTTCGGCACAGCCGTCTGGTTCGCTTGCCCCGGCTGTTCGGTCTGCGCCGGCTGCGGCGCAACGCCTTCGGGTGCCGGTGCGGGATCGGTTGCCGACTGCGCGGGCGCAGGCGGGTTCGACGACGGCTGGGCAGGCGCCACCGCAGCCGGCTGTTCCGATGCGGTCGCGGAGGGCTGGGCCGGCTGGATCGCCGGCGCATTCGGCGTCACGGGTGCTTCCGCCGGCGGCTGGGCAGGCTGGACGGTTTGCGTTTGAGGTGCAGGTTGAAGCTGGGGTTCGGATGCTGTCTGAGCCCAAACCGCACCGGCGCTCAACCCTGCCAGCAGGGTGACCGCCGTGGCCAGGGAGATATGCCGTATTTTGTTTGCCCTGTTGAAGGGTGCGGAAGAAGTGGAGGTCTCAGCTGACATAATTTTTATCCCGGATTTCCGTCGATGAACTCATCCGTAGAGTGGCCGGCTCCTGAAAGCCGGGGTCATGAACGGATACCGTCGTGAAAGCTTGACGTTCCGATAATAAACCTGAGTTCTTTTGACAACTATTATATTGTCAAAAGACGACCCGTAAACTCTTCTTTACAAAAAATTGACCGATCTCCGGTTTTCACGCGCTCTGTGACGGCGAAAACTGCGCCACCAGGGCGTGACGGTCGCCGGGATAGATGACCCGGACGTGGGTGATGTAATCCATCCCGTGCCAGGTGCGGCGATCAATGACCAGACAGGCGGCACCGGATGCGATGCCCAGGGCCGCCGCAATTTTGCGGTCGGCGGAAACGGCGCTGATGCGATGTTCGGCAGCACTCCAGGGCACCATTTTCAACAGCCACGTTCCCGGCCCGGTCTGCGAAAAATCCGCAAGTTCCGCCTGCGGAACGGCAGTGACGTTGATAATGCGCTTTTCCAGACAAAAGGGAACATCCCCGGCAAAATGCGTGCAGGTGAGTTCCAGGACCGAAGCGTCTGCGGCAAGCGCCATGGCCGCACCGTCCTCTTCGCCCGCGGAGCGCAAACGCCGCTTGTCGAGACGATATCCGTAAGCGAGGCCGAGCGCCTGCACCTCCCGCTCGATATCGTGGATTTCCAGCACGGCCGATTGCGCATGGGGCTGACGCACGAAAGTGCCGAGACGCCGGCGTCTTTCAATCAGGCCCCGCTGCACCAGTTCGCCCAACGCCTTGTTCACCGTCATGCGCGAACAGGCATATTGGCGCGTCATCTCATGTTCGAAGGGGATGCGATATCCCGGCGGCCACTCGCCCGACATGATATGCCGCTCGACATCGTTGCGGATGCGCTCATGCAGTGATTTTTCCTGAAGATCGGCGCCTGTGCTCCTCATCCCGATATTTCCATCCTCCCGGTTCGCTGGATCAACTATCCATGGGCAGCGGCGGCAATCGCCTCGCTGCGGATGTCCTCCGTCAGCCGGGCGCGCAATTCGGAAAATTCCGGGCTGGCCTTGACGGTATAGTGACGCGGATGCGGCAGGTCGACCGGCGTGATCGACTTGATGCGGCCCGGCCTTGCGGACATGGTGACGACACGCGAGGCCATGAAAACCGCCTCCTCGATGTCGTGTGTCACGAAAATGACGGTCTTCTGCTCGCGCTCCCAGATGCCGAGCAGCAATTCCTGCATCAGCCCGCGTGTCTGGTTGTCGAGAGCGCCGAAAGGCTCATCGAGCAGCAGGATTTTCGGACCGTTCGCCAAAGCGCGGGCGATGGCGGTTCTTTGCTGCATGCCGCCGGACAGCTGTTTGGGCCAATGGTTTTCGAAACCGCGCAGGCCGACCTTGTCGATATAGCTGTCGACGATCTCCCATTTTTCCTTCTCGGCGACGCCGCGCTCGCGCAGGCCGAAGGCGACGTTTTCCCGGATCGTCAGCCAGGGAAACAGCGTGTAGGACTGGAACACCATACCGCGATCCGCCCCCGGCCCCGTCACCACCCGGCCGGAGAGGAGAACCTCGCCCGTCGTCGGACGGTCGAGCCCGGCGATGATGCGCAGCAAGGTCGATTTTCCGCATCCTGACGGGCCGAGAATGGTGACGAAATCGTTGCGCGGGATTTCGAGGTCGGTGGGCTGCAGGGCGAGTGTCGGCGCGCCGCCGCGCACGCCCGGAAAGGTGCGACTGACACCCTTGATAACGAGTTCGTTCATCAGGCAAGCCTCCAGGCGAAAAGCTTCCGGTTCAGCGATTTGAACGCGAAATCCGAAATGAGGCCGATAATGCCGATGACGATGATGCCGAAGATGATCTGCCCGGTCGCCATCAGCGCCTGGCTGTTGATGATCATGTAGCCGATGCCGGAAGACGCGCCGATCAGTTCCGCAACAATGACATAGGTCCAGGCCCAGCCAAGGACGAGGCGGAGGATTTCGGCAATATCGGGTGCATTGGCGGGAATGAGCACACGCCGCACCACACCGCGGTCTTTTGCACCCAGCGTATAGGCAGCCTCCACCAGATCGCGCCGCGTGCCGGCGACAGCCACGGCCACCATCAGGATGATCTGGAACACCGCGCCGATGAAGATCACCAGCAGCTTCTGCATCTCGCCGATGCCGGCCCAGAGAATGAGCAGCGGCACGAAGGCGGAAGCCGGCAGATAGCGCGCGAAGGAGACGAAGGGCTCAAGCAGAGCCTCGATCGGCTTGTAAGCCCCCATGGCGATGCCGAGCGGCACGGCGACGAGAGATGCCAGCACGAAACCGCCCACCACACGCCAGATCGTCATGCCGATATCATTGGCAAAACCCTGATCGGTGATGAGATAGATGCCGTCCTTCAGCATGGTGATGGGGTCGGCCAGAAAGGTCGGCGATACGAAGCCGCCCAAGGTGGCAAGACCCCAGGCGGAGAAAAACAGCATGAAGAACAGGATGCCCAAAGCGATCCTCGTGCTGTTTTTTATGGGTTGAAGTGGTTGCATCTGTCGCCTGTCCGGAAAACCGGCGCGGCACTTTCGCCGCGCCATCAGAACGCCGTGCGCGTTTCATGACACGCAATCGGCGCAAACTTCTGTTTGGCTGCAATATTCCCCGCAGGGAATGCGGCCGCCGTTTTCTGTTATTTGATGAAGGACGTATCCGCGAGTGTCGAAAGATCGGGTTTCGACTTTATCACGCCGATTTCCAGCAGAAGCTCCGCCGATTTTTCCGAGAATGTCTTGAATTCACCCTCGAAAAATTTCTGGTTGGCGGCCTTGTCCTGCCATTCTAGGAACTTTGCCGAAGCGGCAAAGGCCTCGCCGGTCTGCTTCACATCAGCCCCCATTGTCGCGTAGGACTTTTCGGGATCGGCCTTGATGAGGTCGAGGGCCTGGAAATAGCTGTCCGCCAGGGCTTTCGCCGCCTGCGGATTGGCCTTCAGGAAATCCGGCGAGCAGCCGAACGTATCCATGACGGCGGGATATTCGAGCGTGGTGGCGAGGATCTTGCCCTTGTCGGGAGCGGCACGCACGGTGGACAGATAGGGCTCATAGGTCATGGCCGCGTCGTTCTGACCGGCCACGAATGCCTGTGCGGCCGGTCCCGGCTCAAGATTGACGACCTTCACATCCTTCAGCGTCAGGCCGTTCTCCTTGAGGATCCAGGCAAGGAAGAAATAGGGGGAGGTGCCCGGCGCGGAAGCGGCAATCGTCTTGCCCTTGAGATCGGTGACCTTCGCGACATCACTGCGCACCGCAATGCCATCGGCGCCATGGGATTTGTCCATCTGGAAAATCTGGGTGGACTTCACCCCGTTGGCGTTCCAGGCGATCCATGTCTCCACCGTGGTGGCGGCGCACTGGATATCACCGGAGGCGAGCGCCAGATGCCGGCTGGCCTGCGGTATCTTCTTGATGTCGACCTTCAGGCCGTTCTTTGCGAAAATTCCGGCTTCCTTGGCGAGCGTCAGCGGCGCGAAACCGGTCCAGCCGGACATGCCGATGGTCACCGATGTTTCGGCATAGGCCGCAGCGGACGAGACAAGCGTTGCAACGGTGGCGAGAACCCAAGTTTTTTTCATGATCTGAACCCCTTTTGATTTATTTTTATGCGATGTTGTTTTTCGCTTTATTTGAGGCATGGTAGGCAGGGTTTCTATATTTGTCTAGACAAAGTAGAGCGCCCGAGCGCCTCTCGAAAGCTTGCAAACGGGCCGTGCGGCATTCTAGACAGAGGCTACACGGCACCGCCGCCAGGCTTGTCGTTTTTCAGTATCGAGCTTGTCCATGACCAGACAAAGACGCCGCAATATCATCAGGGCAAGGCGCACCGGAACAGGCATTGCGCTGGTTGCCGCCATTTCCTTCATTGCCGGGATGACGGATGCAGTGGGTCTTTATATTTCCGGCGATTTCGTTTCCTTCATGACCGGCAATACGACGCGCGCCGCCGTCTCGATGGAATCGGGCATCTATTCCCATGCCGCAAAGCTTCTCTTTGCCATCGTAGCCTTCGTGGCGGGCAATGCCGGCGGCATCGTGGTGGCGCACAAATTCGACCGACGCATTTTTGCCGTCCTCATGGCGGTGGGGTCGCTGGTGGCTATTGCGGCGCTGCTGCGCGGCGAAGCGTCGGGTCTCGCGCAATTTTATCTTGTGGTTTTCGCCATGGGCATGGTGAATGCGGCCGTTGAGCATATTGAGGGTCTGCCGATCGGCCTCACCTATGTGACCGGCGCCCTTTCCCGTTTCGGCCGCGGCATCGGCCGTTTTCTTCTCGGCGAACGGAGCCTCGACTGGGGCATCCAGATCGTGCCCTGGCTCGGCATGGTCGGCGGCGCGATCTGCGGCGCCGTTCTGGGCGCCACGCTGCACTCGGATGCCCTCTGGGTCGTCGCGGCCGCTGTCTTCGCCGTCGCCGTCGCTACCCTCGTCATTCCGCGCTCGCTTCGCCAGCGGTACAATCAGAAGGTCAAAATCCGACGGATTGCGCCCTAGAAGCTTCCGCCGCTACTTCCGCGAAATGGTGACGAATTTCGTGCCGCGCACCCTGACCGTCATCAGGCAGGGCTCGTTGTCCGTCCGCTCGCAATAACGGGGATGCATCTTCAGCACGAAGACCATGTTGCCGAAACGCTTGATGAAATCATAACCGTAAATCCGGGCCGTGGCGATCATCAGATAACCGCCCTCCTTCACCTGGACATAAAAATTATAGGGGCAACCCTCATCGTCGCAGCTGCGGCCTTTTTCACCATCGCAATCGAGAACGCCGTGATTGACGACGGCATCCATCAGGCCGTCATTATTGATATCCAGCCGCGTGACGAAATCATCGCCAAAGGCCGCCACCTTGCATTCCTTGCGGAAATGATCCTTTTCGTAGATCTCGGGATCGCTCACCAGCTGCTGCTGCGCCAGGAGCGCCGCCGGAAACATCAAGAGGACCAGCGCCTGAAGAGCGGCAACGAGAGCGATTCGCACGGCATTTTCCTTTGCATCCGTTTCGGTTATGGATGTTGCGATCATCCGGGCGGCCAGCCTAGAGTTTAGTGCTTGCGCGACACTGACGTGTCCGCGGCCCGCATTTCGGGGGGAACCTTTTCATGACACTTCTGGGTTTTCTCGATTATGCCGGCGTCGCCGTCTTCGCCGCCACCGGCGCGCTCGCCGCTTCGCGCAAGCAGCTCGACCTGATCGGCTTCCTGTTTTTCGCGGCTGCGACCGGCATTGGCGGCGGCACGGTGCGCGACCTCGTACTGGGGAGAACGCCGGTGTTCTGGGTGATAAACCCCACCTATATTCTCGTCTGCGTATCGGTCGCGGTTCTGCTGTTCTTTACCGCACATCTTTTCGAATCCCGATATCGGGTATTGATCTGGCTCGATGCGCTCGGCCTCTCCGCCTATTGCGTGATGGGCGCTGCCAAGGGCCTCGCCGCAAGCGGCTCCGCCACCGTGGCCATCGTCACCGGTGTTTTAACGGCAACCTTCGGTGGCGTGTTGCGCGATGTTCTTGCGGGGGAACCTTCCGTTCTCCTGCGCCCGGAAATCTACATCACCTGCGCGCTTCTGGGTTCTTCCACCTTCATTATCGTCTATTTCCTCGGCGCACCGCTTTATGCCGCATCAGCGGCGGGTTTCCTGACGGCCTTCTGCGTGCGATCCGGCGCACTGCTCTTCGGTTGGACTTTCCCACCCTACAAGGCCAAGCCCGGCAGACGCCCGGAAGATGTCATGAAGTGACACAGGGAAATGACCGCCGAAAACAGAAAAGGCGCCTATGGGCGCCTTTTTCACATCCACTATCGGAGCGAAGCTTCAGCCGCGCTTGCGGCGAAGGCGGATGACCACATCCACATGGGCGATTTCCATGCCTTCGGGCGCTTCCGGCAGATTGCCGATCTGGAGATTATTGACGGGAATATCGAGAACCTCATTCTCGCCTTCCACGAAGAAGTGGTGGTGATCCGAGACGTTGGTGTCGAAATAGGTGCGTGCGCCTTCCACCGCGAGAACCCGGATAAGGCCGGCTTCGGTGAACTGGTGCAGCGTGTTGTAGACGGTGGCGAGGGAAACGGGCACGCCGGCGGTGACCGCCTCGTCGTGCAGTTCCTCCACCGTCAGGTGGCGATCGCCCTTTGCAAAGAGAAGATCGCCCAGAGCCACGCGCTGGCGCGTGGGTCTCAACCCCGAGCGCCGCAGCCTCGTTCCGATATCCAATGTGGCGTCAAATGCCATGCAATCCCATTCCAAACAGAGGTATGAAACTCACCAATTGCATTAGCATATATCTTTTGCAGCGAATGCTTTCAATAGTTTCAGCGCGGTCAGGCGCGGCAAATGGCGGCAAACCGGCCTTTCTTGCAAATTTCCTCTGGTTCCAGCCGGATGGTTCCTGTATGCGGACGGCATATTGAGGTAATGACTTCTGCAAAGAAGGTTCGAAGACAAAGAATGGGGGCGGAGCGGCCCCTGCCCTTGCAGCGCTTCATTTTAAACCTAACTTGCTCTAGTGAAGTCGATCAACACCAGTAACTGGGGAAGTGAAAGCGGTATGGCAACGAGGCAATCAAGTTACAATTACGAGGAGATCCTGTCCTGCGGTCGCGGCGAATTGTTCGGCCCCGGAAATGCCCAGCTCCCATTGCCCCCGATGCTCATGGTTCACCGCATCACCGAAATTTCCGAGACCGGCGGCGCCTTCGACAAGGGTTTCATCCGCGCCGAATACGATGTCAGCCCCGACGACTGGTATTTCCCCTGCCATTTCCAGGGCAACCCGATCATGCCGGGCTGCCTCGGCCTTGACGGCATGTGGCAGCTGACCGGCTTTTTCCTCGGCTGGTTGGGCGAAGAGGGCCGCGGCATGGCGCTTTCCACCGGCGAAGTCAAATTCAAGGGCATGGTCCGCCCGCACACCAAGCTTCTTCAGTATGGCATCGATTTCAAGCGCGTGATGCGCGGCCGTCTGGTGCTTGGAACCGCCGATGGCTGGCTGAAGGCGGACGGAGAAACCATCTATCAGGCGACGGACCTGCGCGTAGGGCTGTCGAAGGAAAAAGCTGCCTGAGGCAGACGGAATAGTCCTGACAAACGCCGGGCGGCTTCGGTCGTCCAGCCGAAATCTTAAGAAAAGGTCCCTTTCATGAGACGAGTTGTTGTCACCGGCCTCGGTATTGTTTCTTCCATCGGCGGTGATGCCGCTGAAGTCACCGCATCGCTGCGCGAAGCCAGATCAGGCATTTCCTTTTCGCCGGATTTTGCCGAACACGGTTTCAAGTGCCAGGTCTGGGGCAAGCCGTCTCTCGACCCGACCGATCTGGTCGACCGCCGCGCCATGCGCTTCCTGTCGCAGGGCGGCGCGTGGAACCATGTCGCGATGAAACAGGCGATCGCCGATTCCGGCCTCGAAGAAAGCGACATCAGCGGCAATGAGCGCACCGGCATCATCATGGGTTCGGGCGGCCCTTCCACCCGTACCATCGTCGAAGCTGCCGATATCACGCTGAAAAACACCAGCCCGAAGCGCATCGGCCCCTTCGCCGTGCCGAAGGCCATGTCTTCCACCGCCTCGGCCACGCTCGCCACCTGGTTCAAGATCCACGGCGTCAACTACTCCATCTCTTCGGCCTGCTCCACCTCGGCCCATTGTATCGGCAACGCAGCGGAAATGATCCAGTGGGGCAAGCAGGACGTGATGTTCGCGGGCGGCCACGAGGATCTCGACTGGTCGATGTCCAACCTCTTCGACGCCATGGGCGCCATGTCGTCCAAATATAACGAGACGCCGAGCGTTGCCTCGCGCGCCTATGACGTCAACCGCGACGGTTTCGTGATCGCCGGCGGTGCCGGCGTTCTGGTTCTCGAAGAGCTGGAACATGCGAAGGCGCGCGGCGCCAAAATCTATGCCGAGATCGTCGGTTACGGTGCGACCTCCGACGGTTACGACATGGTGGCGCCATCGGGTGAAGGCGCGATCCGCTGCATGCGGCAGGCGCTTGCCACCGTCAAGGGCGACATCGACTACATCAACACCCACGGTACCTCGACGCCGGTTGGCGACAGCAAGGAAATCGGCGCGATCCGCGAAGTTTTCGGCGACAAGATCCCGCATATCCAGTCGACCAAGTCACTGACCGGCCATTCGCTGGGGGCGGCCGGCGTGCAGGAATCGATCTACGGCCTGTTGATGATGCAGGAACGCTTCATCGGCGAAAGCGCGCATATTGCCGAGCTCGATCCGGAATTTGCGGGCGTTCCGATCGTTCGCAGCCGCATCGACAATGCCAAGATCGACACCATCCTTTCCAATTCCTTCGGCTTCGGCGGCACCAACGCCACGCTCGTCTTCCAGCGTCATAACGGATAATTGCCCATGAACGGCATCATGCAGGGTAAACGCGGCCTCATCATGGGCGTCGCAAACAATCACTCCATCGCTTGGGGTATCTCCAAGGCACTCGCGGCACAGGGCGCGGAGCTCGCCTTCACCTATCAGGGAGAGGCGCTCGGCAAACGCGTGAAGCCGCTCGCCGCCGAACTCGGCTCCGATTTCATCGTGCCGTGCGATGTCGAGGATATCGCCTCAGTCGACGCGCTCTTTGCGACGATCCGTGAAAAATGGGGTTCGCTGGATTTTGTCGTGCACGCCATCGGCTTTTCCGACAAGAACGAGCTGAAAGGTCTCTACGCCGACACGACGCGCGAGAATTTCAGCCGCACCATGGTCATTTCCTGTTTCTCCTTCACGGAAATCGCCAAGCGCGCCGCCGAACTGATGACCAATGGCGGCTCGATGCTGACGCTGACCTATAATGGTTCGCAGCGCGTCATTCCGAACTACAACGTCATGGGGGTCGCCAAGGCGGCGCTTGAGGCGTCCGTGCGTTATCTCGCCGCCGATTACGGCCCGCGCGACATCCGCGTCAACGCCATCTCGGCAGGCCCGGTCCGTACGCTGGCAGGCGCCGGCATTTCCGATGCACGGGCGATCTATGCGTGGAATCAGAAAAACGCGCCGTTGAGACGTACGGCGGATATCGACGACATCGGCGGATCGGCGCTCTATCTGCTGTCCAGCCTGTCGCGCGGCGTGACCGGCGAATGTCATTATGTGGATTGCGGCTACAATATCACGTCGACACCCACGCTTGAGGTTCTGTCGAAAGCGGACGCGGAATAAGCCCGCTTTTTTCAGGTTCGACAAAAGCCCGGCAGATTGCCGGGCTTTTTATATGCGCTGTGCCATTTCCGGGAATCGCTAAAGTATAATTCATCGGAGTAACTGAATTTAAATACCGGCTGGTTATGGTCCGCAACAAATTCAACGGTTGCGCTCGCCGCATATTCTGAAGATCGACACACATGCGACTGGCCAGACTGAAGCCATTGCTGGAAAAATTCGGGGTCTCGCGCGACGGGACGGCGGCGGTCGAATTCGCGATACTCGCAATCCCCTATTTCCTTGTCGTCTTCGCCATCATCGAGACCTTTATCGCCCTGATGGCCGAACAGGTTGTCGTCAACGCCACCGAGACCATGGCGCGGCGCCTGCGCACCGGGCAGATCAGCAGTTCGATTTCGAAAGAGGATTTTCGCAAGGGCTTCTGCAACGAAGTTTCGGTGATGATCACCTGCTCGGCGACGGACGAGATCAAGAAAGAACAGAAGCTTTATATCGACCTTCGCTCCTTCACCGCCTTCAAGGATATTCCAACCACGATACCCCTGAAAGCCTTTGGCGAATATTACGATCTCGATACGGCGCAATTCGACTTCAAACCGGGCGGGCCGGAAACGATCAACATGCTGCGTGTCTATTATCGCTGGCGTGTGATCGCCGATATTATCCGGCCTTATCTTACAAAAATACGCCCGGTCGACGGATCGATGCCATCGCATTTTCTGATCGTCGCGACCGACGCATTCATGAATGAGAAATATACCACAAGCGGGGGCTCTTAATGACAGGGCTCATATCCGCCGTCGCGAAGGGCAGATTGCGTTTTGAGGCGCTCGTCAGGCGCTTCGTGAAAGATCGCCGTGGCGTGGGCGCGGTGGAATTTGCAATCATCTTCCCGATATTGCTGGCGCTTTACGTCACATCGTTTGAACTTACCATCGGCTATAATACCTATAAGCGGGCAAGCAGCGCCGCCGCGACGATCAATGACCTGATCTCGAAAACCGGCTCCGTCGACAAGACCTATCTCAAGAGCATGCAGGATGTCACTGCCGCCGTTTTTGCGCCCTACAGCACAAAAGGCCTGCAGCTCAAGATCAGCGGGATCACCATCGACAAGCAGAAACAGGCGAAAATCGCCTGGTCCTGGAATGAGAAAGACCAGCGACCTTACGCAGTCGGATCGGCCGTTGTGGTTCCGACCCGCCTGCTGGTGGCGGAAAGTTTCCTCATCCATGTCGAGCTTTCCATCCCGCATGAATTGCTGATGTTCGTCACCGACTCCTCATCCGGAGCCAAGTCGATCACGATCGGCCGCGAATATTTCTTCAAACAGCGCGATGCGGAAACCGTCTGCACCAATTGCTGAGCCAATCGGTTACAGATGGCGCTCCCATTTTAGAAGATATCTAGTAGACGTCACGCAGATAACGCTTTTCGCGCTTCAGCCGGTTCACATAATCACTTGCCGCTTCGGCGGATATGCCGGCCTCCTCCATCACAATGCCGTGCAGGGCATCGTCGACATCCTTTGCCATGCGGGTCGCATCTCCGCATACGTAGAAATATCCACCCTCTTCCAGCCATTGGTAAAGCGCCTTGCCGTTCTGCCGCATGCGGGTCTGGACATAGATCTTCTCCGCCTGATCGCGGGAGAAGGCGAGGTCCAGACGGCTCAGCACGCCATCACGGCTCATCTCGCCAAGCTCGTTTTCGTAGATGAAATCCGACTGCCGGTGCTGGTCACCGAAAAACAGCCAGTTTTTGCCCCTTGCGCCCCGCGCCTGCCGTTCCTGCAAAAATGCCCGGAAAGGCGCAATGCCCGTGCCCGGCCCGACCATGATCATCGGCGCGTCATTGTCCTGCGGCACGCGGAATGCCTTGTTGGGCGAAACGAAAATTCCGGCACGCTGGCCTGCCTCCACCCGGTCGGCGAGATATGTGGAGCACACGCCGCCCCGGTCCCGACCTTCGGCCCGGTAACGCACGCTGGCGATCGTCAGATGCACGCTGTTTTCCGCAACCAGGGGGCTCGACGAGATGGAATAGGCGCGATGCTGCAATGGCTTCAGGAAACTCACGAATTCGACGAGATCAAATACGGGTCTTCCGCCGAGATTGAGCAGATCGAGAATATCCCTGCTCCAGAGAAAGGCGGCCAGCTGCTCCCGGTCACCATTGGCAAGGATGTGGCTGAGCTCGTCATGGCCCGCCCGCTTGCCGATTTCGGCGACCAGTTCGCGTGAGGGCGTCGAAATCTCGAACATGTCGAGAAGCGCATCGGCAACCGGCCGGTCCAATCCGGCAATGTCGCGATCCGCATCCGCTCCAAAGTGCGCGAGCAAGGCGTCGGCGAGTGCCGGATCGTTGAGGGGAACGACACCAAGGGCATCGCCCGCCTCGTAATCGAGCCCGCTTTCGCTGAGATCGAATTCGTAGTGGCGGATTTCCTTCGACGAGCCCGGACCGGAAAGGCGGCGATTGACGCTTACCCGCGCCGAATAGGGATTCTTGCGGTTCCAGCCCTGTTTTGCCCGCACCGGCGGTTCGGCGCCCACGGTCGTGGCCAAAGCCGCCGCATCACCGCCACCGATCGCCAGCGCGAGCGGCAGGGTTTCGCCGATCCAGCTCGCCGCCGCATCTTCGAAGTCGATATCGCAATCGATCCGCGTCTTCATGCGTTTGCCGCCAAGCTGTTCGAAGCGCGTATCGATGAGCTTGCCCGCCTGGCAGAAGCCGTCATAACCGGTATCGCCAAGCGCAAGCACGGCGAAATTCATCTCGTCCAGGCGCGGTGCGCCATCGGCGGCAAGCGCTTCCCAGAAAAGCTGGGCGTTGTCCGGCATTTCACCCTCGCCGTAGGTCGAGGTGACGACGATGACCCGTTTCATCGAACCGAGACTGTCCATCGCGACATCATCCAGCGCCGTCACTACCGGCTGCATGCCCTGCGCACGGGCGGCGGCGGCGATATCCATTGCCAAGGCCTCGGCATTGCCGGTCTGGGTGCCGAAGAGAATATTCAGCACGCTGGCCGCAGCCTTGGGAGCGGCCGTGGCGACCGATGTCTCCATGCCCATCGCAGTCCGGGAATGCAGCCCGGCCAGAAAGCCGGCAAGCCAGGCGCGCTGGTCGCCGTTGAAGGGCGCGTCTTCAGGAATGTAAGGTATCTTCATCATGCTGCCCTGTTCTGGCTGGGTGTGGTGGCGAGGTCCGGAATGGCGCGGGCCGCAAAAAGCTCCTCAAAGCCCGGCAACCGACCGATCTTCTCGATGTTTTTCCGATTCTGCTGAATGATCCAGCCATAGGTCCCGGGACTGTCCACCGACCAGATGTTGCGGCGCGCCAGCGCCTGCTTGTAGTCGTCGAGCCGCTTGGCGGCGATCATCACCGCAAGCTGTTCGTCGCTATGATCGGAAAGCGCCTCGCGCGCATATTTCAGCAGACGCTGCATCAGCGCATAATCTTCCGTCAGGATAAGATTACGCACGGCTTTCTCAATGGCCGGGTCGGATGGGCCGGACGCCATCGGCACCCTTTGCAGGGCAATGGCCTGCGCCATGCTCAGCACCGTGTAGTTGTTGATGAGCGCATACATGTCTTCCGTATCCGTCTCGCCATAACCCGGCACCGTTCCGTTCAAAACGGACTTGCGGTCGCGATAGGCGAGCTTGAACTTGCGTAGCTGGTGGGCGGCGAGCGCGGATGCCAGTTCCTCCAGCAGCTCCTTGCGGGGCTTGGCCTTCAGAATTTCATCGCTGTCCTGATAAAGCAGCAGCGCGCGCGGCATGCCATAGACGAAATTGTGCTGCTCGCTTTCCCAGTTTTCGAGGAGCCATGCGGCCTTGGCCGAGCCGGTTTCCACCACATGCCAGGTCAGAAGCTGGTGAACAGCCTGATTGTGGATCGCGGCCTGCTCATCCGCACCCGTGATCGAGCCGAGCAGGATCGAATCATGGCTGACCTTCTTCGGCAGATCGCCATAGGGATCGTATTGATAAACGAAACCGCCGCTCATGCCGTTGCCGAAACCCTTGCCGAAGCTGCCGAGGTTCAAGACCGCACCGTTGGTCATGTATTCGCAGGCGAAGTCACCCACCCCTTCGACGACCGCCGTCGCACCGGAATTACGCACCGCGAAACGGTCACCGGCCTGACCTTCCACAAAGGTACGGCCGCCGGTGGCGCCGAACAGCGCGAAATTGCCGACCAGCACGTTGCCGCCTGCCTCTTGCGAACCGCCTCCGGGGGAGCGCACGACGATGGTGCCGCCGCAGGCGCTTTTGCCGACGCCGTCATTGCAGGTGCCGGTATGGACCATGACCATGCCGTCGTTGCAGAAAGCGCCGAAGGACTGCCCGGCCGACCCTGACGTATCGATGCGCACCGATCCCGCCTCCAGGAACCGGCGGCCGCGGCTGTCGCGCTTCACGGCCGGCAGCGCATCCGTCTCCCTGCCGGAAAGCTCATGGTTCAGCATGCGCTCGATATCGACGGCGAGCTGGCCGCCGACGCTCTTGTTGCAATTGTTGAGGAAACGGTTGCCGCCAAGCTCGATGCTTTCCCGCTTGCTGTCGACCAGGGCCGAGCGCACGAGTTCGATGAAGGCATCGTCCAGGCCGAAATCCTTTTCCATGTAGACAGGATTGTCGATCTTCACCTCTTCGACCACGGCAAGCATTGCCCGGAGGTCAAGCTGGCCGACGCTCGCCGGATGATCGAGGAGGTGAAGAAGATCGGAACGACCGCGTGCTTCCCGCAACGAGGGCAGGCCGAGCGCAGCCAGAATCTCGCGTGTTTCATGAGCGATGTTCATGAGATATTGCGCCAGCGCCCGCGGATCGCCGTTAAAGGCTTCCTGGTTTGTGGTGAGGCCGGCCGGGCACTTGATGTTGCAGTTCTTGGCCATGACGCATTTCAGCATCATCAGCGCGGTGGTGCCGAATTCGAAGCTGTCGCCGCCGAGCAACGCCGACTTCACCACGTCGCTCGCCGTCTGGTGCGCGCCGGAGCAGCGCAGCAGCACCTTGGCGCGCAGGCCGGTGGCGCAAAGCGCCTGATGCACCTCGGCTATGCCGATTTCCGCCGCGCGGCCGGTATATTTCAGGCTGGTGACGGCCGCCGCCCCCGTGCCGCCGGTATTGCCGGCGACATTGATGACATCCGCGCCCGCCTTGGCGACGCCGACCGCAATGGTGCCGATGCCTTCAGACGAGACGAGC
Organism: Agrobacterium sp. NPDC089420; assembly: GCF_044900305.1. Classification (NCBI taxonomy): domain Bacteria; kingdom Pseudomonadati; phylum Pseudomonadota; class Alphaproteobacteria; order Hyphomicrobiales; family Rhizobiaceae; genus Agrobacterium; species Agrobacterium sp. NPDC089420. The sequence continues at coordinate 66,805 of NZ_JBJDMY010000002.1, read as the reverse complement.
TTGACGATGACGCGCACACGCGCCGCCTTGGCGTCGTGAATGAGCTGGGCCAGATCCTCAATCGAATAGGTATCGTGATGCGGCGGCGGTGAAACGAGCTCGACGCCCGGCGTACCGCCACGCGCAGCGGCGATTTCGACCGTCACCTTGGGAGACGGCAATTGCCCGCCCTCGCCCGGCTTTGCGCCCTGGCCGATCTTGATCTCGATTTCTTCCAGCATCGGATCGGCAAGATAACCGGCCCAGACACCGAAACGGCCGGAGGCGAACTGTTTGATGCGCGAGGCGCGGATGGTGCCGTAACGGGAAATATGCTCGCCGCCCTCTCCCGAATTGGACATGCCGCCGACCATATTGGTGCCATGGGCCACCGCCTCATGGGCGGCCGCGACCAGCGCGCCGTGGCTCATTGCGCCCGATGCCAGCGTCTTGGTGATCTCGCTCGCCGACTGCACCGTGTCGAGCGGAATGCTCTGCGGCGCGGTGCGGATAAGCGAGAGGTAAGCGGAGGCCTCGCCCCCGGCCTGAACCAGAAGCGCGCCGCCTTCCAGCCAATGGCCGGGAATATCCGCTCCGAAGCGATCGAGCAGAGACTGGCCGAGGGCGGCGAGACGGGCAAGATCGCGCGCATGCGGCCCGGTGAGCTGCAGCCGGAACGCGCCGTCGCCGCCATCCTCGCACAGCAATCCGCGCACCATGAAGCTGTTATTACCGCGCCTCGAGAAGCGGCCCATTTCGCGGCGGAACTCTTCTGCCGAGCTTGCGAAGGTCACATCCGCCGGCAACTCCAGAACATCACGCAGGGCGGCAGGGCGGCGCGCTCTCTCTTCCGCCATCATGCGGGCGAAAGAGCGGTAGCCGGGCGTGACCTCGAATGCGTCGATCGCCTCGGGCGTCAGCCGGTCAAAACTGTTGTGATAATAGGCCGTGTCATTGAGGCCGAAGGCATCCTCCAGCCGGTTGAGCGGCAGGAGGCGCAGCACCTCTTCATCCTCGGTTCCCTTGTCGAAACCGATCTTTTCCTCCGTCATGTCCACGAAACCGCGCACCGCCGTCGTGCCATAGGAATGGCCCGCACCTTCCGCGCGCTCCTTGAAGAGACCGAGCAGCGGAATGTCGTTCTCCCCCTTCACCGTCAGCGCCTTGCGGTGCCAGTCCGCCACCGCCTGAGCGATAACGGCGAAGTTCACGCCGCCGACCGGGGTCTTCACATTCGGGAAATAACGCTTCAGCACCGGATCGTCGGTATCGAGGAAATTCGGCTCGAAGAACTCGCCACCTATATAGCTTTCTGCGGTGCACAGGCCCACCTTGCCCATGGTTTTCATCAGCGACTTTTCAGCCGCCTTGGCAAAACGCTTGAAGGCCTTGTCGGCGTCGGCCCCGAATTTTTCTTCAGCGCGGAACTGCACGCCGAGCGGATAGATCGCCGAAGCGCCGAAGCCGAGGCCGGCCGCAATGTGATGCGAGGAGGAAAACTGCCCGCTTTCGACGATCAGGGAAATGCGCAGCCGCAGGCCTTCCTCGATCAGCCGCTGATTGATGGCGGAAACGACCATGATCATCGGCAAAGCCGCACGCCGTGCCGAGACATGCCTGTCGGTGATGACGGCAATGCCGCCTTCGTCAGCTGCGAAGGCCACGACTTCATCGCAGAGGCCGTCGATCGCTTGCCGCAGGGCCGCCTCATTGGCATCCGCAGCATCGAAGACCGGCGTATAAAGCATCTCGAAACGACGAACCGGCGTTTCGGGCTGTTCGCGAATGCGCAGCATGTCGAGATGGGTCAGGATCGGCGACCGCACGACGATCTGGCGGGCCTTCTTCGCCCCGCTGTTCGGCTTGGCGCCGAGGGCCACACGCAACGTCATGCCATCGGCCTCGCGAATGCTGTCGAGCGGCGGATTGGTGACCTGCGCGAAGCGCTGCGAGAAATATTTCGCGACCCCGCCTTCCTGATCGGACAGAGCATTGATGGCGTTGCCATAACCCATGGCCGATATTTTTTCCGCGCCCGAGGCCAGCATCGGGTCCATCAGAAACTTGAAGCTTTCCTGATTGTGGGAATAGGCGACATAACGCTGGTGGCGTTCCAGATCACCATTATAACGCAGCGGCGAACCCTGTTTTTCCGCCGGCACTTCCGGCAGATCCTCAAGCATGATGCGCGCCTCACCCAGCAAGGACGGATAGTCCCGCCGCGAGGCCAGCAACTCCAGCGCCTCGACGGTCGAGAAGGCGCGATGCTCGGCATGATCGTAATAAAGCATGCCGCCCGCCTCGATGCGGCCGCGACGGATGACGCTTTCCGCCGGGAAGGCAATCTGCCCGGCCTCCGACATGACACAGAGATAATCTTCCGTCTCGACGGTGCGCAGCGGGCGCAGGCCAAGACGATCGAGACGTGCGCCGATGATGCTGCCGTCCCCAAAGATCAGTGCGGCCGGGCCGTCGTTCTTCTCCTCATAGAGCGAGAAATATTCCAGCATCGCCTTCACGCCCGGCGACAGTGTGTCGTCGTTTTCCCAGGCCGGCGGCATCATCGAGACCACGGCGGTGACGAGATCCAGGCCGTCTTCCATCACCCGCGCCTGCAAGGTCTGGTCCAGACGGCAGCTGTCCGACTGGCCCTTCGGCCGGATGATGCTGGCATTCTTCGCCAGCGCCACGGCCGCTTCCGACAGCCGGTTCTTCTTGTCGGTGTTGAGCTCGCCATTATGCGCCATCAGGCGGAAGGGCTGCGCCATGGAAGGGTGCGGATCGGTATTGGTGGAGAAGCGCGTGTGGAAATACATCGTATGCACTTCATGACGCGGATCGGTGAGGTCACGGAAATAGGGCATGACCTCGTTGGAGTTCAGACGCCCTTTCAGAACCTGCGTGCGGGCGCTGAGCGACAGCGGATAAAAACCGGCGAGGTTCGGTACGGTGTAGGCGAGCGCCTCGATGGCAAGGAGCGCCTTGTGGATGCGCCAGTCGAATTCGGCAAGGGTTGCGCATTCCGCCGGAGCCGAAAAAACCCATTGCCGGATCGGCAGCTGGTAAGGAATGGCGGCAGGACGGATGGCCGCGTCATCCACCGGAACATCGCGGACCAGGAGAACCGAAAATCCCTGCTCCTCCAGCGCGCCGCCGATGATTGCAACCGCCTCTTCATGGAAAGCCGGGTTCTGCGGCAGAAAGAAATTGCCGACGCCGAAGCGGCCTGCCTTCAAACCGTCTTCACCGGTCAATTCCCGAAAGAAGGAGAGCGAGAGATCCATCGACACGCCGGCGCCGTCGCCCACCCCCTCCGCCGACATGCCGCCGCGATGTGGCACGGCACAGAGCGCCTCGTGGCCGCGCTTCAGCACATCATGGGTCTGCACGCCGTCCTTGCGGGTGATGAAACCGACGCCACAGCTGCTTTTTTCAAAAGCCGCATCGTAAAGGCCGAAATTTTGCTCCGTCACGCTCAAGGCACTCTCCTCTCGTTGCGCATTTCGCGCGGCATCGCCCTCTTTTCCCGAAACCCGGCGCGTCAGCCGGCGCTCTGCGGGCGGAGCCGCAGGCGACCTGGCTGCTCCTCTTCATGTCTGCTTATCGGCGTTTAATGGCGCGAACGGTCGTTTTGCGGCCGTCAAACGGCATGGCGGCGATGGCCGCTCTCTCGCAAATAATCGTTGTCGTCGTTCGCATCGCGTTCCCTGAAGGCCGGCTTTCCGGCAATGAGACACACTGAATTATGTCAGTATTGCTTACATAATATTTCATGAACGCTCAAGTCAAGATTAAAAACGGCTCAGCGCAATAAAAAAACAAAAACGCCGCGAAATCCGACAGGATTCCGCGGCGCGACGGCTGCGACGATTGTTAAATTGCCCGGCTCACTCCGAAGGCATGTCCAGCGTGCGGCTGAACCAGAGGGCAATCAGCGTGCAGAGCGCCCCTGACATGAGATAGATTCCGACCGCAAACAGTCCGAATTTGGACGAAAAGCCGAGCGCGACGAGCGGCGCAAAACCGGCACCGATGAGCCACGAAATATCCGAAGTGAGCGACGCACCGGTATAGCGGTATTCGCGGCTGAAGCGGGAGGCAAGCGCCCCGCCCGCCTGGCCGAAGGAGAGGCCCAGCAACGAGAAGCCGATCAGGACGAAGAGATAACGGCCAATATCGCCCGAGCCCAGGAGAACCGGCGCAACGAGGCTGAAAAGACCGATCAGCACGGCCGCGATGGCCAGAAGCTTGCGCCGGCCGATCCGGTCCGCCAGGATTCCCGACACCACGATCATGCCGCCGGCGATGATGGCGCTGACGAATTGCACGAACAGGAAGTCGGAAACGCGCTGGCTAGTGTTGAGCGAAACCCAGCTTAACGGGAAAACCGTGACGAGATGGAAGAGCGCAAAGCTTGCCAGCGGCACGAAGGCCCCGGTGACGACGACGGGGAACTGTGACCGCAGCATCTTGAACATCGGCCGCGGCTCCAGCTCATGCTGTTCCAGCATGGTCTGGAATTCCGGCGTCACGATCATGCGCAGGCGGGCAAAGAGCGCCAGAACATTGAGCGCCAGCGCCACGAAGAACGGGAAACGCCAGCCCCAGGCGAGGAATTCCGCATTGGAAAGCTGCGTGACGAACACGATGAAGAAGGCGCTGGCGAGACCAAAGCCCATGGCAGCGCCGATCTGCGGCATCATGGCGTACCAGCCGCGCTGTTTCGGCGGCGCATTCATGGCGAGCAGCGAGACGAGACCGTCCCAGGCGCCGCCGAGACCAAGGCCCTGGCCGATGCGGAAAACCGCCAGAAGACAGGGCGCAAGCATGCCGGCTTCCGCATAGGACGGAAGAAAGCTGATCGCCATTGTCGAACCACAGAGCGTGAAGAGCGCCGCCATCAGCTTGACGGCGCGGCCGAACTTGCGGTCGATCTGGAGGAAGATGAGCGAGCCGATCGGCCTTGCGATGAAGGCCAGCGAAAACACCGCGAAGGAATAAAGCGTCGCCGTCAGCGGATCGACGAAGGAAAAGAAGACATGCGGAAAGACGAGAGCGGAGGCGATGGCATAAATGAAAAAATCGAAGAATTCCGTCATTCTCGCAAGAATGACCGCAATCGTGATGCGATCCGGATCGACCTTGACCGGATCTGTTCCATGACCATTGGCTTCCGGCGCCTGCCCAAAAGATGGAGCAGCATTGCTGTAACTCATAATATCCCTCCTGCGTCATGGACGAACCATTTCCTGTAACGCGCGGGCTCCTCTTCCGTTGCGTTACGATGCGACGGATTGTCACACGCACCCTCCGTAACGTCAATTGAAGTTTGATAAGAAAGGCTTGCCCAGCCGGCCGGCTATGCGATAATGCAGCCGCTCCGCCTTCAAACGCAGCTCTGCCCGCTACATGGTGCATCGCGAAGGTTTCGCTGCACCGCGACAATATACCTCATTTGAAAAATGATGTTCGGCAATTAATCGCGGCATAATCCAAACCTGTACGAGTTCAGAGAACGTGCGCATGATCAAAAAAATCCCATCCGCCCTTCTGGCCATCCCGGTACTGCTGCTGCTCAGCGGCTGTAACCTCGTGGTCATGAATCCCTCGGGCGACGTCGCCATCCAGCAGCGCGATCTCATCATCACGTCCACGGTTCTGATGCTGCTGATCATCGTTCCGGTCATCGTCCTGACGCTTTTCTTCGCCTGGAAATACCGTGAATCGGCCAAGGCAGAGGATTACGATCCCGAGTGGCACCATTCCACACGCCTTGAAATGGTGATCTGGTCGGCTCCCGTCGCCATCATCCTGATGCTCGGCACCGTGACCTGGATTTCCACCCATCGTCTCGACCCCTATCGCCCGCTCGAGCGGATCGACGAGAACCGTCAGGTCACCGCCGATACCAAGCCGATCACTGTCGAAGTGGTAGCCATGGACTGGAAGTGGCTGTTCTTCTATCCCGAACTCGGCATTGGCAGCGTCAATGAATTCGCCGCGCCGGTCGATGTTCCGATCAATTTCAAGATCACCGGCACCACCGCGATGAACTCCTTCTTCGTCCCGGCACTCGCCGGCCAGATCTACGCCATGGGCGGCATGCAGACGAAGCTGCACGCCGTCATCAACAAGGAAGGCGTCTATGACGGCTTCTCGGCCAACTTCTCCGGCCCCGGCTTCTCGCATATGCGCTTCAAGTTCCACGGTCTCAGCCAGCAGGGCTTCGACGAGTGGGTGGCCAAGGCGAAGCAAGGCGGCAAGGGCTTCGGACGGCAGGAATATCTGGAATTCGCCAAGCCTTCGGAGCGTGAGCCGGTGCAATATTTCGCCTCGGTCGATCCGGAACTCTACAGCGCCATCCTCAACCGCTGCGTGGAACCCAACAAGCTCTGCATGCGCGACATGATGCATATCGACGCCAAGGGCGGCGGCGGCAAGGAAGGCATCGACATCGCCAAGGCGCTGAACTCCGTCGTCTGCACGCCGCTTGCGCCTTATGGCGTCGCCAGCGGTCCCCAGTCCACTCCGGCTGCGATCGAAGGCCAGACTTTCGAACCTGCGGCGCTGCCGGAAACCAAACAAGTCGCTGGCTGACGATACGTCCCGGCATTCTGCGGCGCGGCCTGTCCGCGCCGATCTTACGTTTTCGAATCGCAAGAGGCTAAAATGATCGTCAATTCCGATCAAACGTCGTTCCTGTTCGGGAAGCTGACATGGGAGTCCATCCCGCTTCACGAGCCCATTCTCGTCGCCACCTTCGCGGCCGTGGCTCTGGGCGGCATCGCCGTCGTCGGCGCCCTTACCTATTTCCGCCTGTGGGGCTATCTCTGGAACGAATGGTTCACGAGCATCGATCACAAGAAGATCGGTATCATGTACATCATTCTGGCGCTCGTCATGCTCTTGCGCGGCTTCGCCGACGCCATCATGATGCGCGTCCAGCAGGCGATCGCATCCGGGGGATCGGAAGGTTATCTTCCGCCGCATCATTACGACCAGATCTTCACCGCCCACGGCGTCATCATGATCTTCTTCATGGCGATGCCGATGATCACCGGTCTCATGAACTTCGTCGTGCCGCTGCAGATCGGCGCCCGCGACGTTTCGTTCCCCTTCCTCAACAACTTCTCCTTCTGGATGACCACGGCCGGCGCCGTCATCACCATGATCTCGCTGTTCATCGGTGAATATGCGCAGACCGGCTGGCTGGCCTATCCGCCGCTTTCCGGCATCGACGGAAGCCCGGGGGTCGGGGTCGATTATTACATCTGGGGTCTGCAGATCGCCGGTGTGGGAACGACGCTATCGGGCATCAACCTGATCGTGACCATCATCAAGATGCGCGCGCCGGGCATGACCATGATGCGCCTGCCGATCTTCGTCTGGACGTCGCTGTGTTCGAACATCCTGATCGTGGCCTCGTTCCCGATCCTGACCGGCACGCTCGCCCTTCTTACCCTGGACCGCTACGTTGGCACCAACTTCTTCACCAACGATCTCGGCGGCAATCCGATGATGTATGTCAACCTCATCTGGATCTGGGGCCATCCCGAAGTCTACATTCTGGTGCTGCCGGCATTCGGCGTCTTCTCGGAAATCGTTTCGACCTTCTCCAACAAGCGCCTTTTCGGTTATGCCTCGATGGTCTACGCCACGGGCGTCATCACCATCCTCGCCTATATCGTGTGGCTGCACCACTTCTTCACCATGGGTTCCGGTGCAAGCGTCAATGCCTTCTTCGGCATCACCACGATGATCATCTCGATCCCGACAGGCGCGAAGATCTTCAACTGGCTCTTCACCATGTACAAGGGCCGCATCAAGTTCGATGTGCCGATGCTCTGGACGATCGGTTTCATGATCACCTTCGTCATCGGCGGCATGACCGGCGTTCTGCTCGCCGTTCCGCCGGCGGACTTCGTGCTGCACAACTCGCTGTTCCTGATCGCCCACTTCCACAACACCATCATCGGCGGCGTTGTGTTCGGTGTGCTGGCAGGCATCGTCTACTGGTTCCCCAAGGCCTTCGGTTACCGTCTCGATCCGTTCTGGGGCAAGCTGTCCTTCTGGTTCTGGTTCATCGGCTTCTACTTCGCCTTCATGCCGCTCTATATTCTCGGCCTGATGGGGGTGACCCGCCGTATCAGCCAGTTCGAGGACAATTCGCTGCAGATCTGGTTCGTCATCGCCGCCTTCGGCGCCTTCCTGATCGCGCTCGGCATCGCCTCCTTCGTCGTCCAGCTCATCGTCAGCTTCCTGAAGCGCGACCAGCTGCGTGACGTGACGGGCGACCCCTATAACGGCCGCACGCTGGAATGGTCGACCTCGTCGCCGCCGCCCGCCTACAACTTCGCCTTCACGCCGGTCATCCATGATGTCGACGCCTGGGCGGATATGAAGAAGCGCGGTTACAACCGTCCCAAGGAAGGCTTCATTCCGATCCATATGCCGAAGAATACCGGCGCGGGCGTCATCATCAGCGCCATCAGCGTAGTGCTCGGTTTTGCGCTGGTATGGCACATCTGGTGGCTGGCGGCTCTGTCCATGCTCGCCATCATCGCGGTCTCGATCGCCCATACCTTCAACTACAATCGCGATTATTACATTCCGGCTTCCGACGTTTCGACCGTCGAGGCGGAACGTACCAAGCTGCTTGCTGAACAGGCGTAACGGAACATGGCTCATACACCTGCACAAAGCGTCGACGGCGCTGAACCACCGGTCTTCTACCTGAAGGAAGACCACCACCCGGAAAACGGCACGTCGCTGGGCTTCTGGCTCTATCTGATGAGCGACTGCCTCATCTTTGCGACGCTGTTCGCCACCTATGCCGTCGTCGGCCGCAACTATGCGGCCGGCCCTTCGGGTGCCGACCTGTTCGATCTGAAGCTTGTGGCGATCAACACCGCCTTCCTGCTTTTCTCGTCCATCACCTATGGCTTCGCCATGCTGGAAATGGAAAAGCAGAAGGTGAAGGCAACACTGGTGTGGCTTGGCGTGACGGGGCTTTTTGGCCTCGCCTTCCTCGCCGTCGAACTCTACGAGTTCCATCACCTGATTGCGGAAGGCGCCGGCCCGCAGCGGTCTGCGTTTCTTTCCGCTTTCTTCGCGCTGGTCGGCACGCATGGTCTGCACGTCACCTTCGGCGTCATCTGGCTCGTCACGCTGATGTTCCAGGTCGCCAAGCACGGTCTGATCGCGGCGAACAAGCGCCGTCTGATGTGCCTGTCGATGTTCTGGCACTTCCTTGACGTCATCTGGATCGGCGTCTTCTCCTTCGTTTATCTCATGGGAGTCCTTTGATGAGTTCCGAAGCACACGCACATCACGACGCGCATGGCGACGACCATCATCACCATGATGGCGCCAGCCACGGCACGTTCAAAAGCTACATGATCGGCTTCGTCCTGTCGGTCATCCTGACGGCGATCCCCTTCTGGCTGGTCATGGGCGACGTTCTCGAAAACAAGACCCTGCTGGTCATCGCCATCATGGGCCTCGGCGTCATCCAGATCTTCGTGCACATGATCTACTTCCTGCACATGGACACCAAGTCGGAAGGCGGCTGGACCTTCATGGCGCTGATCTTCACCGTTGTGGTGCTTTTGATCACGCTCTCCGGCTCGCTCTGGGTCATGTACAACATGAACAAGAACATGATGCCGCTGCACATCGAGGATGTGAAGAACCTGCCATGAGCAGCATAGACCAACGGCCTGCCGGACTCCGGCAGGCCGCCTTCCGCGCCAACACATGACCCCATGAATCGTGGTGCGATTCATGGGGTCATTTGCTGGAGGAAGCGCATGCGGGTGCAACGTCGCCCGCCAGGGGCGCTGATGTCCCCGCCGGAATCGCTTCGCAAGGATCCTGACATGAGCGAAATACCATCTCACAACCGGCGCATCCGCCCTGCGGCCATTGTCGTCCTGTTTCTGACCATCGTGCTGACCGGCCTGCTGCTGGCGCTCGGGACATGGCAGGTCAAACGCCTGTCCTGGAAGCTGGACCTGATCGAACGCATCGAGGCGCGCGCCCATGCGGACCCTGTCGAGGCGCCCGCCGCCGGCGAATGGCCGGGACTCACCGATTCCGCAGATTATGAATATCGCCGCGTGAAGCTCTCCGGCACCTTCCTCAACGACAAGGAAGTCCAGGTCTATACGGTCAGCGATCTCGGCCCGGGTTACTGGGTGATGACACCTCTCAGGCGCGACGACGGCTCGAGCATCATCGTCAATCGCGGCTTTGTTCCTTCCGACAGGCGCGATCCGTCCTCCCGCCGGCAAGGGGAGCCGGCTGGAAATGTCGAAATTGTCGGGCTGATGCGTGCGCCGGAAACCGGCGGGCTTTTCCTCCGTACCAACGATCCGGCAAATGGGCGCTGGTATTCCCGCAACATCCCTCAGATCACCCAGGCATCCGGGCTTTCAGAAGTCGCGCCCTTTTATGTCGACGCCGATGCGACGCCCAATCCCGGCGGTCTGCCCGTGGGCGGCAAGACCATGCTGACCTTTCCCAACAACCATCTTTCCTATGCCGTTACCTGGTATATTCTGGCGGCCATGGTGGTGGCTGCCGGCTGGTATGTCCTGCGCAATCTCAACGCACCGAAATCGAAACGGGAGCCGGATTGAGCGGCCGGTTTTACCGGATGGTTCACAAAAGCACTTCCTTCTTCACGTTTTGCTGATCTATAACGACAATCCGGCCTGACATTGCCCGTCGGCGCATTTTCGTTTCGGTGAGTTATGGCAAGAGCACTTCTTCTGGTTCTGGATTCCTTCGGTGTCGGCGGTGCGCCTGACGCAGAGCATTATGGCGATCTTGGCGCAAACACGCTCGGCCACATCGCCGAATTCTGCGCCGCGGGTGCAGCCGATAAAGCAGGGCTTCGATCCGGCCCGCTGAAGCTGCCGAACATGTGTTCCCTCGGCCTGCTGGAGATTGCACGTCAGGCAAGCGGCGACATTCCGGCCGGCATGGAGCCGCCGGAACGCATTTTCGGTCTGCATGGCTCCGCCAGTGAAGTTTCAAAGGGCAAGGACACGCCATCCGGCCACTGGGAAATAGCCGGCACGCCGGTGACCTTCGACTGGGGATATTTCCCGACGGAGGGCGACGCCTTTTCTGCGGAACTGGTGGAGGCGATCTGCAAAGGTGCAGATATTCCCGGCATACTCGGCAATTGCCATGCGTCCGGCACGGAGATCATCGCGCAATTTGGCGAGGAACATATCAGGAGCGGCAAGCCGATCTGCTACACCTCCTCCGATTCCGTATTCCAGATCGCCGCGCATGAAACACATTTCGGGTTGCAGCGCCTCATTTCGTTGTGCGAGACGGTGCGCAAGCTGCTCGATCCGCTGAATATCGGCCGTGTCATCGCCCGTCCCTTCATCGGCGAGACGGTCGCGACCTTCGAACGGACCGGCAACCGCCGCGATTTCTCCGTCCCGCCACCCGAACCGACACTGCTCGACCGGCTGGTGGAAGCGGGCCGCAAGGTACATGCGATCGGCAAGATCGGCGATATCTATGCGCATCAGGGCGTCTCCCGCGTCATCAAGGCAAACGGCAACGCGGCCCTGATGGATGCGACGCTGCAAGCCATCGACGAGGCCGAGAACGGCGATCTGGTCTTCACCAATTTCGTCGATTTCGACATGCTTTATGGCCATCGCCGTGACGTTGCCGGTTATGCGGCGGCGCTCGAGGCTTTCGATGCGCGTATTCCGGAGATCCATCGCCGGATGAAGCCGGGAGACATCGCCATTCTCACCGCCGATCATGGCTGCGATCCCACCTGGCGCGGCACGGACCATACGCGCGAAAGGGTGCCGATCATGGCATTCGGGCCGGGCATCCGCTCGCGCGATGTCGGCATTCGTTCAAGCTACGCCGATATCGGCGAAAGCATTGCCCACCATCTTGGCATAGAGGCCGGTTCACACGGCAGGAGCTTCATTTGACATCGCATTTGCTGAAAGCGGAAATTCACTGCCACATCGAAGGTGCGGCCCCGCCTGCCCTCGTCGCGAAACAGGCGGAGAAATACGGCATCGACACCAGCGGTTTCCTGCGGGACGGCCAATATGTCTGGTCGGATTTTGCCGAATTCATCCAGTGCTACGATGCGGTGGCCCAGGTGTTCAAGACGGATGAGGACTATGCCGTTCTGACCGAGACCTATCTGACCGAACTTGCTGAAGCCAACACGATCTATAGCGAATTGATCATCTCGCCCGACCATGGCGACCGCATCGGGCTCGGCGCGGACGCCTATCTTGCCGGAATCGCCGAAGGCATCCGCATAGCCAAAGAAAAGACCGGCATCGAAACCCGTATCATCGTCACCGGCGAGAGGCATTTCGGCCCGGAACGCGTGATAGCGGCGGCGGAATATGCGGCGCGTGCCCGCCATCCGCTGGTGACCGGTTTCAACATGGCGGGCGAAGAGCGCATGGGCCGGGTTGCCGATTACGCCCGCGCCTTCGATATTGCCCGCGATGCCGGTCTCGGACTGACCATCCATGCCGGTGAGGTCTGCGGACCGGAAAGCGTTGCCGACGCGCTCGATCTCGTCAAACCCTCGCGTATCGGTCATGGCGTGCGCGCCATTGAAGATGCCGGTCTCATCGCCCGGCTGGTGGAGACGGGAACGGTTCTCGAAGTCTGCCCCGGTTCGAATATCGCGCTCAATGTCTATCCGGATTTCGCCAGCCATCCGCTAAAAGCGCTGAGCGATGCCGGAGTGCGCGTCTGCATCAGTTCCGACGATCCGCCGTTCTTTTTCACCTCGCTTGCCCGGGAATATGCGCTGGCCGGCGACGCGTTCGGCTTCAGTGATGCCGAGATCAACCGCATGACCCGCACCGCGCTGGAATGCGCCTTTGTCGATGAAGCCACGCGCGAGCGGTTGCTCGCGCGACTGGGTCACGCCTGAGGGTGTTGTTGGCAGGGTAAAACCGCGAAGAAGGCTTGCGAAAAGCGCGCTTTCGGTGAATTACAGGGGCATAAGATAAAGAAAGGCCAGTTTCATGGACGGCGTCACAGTCATCGAACATCCGCTGGTGCGGCACAAACTTACCATCATGCGCAAGAAGGAAACGTCCACGGCCGGCTTTCGCCGTCTGCTCAGGGAAATCTCGACGTTGCTCTGCTATGAGGTGACGCGCGACCTTGAAATGACGATGGAAACCATCGACACGCCGCTCGAGACCATTCAGGCTCCGGTTCTGGAAGGCAAGAAGCTGGTTTTCGCCTCCATCCTGCGGGCCGGCAACGGCCTCCTGGAAGGCATGCTCGAACTCGTGCCTTCGGCGCGTGTTTCCCATATCGGTGTCTATCGCGATCACGATACGCTGGAAGCCGTCGAATATTACTTCAAGGCTCCCGAAAGCCTCGATGCGCGCCTGATCATCGTTGTCGATCCGATGCTGGCGACCGGCAATTCCTCCATCGCCGCCGTGGAAAAGCTCAAGGAGCGCGGTGCGAAGAACATCCGCTTCCTGTGTCTGCTGGCGGCACCCGAGGGCATCAGGAATTTCCGTGAAGCCCATCCCGATGTGCCGATCTACACGGCTGCGATCGACAGCCACCTGAACGAAAAAGGCTATATCGTTCCAGGCCTCGGTGATGCCGGCGACCGTATGTACGGCACCAAATAAGGCCGTTCACCTTCGCTTAACCGTTTGCGCCATTCGCCGCCCGATAAGCGGCGAATGGCTTTTTCTTTTAAGATTTCAGCATGTTTTGCGCCTATGCTGTTAAACGAAAACCCATCTCTTTGAGGAGCAACGGCTTGCTGGCGCGCGCGATTTTTCTGCTTGTCGGTCTTTCGGTCAGCGCCACGCAAATTCCGGCGCTGATGGAAAAATTTCAGCCGCGCCCGGAAGCCGGCACGGCAGGACCCGATGCCACGGCCGAAATTGCCAAGGCCCAACCGGTTTCGCTTGGCAGCGTCAGCCTGAAGGCGGATGCGCGCGGCCACTTCAACGCCACTTTCCGCATCAATGGCAAATCCTTCGACGGGCTTGTCGATACCGGCGCTTCGATGGTCGCCATCAACGAGACGATTGCCCGCCGGCTGGGTTACGGCGTCAACAGCCTCGATTTCAAATATGCGATCTCGACGGCCAATGGCCAGACCATGGCGGCGCATGTGAAACTGGACCGGGTGGAGATCGGCGCGATCCGCGTTCAAAATGTCGACGCCATGGTGCTGAAGGACAACGCGCTGAGCAACATGCTGGTCGGCATGAGCTTTCTCAAACAATTATCGTCGTTCAAGGTCTCGGGCGGCGAGATGCGGCTGGTCAGGTGATCCGTTCGAGAATGGGTGCGCCGCTCTCCGGTACGCTGTCAGCGATCCCGTAGCAGGCCGCTATTCTTTCGATAGCGCGTTCCGCCGCTTCCTTCGAAGCCGCATGGACGACAGCGACAGGTTCACCCTTGTCCACCTTTACACCGAGCGGCAGAATGTTGGAAATACCGACTGCGGGATCGACCCTGTCCGACGGCTTTCTTCTGCCGCCGCCGAGTTCGACGACGACCATGCCAAGATCACGGGTGTCGCAGGATGCAAGCCAGCCGCTTTGTGGGGCCGGGACCGGCAGAAGGACCGGCGCGGACGGCAGATAGCGAGATGGGTTTTCAACGAAGTCCGACGGCCCGCCCAGTGCCGAAACCATCCGCGCAAATATGTCCATCGCTCGGCCGGAGGAGAGCGCATCCGACGCCAGCGTCTCACCCTGTTCCAGCGTGGCAGCCTTTCGCGCCTGCACCAGCATTTCCGCGGCAAAGGACAGAACCACCGTTTCCAGACGGGTGCCGGCCTTGCGACCGGCCAGAAACTCCAGACAATTGACGATTTCGACCGCATTGCCCGCGGCATCGCCAAGCGGCTGATTCATGTCGGTGATCAGCGCCGTCGTGGGCAGGCCCGCGCCATTTGCCACATCCACCAGCGCACGCGCCAGAGTGCGGGCATCGTCAACGCTTTGCATGAAAGCCCCGTTGCCGACCTTCACGTCGAGAACGAGCGTCTCAAGTCCGGCCGCGAGCTTCTTCGAGAGGATGGAAGCCGTGATCAGCGGGATGGAATCGACCGTCGCGGTCACGTCGCGAATGGCATAGAGGCGTTTGTCGGCAGGGGCGAGGTCACCCGTCTGGCCGATGATGGCGCAGCCGACAGACTGAACCGTCTGGCGAAAGAGGGTTTCATCCGGCATCACATCGTAGCCGGGGATGGCTTCAAGCTTGTCGAGCGTACCGCCGGTGTGGCCGAGGCCCCTGCCGGAAATCATCGGCACGGCCAGACCGCAGGCCGCAACGATCGGCGCGAGCATCAGCGAGACGTTGTCGCCCACGCCTCCGGTGGAATGCTTGTCTGCCACCGGCCTGCCAATATCACGCCAGGACAGGACATCGCCGCTGTCGCGCATCGCAAGCGTCAAAGCCACCGTCTCGTCGCGATTCATGCCGCGAAAAAACACGGCCATGGCAAAAGCAGCCGCCTGCCCTTCCGATATGCCGTCTTTCGACAATGCCTCGACGAAAGCGGCAATCTCCTGCGGCGCCAGCGACAGGCCATCGCGTTTGCGGCGGATGATCTCCTGCGGGATCAAGCTCAATATCCGCTGGCGGTCTTGGCCGGCTCGCCGCCGGCCAGCACGTTCAGTACATCATCGAGGATGCCCGAGGCACCGAAACGGAAGGTGGACGGCATGGCCCAGTTGGGCGCCATGATGGTTTCCGCCAGCCGCAGGTAAAGCGTGGCGTCCTCCACCGTGCCGATACCGCCGGCGGGTTTGAAACCGACTTTCTGTCGGCTGTCCCGGATGGCTTGCAGCATGATGTCGGCCGCCTCCAGCGTGGCATTGATGGCGACCTTGCCGGTCGAGGTCTTGATGAAATCCGCCCCTTCGGCAATGGCGATTTCGGAGGCGCGGCGGATCAGCGCCTTGTCCTTCAACTCGCCGGTTTCGAGAATGACCTTGAGCAGCGCGGGGGCGACACAGGCCTTGCGCACGGCGGCCACCATGTCTGAAACGGCCGCTTCATCGCCGGCGATGAATTTGCGATAGGGAATGACCAGATCGACTTCATCGGCGCCGTTGCGGATCGCCGCTTCGGTTTCCGCAACCACGGTTGCGACATCAAGATCGCCCGACGGAAAATTGACGACCGTGGCGATGCGGATCACATGTTCTTTTCCGAAAGCTGCGCGCGCCTGCGCGACGAAGCGCGGCCAGATACAGATTGCGGCGGTGTTGCCATAATCCGTATGCGCCCGCTGGCACAAAGCCGCGATCTGCTCCGGCGTGCAGTCTTCCTCGAGATTGGTCAGGTCCAGCAAGGACAGAGTGAGGGCAGCCGCTTCGCGCGGACGCTGGAGTTCCATGGTCACGCTCCTCCTGAGATCATTTCCTTCAGAATGGCGGCAAGCCTCTTGCCGCCCACGGGAGCCATGTCCTTGGTTTCCTCATGGCTCAGTTCCGCGCCGGTCATGCCGGCACCGTAGTTGGTAATAACCGATGCGGCGGCAACGCGCATCCCGAAAAAGCGCGCAAGGATGACTTCCGGCACGGTGGACATGCCGACGGCATCCGCACCCAGCACCCGCGCCATGCGGATTTCCGCCGGCGTTTCGAAGCTCGGACCGGAAAACCACATATAGACGCCGCCGAACAGGGGCACCGTCGCGCGGATCGCGGCATTGCGCATGGCCAGCATCAGGTCCGGATCATAAGCCGTGGTCATGCCGACGAAGCGCCGGTCGCTTTCCTCGCCGATCAGCGGGTTCATTCCGGAATAATTGATATGATCGGTGATCTGCATGACGGAGCCGGGCGGCATATCCTGCCTGACCGACCCTGCGGAATTGGTAAGGATCAGCGATTGCACGCCGAGACCGGCGAGCGCCTCGATGACCGCGCGCATCGCGGCGGGATCGCCTTTCTCGTAAAAATGTACCCGGCCGGACAGCATCATGACAGGCTCGCCGCCCAGATAACCCGCGACCAGCTCGCCCGCATGGCCGGAAACGCCGCTTGCCGGAAAACCGGGAAGCTCGGCATAGGGAATGCGGATCGGATCGCTGACTTCCTCCACCAGTGAACCGAGGCCGGAGCCGAGAACGATGGCGACACGCGGCATCAGGCCGTTCAGGCGTTCCACGAGAATATCGATCAAGCCATCCGTCATCAGGGCAGCTCGGTCTTGAAGACAGAGGGCAAAAGCTCTTCCATGGTCATGACCTTCTGGACCCCGGTTTCGTCGCACAGATAAATCCTCGTCTGCGGCGTGGCGAATTCGGCAATCTTCTGGCGGCAACCACCACAGGGCGAGCATAGCGGCAGCTTTTCGGCGATGACGGCGACTTCACTGATTTTCTTCGCCCCACCCATGATCATGGCGCTGATGGCGGAAGGCTCCGCACACCAGCCCTGTGGGAAGGAGATATTCTCGATATTGGCGCCCCTGTAGATTTTGCCGTCTTCGGCGCGGATCGCCGCACCGACCGGAAATTTCGAATAGGGCGCATAAGCGAAGGCCATGGCCTCCACCGCCGCCTCGAACAGGGCATGGGATGCCGGATCGGGCGATTTGGGGTCGGAGGACATGGGTTCAACGCTCCTTCGCATAGGCAACGCCACCGGCCTTGGGGGGCTTGGCAACGCCGATAAAACCGGCAAGCAGGATGCAGGTCAGAATATAGGGCATGGCCTGGAAGATCTGCACCGGCACCTCGCCGATGCCGGGCACGGATTTACCCTGCATGAAATTGGCGAAGGCATCCAGAAAACCGAACAGCAGACAGGCGAACATGACCGGCACCGGCTTCCATTTTGCAAAGATCAGTGCGGCAAGCGCAATATAACCCTTGCCGGCCGACATGTTGGCAATGAAGGCGGCCGACTGCGCGACAGCGAGATAGGCACCGGAGAAACCACAGAGAAAGCCGGCAACGATGACGGCGCGGTAGCGCATCCACGTCACCGAAATGCCCGCCGTATCCACTGCACCCGGATTTTCACCGACGGCGCGCAGGCGCAGGCCGAAACGGCTGCGGTAAAGCACCCACCAGGACAGCGGCACCGCCAGAAAGGCGAGATAGGTGAGGATATTGTTGCCGGAAATGACATTGGCATAAAGCGGGCCGATGAAGGGCACCTCGCGCATCGCATCCGCGCCTGGCAGGATGATCGGCGCAAAACGTCCTTCCCCGGGCAATTGCGGTGTGCGTCCGCCCTGCCCGAACCAGGCCTGCCCCAGAACCACCGTGAGGCCGGCGGCGATGAAGTTGAGCGCCACACCCGATACGATCTGGTTGCCGCGATTGGTGATGACGGCGAAACCATGGGTCAGCGAGAAGAGAATGGAGACGGCGATGCCGGCAAGCAGACCTGCCCAGGGATTGGCGGTGATATAGGCGACACAGGCGGATGCGAAGGCCGCCGCCAGCATCTTGCCTTCAAGCCCGATATCGAACACGCCGGCGCGTTCGGAAAACAGCCCGGCAAGTGCGGTGAAGAGCAGCGGGATGGTGAGACGGACGGTCGAGCCCAGGATGCTGACCAGCATATCGAAGAAATCCATATCAGCTCACCCCTTTGCCAAACGCTGGTAGATGCGGACGACCGCCGGCCGGTACATATACTCCAGCGCGCCGGCGAACAGGATCACCAGACCCTGGATGACCACGATCATCTCGCGGGTAATGTTGGGCATCTCGAAGGAAAGATCAGCGCCGCCCTGATAGAGAATGCCGAACAGCAATGCCGAGAAGATGATGCCGAGCGGATGGCTTCGTCCCATCAGCGACACCGCGATGCCGACAAAACCCGCCCCACCGACAAATTCCACCTGCAGGCGGGCGGAGGCGCCCATGACCGGGTTCAACGCCATCATGCCGGCCAGACCGCCGGAGATGAGCATGGCGATGATGACGGTGCGCGCATAGGGAATACCGGCATAGATGGCGGCCGACGGGCTGATGCCGAGGGTGCGCATCTCATAACCGAGCTTGGTGCGCCAGATCAGCACCCAGACGAGAAAACACATGACCAGCGCAATGAGGAAGGACACGTTGAACGGCGCCGGCCCGAGCTTCAGGCCGAACAACGCCATCAGCCAGTCGAGCTTGGGCAATTGCCCGCCCGGAAGGAAGGTGCGCGTTTCCGGCGCCATCTTGCCCGGCACGATCAGCACGTTCACCAGCAGATAAACCATCAGCGCCGCGGCGATGAAGTTGAACATGATGGTGGTGATGACGACGTGGCTGCCGCGCTTGGCCTGCAGCCAGGCCGGAATGAAAGCCCATGCCGCGCCGAAGAGTGCGGCCCCGATGACGGCGAAGGGCATCGTCACATACCAGGGCACGTAACGGTCAAGCGCCAGCGCCACCAGCGCAGCACCCAGGCCGCCAATATAGGCCTGGCCTTCGGAGCCGATATTGAACAGCCCGGCATGGAAGGCCACGGCTACGGAAAGACCGGTGAAGATGAAGCTCGTCGTATAAAACAGCGTGAAGCCGATGGCGTCGCCACGGCCGAGCGCACCCTCGATCAGCAGGCGGAGCGCCGCGAGCGGGCTTTCACCGATCGACCAGACGACGAGGCCGGAAATCACAAAGGCGGTGACGACGTTCAGCAATGGCAGCAGGCCATAGCTGATCCAGTTTGGTAGGGGAACGGAAGCGGTACTCATTCGTGCCTCATGCGGCGATGCCGGCCATCATCAGGCCCAGCGTCTGTTCTTCGGCTTCCGCCGTTTTTTCTCCAACGACACGGCCAGCGAACATGACCATGATCCGGTCCGAAAGGGAACGGATTTCATCGAGCTCGACCGAAACCAGCAGGATAGCCTTGCCGGCATCGCGCATTTCGATGATGCGGCGATGGATGAATTCGATGGCGCCGATATCCACGCCGCGGGTCGGCTGGCCGATGATCAGCATCTTCGGATCCCGCTCGATTTCGCGGGCGACAACGATCTTCTGCTGGTTGCCGCCGGAAAAATTCGCGGTCTTCAAATGTGGGTTCGGCGGGCGGATGTCGTATTTCTCGATCTTTTCGACCGCATCCCTGCGGATGGCTTCGGGGTTCAGGAAAGGTCCTTTGCCATAACGCTCGTCGTGGTGATAACCGAGGATGGAGTTTTCATATTCCTCGAATTTCAGCACCAGCCCCATATGGTGGCGGTCTTCGGGAATATGTGCCAGGCCGAGCTTGCGCAGGATTGCGGGATCGGGGCGGTCCACCTTCTGGCCGTCTACCCATATCTCACCCGAATAGGGCTTGCGGATGCCGGCGATAGCCTCCAGCAGTTCCGACTGGCCATTGCCGGCGACACCGGCAATGCCGACAATTTCTCCGGCACGGACGTCAAGCGAGACATCATCCACCATGGTGACGCCGCGACCGTCCTTGACGGTGAGGTTACGGATCGACAGCAGAACGTCGCCCGGCGTCGTCTCGCCCTTTTCCACCCTGAGCAGCACCCGGCGGCCGACCATAAGCTCGGCCAGTTCCTCGACGCTGGTTTGCGAGGTCTTGCGGGTCGCGACCATTTCACCGCGGCGCATGACGGAGACGGAATCCGTGATCGCCATGATCTCGCGCAGCTTGTGGGTGATGAGGATGATGGTCTTGCCCTGCTCGCGCAGGACGCCGAGGATCTTGAACAGGTGATCGGCTTCAGCCGGCGTCAGAACGCCGGTCGGCTCGTCGAGGATCAGGATTTCGGCACCGCGATACATGGCTTTGAGGATTTCGACGCGCTGCTGCAGGCCGACCGGCAATTCCTCGATGACCGCATCGGGATCAACTTCCAGCCCGTAATCATCCTCCAGACGCTTCAGTTCCTTGCGCGCCCCGGCCCGGCCCCTGGCCAGCAAAGCGCCGCCCTCGGCGCCCAGCATGACGTTTTCAAGCACGGTGAAATTTTCCACCAGCATGAAATGCTGATGCACCATGCCGATGCCGGCGCCGATGGCCGTCTGGCTGTCCCGGATCGCGACGGGTGAGCCGTTTACCCGGATTTCGCCGGCATCCGCCTGGTAAAAACCGTAGAGGATCGACATCAGGGTCGATTTTCCGGCCCCATTTTCCCCGATGATGCCGTGGATCGTACCTTTGGCAACAGTCAGATTGATATTCTTGTTGGCGTGAACGGCACCGAATTTCTTGTCGATGCCCACGAGTTCGATTGCAGGGTCCATATTCAAGCCGAAACCTCTCCGAAGGCTGGATATGAAAAGGGCGCAAGATGAAAAATCACCATGCGCCCCAGTCACATATCATATCATTTCGGGCAGGAATTGTCCGTCATGTAGTCATGAACCTTGACCGTGCCGGCAATGATGTCGGCCTTTGCCTTGTCCACGGCGGCAATCATCTCGGGCGTGATCAGGGCCTTGTTGTTGTCGTCAAGCGCGTAAGCCACGCCGTCTTCCTTGACGCCGAGCGCAACGATGCCGGGGGTGAACTTGTCGTCCTTGGCATCCTTATAGGCGTTGTAGACGGCCAGATCGACGCGCTTGACCATGGAGGTCAGAACGGAACCGGGATGCAGGTGGTTCTGGTTGGAATCGACGCCGATCGAGAACTTCTTGTTGTCGGCGGCGGTCTGCAGCACGCCGATGCCGGTCGCACCGGCCGCCGCATAAATCACGTCCGCGCCCTGGTCGATCTGGTTCTTGGTGAGCTCGCCACCGCGCACCGGATCGTTCCAGGCAGCACCGGTGGTGCCGGTCATGTTCTGGAAGACTTCGATCTTGTCGTTGGCCGCCTTGGCGCCCTGCGCATAACCGCAGGCGAACTTACGGATCAGCGGAATATCCATGCCGCCGATGAAACCGACCTTGCCGGTCTTGGAAGCCATGCCCGCCAGAAGGCCGACGAGGTAGGAGCCTTCATGCTCCTTGTAGACGACGGATCTCACATTCGGCAGCTCGACGACGGAATCGACGATGACGAATTTGGTGTCGGGGAATTCGGCGGCAACCTTTTCCATGGCCGATGTCCAGGCAAAGGACACGGCAACGACCGGGTTGAAGCCCTTGCTTGCGAAATTGCGGATGGCCTGTTCGCCCTGCGTGTCGCTGGTCGGCTCGAAATCACGGAACTCGATGCCCGTTTCCGCCTTGAACTTTTCAGCGCCGGCCGCAGCGGCTTCGTTGAACGACTTGTCGAACTTGCCGCCCGTGCCATAGACCAGCGCCGGCTTGATATCCGCAGCAAGCGCGGAAGCCGACATTGCGGCAAGCGCAAAAAGTGTCAGAAGGGATTTTTTCATTGTGCAGCCCTGTTTGTTGCAATTGATATTTTAAGGGTCCTCCCGCAAACCCGTTGACCGGGAATGTCTGCGGAACCGCCAGCCGTTTTCCCGGCTGTGCTTGCCTCATATCCTTGCATGGCTCAATGAAAAATTCATCCGGTTTTTTTGACCCGGTGGAAAAACTTTGATCTGGCGTTTTTTTAGTCTTTCCACCGGTGCGATCTGCAAAAAATCTAGTCGATATTGCAGCTTACACCCGTCCCCCTCAGGCCGCAGTAGCCACCGGGGTTCTTGGCAAGATATTGCTGATGATAGTCCTCAGCGTAATAAAATGTTTCAAGCGGTCCGATTTCGGTGGTGATGGCCCGGCCATGGCCCGCCGCGTCCAAAGCCTGCTGAAAAGCGTCGTTCGCCTTCTGCGCCTGCTGCAGCTGGCCTTCCGTCGTCGCATAGATGACGGAACGATAGGTCGTGCCGATATCGTTGCCCTGCCGCATTCCTTGAGTCGGATCGTGCTCCTCGAAAAATATCTTGAGCAGCCCCGACAGAGAGATCACGGCCGGATCATAGACGACCTTCACCACCTCGGCATGACCCGTCTGCCCGGTCGTCGTCTCCTGATAGGTCGGGTTGCGGGTAAAGCCGCCGGCATAACCTACCGCCGTCACCCACACGCCCGGCGTTTGCCAGAACAGCCGCTCCGCACCCCAGAAGCAGCCCATGCCCAGATAGATGGTTTCAAGACCTTCGGGATAGGGACCCTTCAAGGGTCGGCCGTTTACGAAATGATGTTCCGGTACCAAAAGCGCCTCTTCACGGCCGGGCAGGGCCGTCTCCTCGGTCGGCATCGTCGTCTTTTTCGAAAGCGTATCGAACAGGAACATTCGGTCCTCCATGCGGCCAGTTCCGCCGCTTTTCATGGTTCACATCGCGGGCGCCAACGTCGTCATGCTGACGGATCAGACCGACAGACGCCTGATCGCCTTGTGTTTCCTGTAGCCGGCCATCCAGCAAAGCAGGGACAGCATGAGGAAAAAGGCAAAAGCCGGCAGCGCCGCCAGCGCAGTTTCGACGAAGCGCCACGCTTCAGGATGAATATAGTGAGCCAGGGCCGCTTCCACCATGGTACGCGAGGCGGGAAGAAGATAGTTCCAGACGGAAAGGATACCGGCAATGCTGACCGAGGATGTGGAAACCGAGCGGATCGAATCGAGGACACCCAGAAAAATCGCAGCGACGAGGAAAAGAAAGCTCAAAAACCGCAAAAAAGCTTTCATCCGGGATACCTCGCTTAAGGCCTGCCGGTCAGGCAGCCACATTCTGAAACATATAATGCATCGATAAAGGCGGTAAAACCGGTTTGCAATCGCATCGGAAGGCAGGAAATTGCCGACATTTCAAAAAACTGTCAGATTCGTGTTGATCCCTGCGAATTCATCGGTATATATCGCGCCGTTCCAGTGATTTGCATTTCTTCAAAACATGCAGATTTGAAAAAGGACAGGTGGCCGAGTGGTTTAAGGCGCACGCCTGGAACGCGTGTGTGCGTGAAAGCGTACCGTGGGTTCGAATCCCACCCTGTCCGCCATTTCACCCCCTCATTCCGTCATCGTCAAACCCGGGTTCCGCGGGCGGGCGAACCAACATCTTATTAAACGCCAGAGTCGCGTTTTTCCGCTTCCGCGAGTACTGGTGGCCATGCATGCGCCCAGACTGGGATTTCATGCGTTTTTTGCTGCGCTTCCCCCTCTCTTGCGCCTTGCAGCGGCAAAAATCGCTCCTTATATACGCCGCATAACTGCAGCGAATACTGCAAATCCAAGTCAAGGAGTTGTCAATGGAATGCCTCACGGGGTTCCGACGGCTCGCTTCAAGGAGAGAAGAGCATGGCAAAAGTAATCGGTATCGACCTTGGCACGACCAATTCCTGCGTCGCAGTGATGGACGGCAAGGACACGAAAGTTATTGAGAATGCGGAAGGCGCGCGCACCACGCCGTCCATGGTGGCATTTTCCGACGACGGCGAACGCCTTGTCGGCCAGCCGGCCAAGCGCCAGGCGGTCACCAACCCGACCAACACCCTGTTTGCGGTCAAGCGCCTGATCGGCCGCCGTTATGAAGACCCGACCGTCGAAAAGGACAAGGCCCTTGTGCCGTTCGAAATCGTCAAGGGCGACAATGGCGACGCCTGGGTGAAGGCGCAGGACAAGAATTATTCCCCGTCGCAGATTTCCGCGATGATCCTTCAGAAGATGAAGGAAACGGCTGAATCCTATCTCGGCGAGAAGGTCGAGAAGGCCGTCATCACCGTTCCGGCCTATTTTAACGACGCACAGCGCCAGGCAACCAAGGATGCCGGCCGCATCGCCGGTCTTGACGTTCTGCGCATCATCAACGAGCCGACTGCGGCAGCACTCGCCTACGGCCTCGACAAGAAGGACGGCAAGACCATCGCCGTTTACGACCTTGGCGGCGGCACCTTCGATATTTCCGTTCTGGAAATCGGCGACGGCGTCTTTGAAGTGAAGTCGACGAATGGCGACACCTTCCTTGGCGGTGAAGACTTCGACATGCGTCTGGTCGAATATCTGGCCGGCGAGTTCAAGAAGGACCAGGGCATCGACCTGAAGAACGACAAGCTCGCCCTGCAGCGCCTCAAGGAAGCTGCCGAGAAGGCGAAGATCGAGCTTTCGTCCTCGCAGCAGACTGAAATCAACCTGCCGTTCATCACGGCGGATGCTTCCGGTCCGAAGCACCTGACGCTGAAGCTGACCCGCGCCAAGTTCGAAAGCCTGGTCGACGACCTCGTGCAGCGCACCGTCGCGCCTTGCAAGGCAGCGCTCAAGGATGCCGGCGTTTCCGCGTCCGAGATCGATGAAGTCGTTCTCGTCGGTGGCATGAGCCGCATGCCGAAGGTTCAGGAAGTCGTCAAGCAGCTGTTCGGCAAGGAGCCGCACAAGGGCGTGAACCCGGATGAAGTGGTCGCCATGGGCGCCGCCATCCAGGCCGGCGTTCTGCAAGGTGACGTCAAGGACGTTCTGCTGCTCGACGTGACCCCGCTGTCGCTCGGCATCGAAACGCTGGGTGGCGTCTTCACCCGTCTGATCGATCGCAACACGACGATCCCGACCAAGAAGAGCCAGACCTTCTCCACCGCCGAAGACAACCAGTCGGCCGTGACCATCCGCGTCTCGCAGGGTGAGCGCGAAATGGCCCAGGACAACAAGCTGCTTGGCCAGTTCGACCTCGTCGGCCTGCCGCCGTCGCCGCGTGGCGTACCGCAGATCGAAGTGACCTTCGATATCGACGCCAACGGCATCGTGCAGGTTTCCGCCAAGGACAAGGGCACGGGCAAGGAACAGCAGATCCGCATCCAGGCCTCCGGTGGTCTCTCCGACGCCGACATCGAGAAGATGGTGAAGGACGCCGAAGCCAATGCCGAGGCCGACAAGAAGCGTCGCGCCGGCGTGGAAGCCAAGAACCAGGCCGAAAGCCTCATTCACTCCACCGAGAAGTCGGTGAAGGAATATGGCGACAAGGTTTCCGAGACCGACCGCAAGGCGATCGAAGACGCCATTGCCAGCCTGAAGACCGCCGTCGAAGCTTCCGAGCCGGATGCCGACGACATTCAGGCCAAGACCCAGACCCTCATGGAAGTGTCCATGAAGCTCGGTCAGGCCATCTACGAAGCACAGCAGGCCGAGGCCGGTGATGCTTCCGCGGAAGGCGGCAAGGACGACGTTGTCGACGCCGACTATGAAGAAATCAAGGACGACAAGAAGTCCGCATAATCGCGTGACTTTCCGTCTCCTGACAACATATGCAAGAGATCCGGCTGCCGCGTGCAGCCGGAAATCCATTTGCGGGGCTTGTTAACTTAATGGCGAAAGCAGACTTTTACGAAACACTTGGCGTCAGCAAGACCGCGGACGAAAAAGAGCTGAAAAGCGCCTTCCGCAAACTCGCGATGAAATACCATCCGGACAAGAACCCGGACGATGCCGATTCCGAACGGAAATTCAAGGAAATCAACGAAGCCTATGAAACGCTGAAGGACCCGCAGAAACGCGCGGCCTATGACCGTTTCGGCCATGCCGCCTTTGAAAATGGCGGCATGGGCGGCGGTGGCGGCTTTGGCGGCGGCGGTTTCGCCAATGGCGGCTTCTCGGATATCTTCGAAGACATCTTCGGCGAGATGATGGGCGGCGGCCGTGCGCGGCGGTCGTCCGGCGGGCGTGAGCGGGGGGCCGACCTTCGTTACAATATGGAAATCACGCTGGAAGAAGCCTTCACCGGCAAGACGGCGCAGATCAGGGTTCCGACCTCGATCACCTGCGACGTCTGTTCCGGCTCGGGCGCAAAGCCCGGCACGCAGCCCAAGACCTGCGCCACCTGCCAGGGATCCGGCCGCGTGCGCGCGGCACAGGGCTTCTTTTCCGTGGAACGCACCTGCCCCACCTGCCACGGTCGCGGGCAGACGATCTCCGACCCCTGCGGCAAGTGCCACGGTCAGGGCCGCGTGACCGAAGAGCGTTCGCTTTCGGTCAACATTCCCTCGGGCATCGAAGACGGCACCCGCATCCGCCTGCAGGGCGAAGGCGAAGCCGGCATGCGCGGCGGCCCGGCGGGCGATCTCTATATCTTCCTGTCCGTACGCCCGCATGAATTTTTCCAGCGCGACGGTGCCGATCTTTATTGCACGGTGCCGATCTCGATGACGACGGCCGCCCTTGGCGGCACTTTCGACGTCACGACGCTGGATGGCACGAAATCGCGCGTCACGGTTCCGGAAGGCACTCAGCCAGGCAAGCAGTTCCGCCTGAAGGGCAAGGGTATGCCGGTGCTGCGCTCGGCGCAGACGGGCGATCTCTACATCCAGATTCAGATCGAAACGCCGCAGAAACTCAGCAAGCGCCAGCGCGAGCTGTTGCAGGAGTTCGAACAGCTGTCCTCCAAGGAGAACAATCCGGAATCGACGGGCTTCTTCGCCCGGATGAAGGAATTCTTCGACGGCTGATCGCCGCCGGTCCTCCGTTGGAAACGCCGCCATCCTTCGGGGCTGGCGGCGTTTTCGTTTCAGGCTCAGCCGGAAAAGCCGCCCTCTTCCAGATATTGCCGTTCCTCCGGTGTCGTTTCCCGCAGCAATATGTGATTGCGATGCGGAAAGCGGCTGAAACGCTCGACGATATAACGATGTTCTTCGGCGTGGTGCAGATAAAGGCCGCCGAGCGGCTGGTTCAGGTCGCAGGCACGTTGCTGGGCCGCCACATCCTCCGCATGGGAAAAAGGCAGGTAGAAGAAAACGCGCAGATCCTCGCTCACCGCCTGATCATGGCCGCGGCGGATGGCCTCATCGGCGAAAAGCCGCGCCAGCGGATCGGTGGCATACATATGGGCGGTGCCGCGAAAGCAGTTGCGCGGGAACTGATCGAGAAGAAGCATCAGCGCCAGGCTGCTTTCAGCGCCATCCAGCCAACCATCCAGTTCGCGCCGTGCGGCAGCGAAATGGGCGTCCCGAAAACGGTCGTGAAAGTGATTGTCGAAGGCGGCATCCTTGTCGAACCACTTGTCCGGTCCTGCCTTCTTCCAGAAATCCACGATCTCGGCCGCCAGTGCTGCTGTGTCGTTTTTCATCTGCTCTTCCCTGTCAATAATGCGGTGGACGGGTAATGGACGGCGCTTCCAGCGACTGCTCCTCAAGGCTCAGGAACCTCTCGGTCAAGCGATCGAGCTTGGCGCGGACCTGCTCCACCACCTTCCACTGCTCCGCCAGTTGATCGGATAGCTCTTCGATCACCTTTGCCTGATGGGCGACCGTTTCCTCGAGCGCGATGATCCGTTTTTCGGTTTCCGACGTCATGATGACCTCTCTTTCCCGCCCTTCCTTGGGCCTAAAGCCCCGCAAGTCAACCATATGACGCTTTCGTGAAGCGAATTCGGCAAGGCAGGAGCAGACACGAAAAAGCCGGCGATGTCTCCATCGCCGGCATCTGAAGCTCTTGGCAGTCTCAGTCCTCTTCGACGAAAACCTCTTCGCGTTTTTTCTTCACGCTGGGCAGGAAAACGATGATCAGTACCGCAAGCGCAATGAAAAGCAGGGTGGCGCTGATCGGCCGGGTGACGAAGGTGGAGGGATCGCCACGGGACAGGATCATCGCACGACGCAGGTTCTCTTCCAGCAACGGCCCAAGCACGAAGCCCAGCAGCAGCGGCGCCGGCTCGCAGCGCAGTTTCACCAGCACATAACCGATGAAGCCGAAGAAGGCGACGGCGTAGAGATCGAAGACGTTGGAATTGACGCTGTAGACCCCGATGGCGCAGAAGGCCATGATGATGGGGAACAGGACGTAATAGGGCACCGTCAGCAACTTCACCCACAGCCCGATCAAAGGCAGGTTCAGGATGACGAGCATCAGGTTGCCGATCCACATGGAGGCAATGATGCCCCAGAACAGCGCGGGCTGTTCCGTCGCGACATTGGGACCCGGCACGATGCCCTGAATGATCATCGCGCCGATCATCAGCGCCATCACCGGATTGGCGGGGATGCCGAGGGTGAGTAGCGGAATGAAGGAGGTCTGGGCGCCGGCATTGTTCGCCGATTCCGGACCGGCCACACCGGCCACCGCGCCATGCCCGAATTCTTCCGGGTTCTTGGAGACGCGCTTTTCAACCGTATAGGACGCAAATGCCGCGAGGATGGCTCCACCACCCGGGAGAATGCCGAGTGCCGAACCGATGGCCGTGCCGCGCAGGACCGGACCGATCATGGCCTTGAAGTCCTCCTTCGACGGCATCAGGCTGCTGACTTTGGCGATCAGCACCGAGCGGGTCCGCTCGTTTTCGAGGTTGCGCAGGATTTCGGCGATACCAAAGACACCGACCGCCACCGCCACGAAATTAAGGCCATCCGCATATTCGCGAATGCCGAGGGTGAAGCGCGGCGTGCCGCTGTAGATATCGGTGCCGACCAGACCAAGCAGCAGCCCGAGCACGACCATGGCCAGCGCCTTGACGATGGAGCCATGGGCAAGCGCGATCGACGAAACCAGGCCGACGACCATCAGCGAGAAATATTCCGCCGCGCCGAATTCCAGTGCGATTGCCGTGAGCGGCGGCGCGAAGATCGCTACGAGGAAGGTGGACACCGTGCCGGCAAAGAACGAGCCGATCGCCGCAATCGCAAGCGCCGCACCGGCCTTGCCCTTGCGCGCCATCTGGTAACCATCGATCGCGGTGACGGCAGAAGACGATTCGCCGGGCATGTTGATCAGGATGGCCGTGGTGGAGCCGCCATATTGCGCGCCGTAATAGATGCCGGCGAGCATGATCAGCGACGAGACAGGCTCGAGCTGGAAGGTGATCGGCAGCAGCATAGCGATGGTCGCCGTCGCCCCGATACCGGGCAGCACGCCGATCAGGGTGCCGAGCAGCACGCCGATCAGGCAGAAAAACAGGTTTGCCAGCGACGAGGCGGTGACAAAGCCGAGAGCAAGATTATTGAGCAAATCCATCGCAGCACCTCAAAACTTGAGCCAGGGGCCGAAGCGCTGGAACGGCAGGCCGAGACCGTAATTGAAAACCGCAACCGAAAAAACCGTGATGGCTGCGGAAAGAATGACCGCCATGAGGGGGCTCATCTTGTGCGACGCGAAGGCTGCAATGAGAGCGCTGAAAAAAAGTGCCGGCACAAAGCCAAGACCCCGAACAGTGAAACCGAAGAAGATCGGCGCGGGCAGGATGAAGAATATGCCCCGCCAGGCGATCGCTCCGATACCGTCCCCGGCCGGGCGGGCTGAGCGCAGGAATATGATGCCACCGAGCAGGATCAGGATGATTGCCAGAACGAGCGGGAAATAGCCCGGCCCCATGCGAAAGGCGGTTCCGATCTCCAGCCCATAAGACTGCAAGGCGAAAAAGACGCCGAGCCCCATGAAAATTGCCCCGCAGACTGCCTCGGCAGGGTCATTAAATAACGACTTCATGAAAGATGCCCCTCCACCGCGGCCGGCACCACACCGGTCCGCCTGTTAAAATGATCACGGTTGACCGGCGGCGCGATGCCGCCGGTCGATCCGCGTCCATCAGTCGGCATATTGGCCGGCAGCCTCGATCACCGGCTTCCAGCGGGCGATTTCGTTTTCAAGCTTGGTCTTGAGTGCCGCAGGCGTCGCATCGCTTTCCGATGAGGGCGTGGTGCCGAGTTCGGCAAAACGAGCCGCAACGTTCTTGTCCTTCAGCGCGACCTGCAGCGACTTGGAAAGTTTTTCGTTGATTTCGGCGGGCGTCCCCTTGGGCGTATAGATGCCGTGCCAGATGCCCACCTCAAGCTTCGGAAGGCCCGCTTCGACAACCGTCGGCACGTTCGGCAGCACATCAAGCCGCTTGGCCGTGGTTACCGCATAGGCTTTCACGGTACCGCCCTGGATCTGCTTGGTGGTGTTGGTGGTCTGATCACACATGATATCCACCTGGCCGCCGAGCAGATCGGTCATGGCCGGACCTGTGCCCTTGTAGGGAACGGTAACCAGCGGCGTTTCAATGGCGCTCATGAACAACATGCCGCACAGATGCGATGCGGCACCGATGCCGGCATTGGCGACGGTGACCTTGTCCTTGTTCGCCTTGGCATAGTCGATGAGGCCCTTGAGGTCGGTGGTCTCGAGGTTCTTGCGCGACAGGATGGTCATCGGCACTTCGGTGACCAGGCCGACATAATCGAAGGCGTTCAGCGTGTCATAAGCGAGCTTGCGGTAGAGCGTCGCGCTGGTGGCCATGCCGATATGGTGGAGAAGGACGGTATAACCGTCCGGATCGGACGATGCCACACGGCCGGCACCCAGCGTGCCACCGGCGCCACCGACATTTTCGACGATGATTTGCTGGCCGAGATCCTTCGACATGGATTCGGCGACAAGGCGCGCGACCGTATCCGTCGGACCGCCGGCGGCAAAGGGCACCACCATGGTAATATTGCGCTCGGGATAATTCTGAGCGGATGCGGACAGTGCAAACAGGGAAACGGCAGCGGCGGCAGCAAGGCCGGTGACTGTCTTCAGTATTTTCATCGATTCCTCCCGAATAAAATTTTCGCCACTTCAGCCGCACATGCTCCTCCATGGCGACCGGGGTGACGACATTTGCGATCCGGGATTGCCGTTCAGCAACGGCGGTCTTGTCGCGAGGTACATTTTTCTCGCCATGATGAAGAGAGATGGGTGGATTTCGACCCATAACCGGCCATGCGTGGGTGGAAATCCACCCATTACACCTCAGTCATATGGCGATGCAGCCCGTATTTCTGCATTTTTTCGTAGAGCGTTTTGCGTGAGATTCCGAGATTCTCATAGACAGATTTCAGATTGCCGCCATGGGCGGCGATGGCCCGCGCGATCAGGCTCTTTTCATAGGCCGCGACCCGCGCGGCGAGCGCTGCCCTGCCGTCATCCTCAAACGGCGGCGACGCTTCGGGCACATCGCTTTCCAGGCCGAGAACGAAGCGGTCGGCGGCATTGCGCAATTCACGCACATTGCCAGGCCACTCCCGAAGGGAGACGGCGGACAGCAGGTGCTGCGGCACGTCCGTATCTTCCCGCCCGTAACGGGCAGCGGCCTCGCGCACCAGATGCAGGAAGAGCAGCGGTATGTCCGCGCTGCGCTGCGAAAGCGACGGCACGAGAAGCGTCGCCACGTTCAGGCGATAAAGAAGATCGGCGCGGAACCGGCCAGCCGCGACTTCCTGTTCCAGATCGACCTTGCTGGTGGCGATGAAACGGACATCGAGCTCGACCGTTTCATTGGAGCCGAGACGGGTAATCACCCGTTCCTGCAAAACACGCAGGAACCGGCTCTGCAATTCGAAGGGCATGGAGCCGATTTCGTCCAGCAGGATGGTGCCGCCGCGGGCATGTTCGAACTTGCCATAACGCGGGCGCAGTGCACCGGGAAAAGCGCCGGCCTCATGGCCGAACAGCTCACTCTCTATCAAAGTCTGAGGCAAAGCGGCGCAATTGATCGCCACGAAGGGCCGATTGGCTCTGGCGCTGGTATCATGCAGCGCCCGCGCCACCACCTCCTTGCCTGCGCCCGTATCGCCGACGATCAGCGTATCGGCATCCGTCGCACCAATGGCGCGGATGCGATACCGCAGATCGACCATGATCGGGGTTCTGCCGGGCAGACGCGTTTCAAGATCGTCATGTTTGCCGGCCACCGCCTTCAGGCGGCGGTTTTCCAGCACCAGCGCCCGCCGGTCATTGGCCCTTTTTATGATGCCGGCGAGATATTGCGGGGTGAAGGGCTTTTCGATGAAATCATAAGCGCCGTTGCGCATGGCATTGACGGCAAGCTGCACGTCGCCATGGCCCGTCATCAGGATGACCGGTATCTCCGCATCAAGCTCCCGCACCTTTTGCAGCAATGTCATGCCATCCATGCCGGGCATGCGGATGTCGCTGACCACGACGCCATCGAAACTGTAGCCGATAAGTTCCAGCGCATGTTCGGCGCTCGCCAGCATGGTGACGGCAAAACCGGAAAGCTCCAGCGCCTGCGCGGTGGAAAAACGCAGCTCCTCCTCGTCATCGATCAACAGAACCCGCGACATGGTCATTCGGCAGCCACCTCCACCCGCCAGGCGGCGGCCGGCAATTCGATCTCGAATTCCGCTCCGCCGTCATCATGGTTTCTGACGCGCAGCTGGCCGCCAAAATCCTTGATGATGTTGTAGGAGATGGACAGGCCGAGACCGAGACCGCGCCCCACACCCTTGGTGGTGAAAAACGGATCGAAAATACGCTCGGAGATCGCCGGCGGCACGCCGGGGCCACGGTCGCGGATAAAAATCGAGACCGTCTGGCCGTGCTGCACCGCCTGCAGGGCAATGCGGCGATCCTCACGCCCTTCCACCGCATCGGCGGCGTTGGAAATGATGTTGACAAGCACCTGCTGCAGCCGCACAGGCCCGGCCTTCACCGCAAGCGGCACCGGGCCGAGATCGACATCCAGTTCCGCATTGGCGGCCTTCAGCCGCGCGCCGACAATTTCGAGCGTATCGCGCAGCACGGTTTCCAGACCCACCGCCGCCATTTTTTCATTGGGTTTGCGGGCGAAATTCCTGAGATGCTTGCTTATGGACGCCATGCGATCGATGAGACCAGAAATGCGTCTGAGATTTTCCGTCACCTCCTCCAGCCGCCCGCGCTCCACGAGAAGCGAGGCGTTTTCGGCATAATTCTTGGCGGCGGCGAGCGGCTGGTTGAACTCGTGCGACAATGCGGCCGACATCTGTCCGAGTGCCGCCAGCTTGCCCGCCTGCACCAGATCGTTCTGCATCTTGCGCAACTGTTTTTCCGTCTGCCGGCGCTCGGCAATCTCGTGTTTTATCTCCTGATTGACCCGCGCCAGATCGGCCGTGCGCTCTTCCACGCGACGCTCCAGTTCCGCCTGCGCCTCCGCCTGGTGGGTCAGGCGTTCACGCAGGCGCTTCCGCCTTTGCAGCATCGCCGCAATCAGCGCGGCGGCGAGGCACAGACACAGGATGATGGCAATCATCGCGGTCTTGACCTGCGTTCTCAGCGAACCGGTATCCATCAGCACGCTGACGGTCCAGCCCGCATCCGGCATCGGCTGCGACAGGACGAGATATTCCCTCTCGCCGTCATTCTGGGTGATCGTCATCAGTTGATGCGAGCCGAAATTGCCGTTTTTCACCGGCAGTTCCTTGAGGGCCGCATTGGCGTAGCGGCGGGAGGCTTCCGTGCGTGCCAGCCTCTCCGGCGTCAGCGGCATCAGGCCGGCGTAAAGCCATTGCGGCGTTCCGGTCATGAAGATGATGCCTTCGGGGTCAGATACCAGAATACGGTTCTCGCCATCACCGAAGGACGCCTCTATGCCTTCAATATCGACCTTGAAGACGATGACGCCCTTGATCTCCTCATTGAAGAGGATCGGCGCGGAAAAATAATAACCGCGCTTGTGGGAGGTGGTGCCAAGCGCAAAGAAGCGGGACTGGAAACCCTTGGCGGCATCCTGAAAATAGGGGCGATAGCTGAAATTCTCGCCGATGAAGCTCGCGGGACCATCGTAGTTACTCGCAGCAATGGTCTCGCCATCCAGCGTGATGATGTAGATATCGGAGGATTCCAGCAGCGTGTTGATGGATTTGAGATAGACATTGGCACGCTGGCGTAACGCCGCATCTTTCGGATGCGCGACCAGTTCCTCTATGTCATCGTGATCGGCGATCAGAGCCGGCAACGGCTCATAACGGCTCAAAAGGCCGCCAAGCGCCGAGACGGCCAGTCTGAGGGTGGTGCGGCCCTGATCGGACACTTCACCGAAGTAACTTTCCGCTATGATGCCGCTGCCTCTGGTCACCGCGCCATAACCAAGGCCGAGGCTGAGAAGCATCAACAAAATCCAGCGATATTTCACCGAAGCTCCTCTCCCGTCTCAGGCTCCAGCCTGTTCTCCCGGCAGGAGTGTAAGAGCAGTAATGCTATTTTCCAAGTGACCGGCTTTTAGCGGGTATCAGCTTGAGAAAACAAAAAACCGGCCACGAGGGCCGGTTTTTGCAAAGATGATTTCAGAAAGCTTATGCGCTTTCCTTCGGCGTCAGAACCTGACGGCCGCGATACATACCGGTCTTCAGATCGATATGGTGCGGACGGCGCAGTTCGCCGGAGTTCTTGTCTTCAACATAGGTTGCAGACTTGAGACCGTCAGCCGAGCGGCGCATACCGCGCTTGGACGGGCTTGTTTTTCTTTTTGGTACAGCCATTTTTGTTACTCCACTTAAGCGGCGAAACAACGGAACCGGCCAGAACCAAAGGCCGAATGTCGGATGTCTCGATATCGGAAATTTGGCGCGCTTATACATGCCCAAACGGGCTTTGACCAGCCCTGATGCGCATTTTTTCCGATTCAGCGGAATCGGCATGCAGAACCACGGCTGGTGGCTGCAAATCACACCTTACCTCTTATCGAAAACGACAAGTTCCTTGAAGTGGTTCATATCCTTGAATTCACAGAAAGCCGGCGGATGCATCTCTATGACGGGCGCTGCGGCGCGCAGCTTTTCCAGTTCCTCGTCGAGCATCGCCTGCCAGCGCGGCAGGCAGTCAGGCTCGAACCAGCGAACAATGTAGGACAGGGTGATATGGAACTCATAGCTATCATGATCGGGATGGCGATAGCCGAAGAAATCGGCGAACGTGTTCCGCCAGAGAGCCACGATCCGGTCATCTTCAGCGGTTGCGCCCTTCATTGCGAGACCTACGGGACGCAGACCCGATACCTGCATTTTGAACGCGGGCAGGACCGGAAATGCGGAAAGACGGTCGCGATAATAGTCGGTCATCGTGTCGATAGGCGTATCGAGCGGCATGTTTTCCGGCCAATAGGGCAAAGCGCGGCGAAACTCGATGATCCCCTGAAATACCGTCATGTGCAGGCTGGAAACAGGCGTAAAGGCAAGATGCGACGCCTCCGGCATATCCAGAAAACGCTGGCGAGTCGCAATGATCGCTTTTTCGGCCTGCGATCCTTCGACAAGATGGCAGACGACGGTGTTACCTGGCTCGGGCAGGAACTCGCCATTCGCATTGAAGCGGCTGCCCAGATGGCGCGGCGGCTGATCGCGATTGGCGGCGGAAATATACTCAAGATCTTTCGAAACGAGCGGGGCGTGCATCGGGGAACTCCTTGTGAGACGTTCCCCCTAGTCCGCGCACGCGACAAGGCAATGACATCGACCGCTCAAAGGCCGGTCAATGCGCCTCATCCCAATTGTCGGCGGCACGCGCATCCACTTTCAGCGGCACCTTCATCGAAATCGCCGGCATGGCCGCATCCTCCATGACAGAGACGACGACAGGCAGGGTCTTTTCGATTTCCGCTTCCTCAACTTCGAAGATGAGTTCGTCATGCACCTGCAAAAGCATGCGGGCGGAAAGCTTTTCCGCCTCCAGCGCCGGCTCGATGCGGACCATGGCGCGGCGGATGATATCGGCGGCCGAGCCCTGGATCGGCGCGTTGATGGCGGCGCGTTCGTTGAAGGCCTTCACGGAAGGGTTGGAAGAACGGATTTCCGGGTAATGGGCGCGCCGGCCGAAAATCGTTTCGACATAGCCATTCTCGCGGGCGAAGGCCTTGGTCGCTTCCATGTAGTCGCGAATGCCGGGAAAACGCTCGAAATATTTCTTGATATAGTCGCCGGCCTCCGAGCGGGCGATACCGAGCTGGTTGGCGAGACCAAAAGCGGAAATGCCGTAGATGATGCCGAAGTTGATGGCCTTGGCGCGGCGGCGTACTTCCGACGGCATGCCTTCCACCGGCACGCCGAACATTTCCGATGCCGTCATCGCATGAATGTCGATGCCGTTTTCGAAGGCGTTGCGCAGCTGCGGAATATCGGCGACATGGGCCAGTACGCGCAGTTCGATCTGGCTGTAGTCGGCCGACAGAAGCTTGTGACCGGGCGTGGAAATGAAAGCCGTGCGGATCTTGCGGCCTTCCGCCGTGCGAACCGGGATATTCTGGAGGTTCGGCTCCGAGGAAGACAGACGTCCCGTGGTGGTGGAGGCGAGCGCGTAGGACGTATGGACCCGCTTCGTATCGGGATGAATATAACCGGGCAGCGCATCCGTATAGGTCGATTTCAGCTTGGTCAGCTGCCGCCAGTCAACGATCTTGCGCGGCAGTTCGGCACCTTCCGCCGCCAGATCTTCCAGAACCTGCGCCGATGTCGACCATTGGCCGGTCTTGGTCTTGGAGCCGCCCGGCAAGCCCATCTTGCCGAACAGGATATCGCCAAGCTGCTTTGGCGATCCGATATTGAAACGCTCGCCCGCCAGCTCGTAGATTTCCTCTTCGAAGGACGCGGCTTTCTGCGCGAGTTCGCCGGAAAGGCGCGAGAGGATCTGCCGGTCGACGGTGATGCCGCGCTCCTCCATATGGGCCAGAACCGGCACAAGCGGGCGCTCCAGCCGCTCATACACGCTGGTCAGACGCTCGGCGGCGAGCCGCGGTTTCAGCGCCATCCACAGCCTCAAGGTGACATCCGCGTCTTCCGCGGCGTAAGCCGTCGCCTTGTCGATATCGACGAAATCGAAGGTGACGCTCGACTTGCCCGAACCTGCCACGTCCTTGTAGGCGATCGGCGTGTGGCCGAGCCAGCGTTCGGATAGCGAATCCATGCCATGCGTGGCCTTGCCGGCTTCCAGCACGTAGGAAATCAGCATCGTGTCGTCAAAACCCTGCATGACGACACCTTGGCGTTTCATCAGCAGATAGTCATATTTAAGGTTCTGGGCGATTTTCAAAACCGCCGGGTCCTCCAGGAGGCTTTTCAGACGCTGCAGCGCCTCGGCAAACGGCACCTGACCTTCAGCCAGCCTGATGCCATCGCTGAAAAGATCGCCGCCGGAGCCGGTCTTGTGCGTCAAGGGGACATAGGCCGCACGGATATCGGCGCCAGAGGCGTCCTTGCCATTATCGGCAATCGCCAGTGAAAAACCGACGAGTTCCGCCTGCATCGGATCAAGCGAAGTCGTTTCCGTATCAAAGGCGACGACGCCCGTCTCACGGGCCGCCGCAATCCAGCGATCCAGCTCGGCAATATCCCTGATCGTGGTATAGGCGGTCGTATCGATCTTGGCAGCTGAAAAAAGCGCCTGACGCGCTGCGGCGAGATCGGCAGGTGTGCTGCCTTCCCCAACCACCTTGCGTGCCGGAGCGGCCGCCGAAGCCGAAACACCCGTTGCGTCAGCGGCAACCTCACCAGCTTTGCCGGCAGCGGCCGGCGCATCGAGGTCGGGGCCATGGGCATCGGCGCCCCATTGCACCGGCACATTGGCGGAGTCGATGGCGGAAGCGTCGGTTTCGGTCGCCTCCGCAACGCGGCGGGTCAGGGTCGTGAATTCCATCGCTTTCAGGAAGGCGATGAGTTTGGGGCCGTTCTGCGGTTCGAGCACCAGCGCCTCGAGGGACTGCTCCAGCGGCACGTCGGTTCTGAGCGCCACGAGCTGCCTGGAAAGACGGGCAAGATCGGCATTGGCGATGATGTTCTCGCGGCGCTTCTGCTGCTTGATTTCAGCCGCCCGCGCCAGCAGCGTATCGAGATCGCCGTATTCCTCCAGCAATTGCGCCGCGGTCTTCGGGCCGATGCCGGGAATGCCCGGGACATTGTCGGTGGAATCGCCGGTCATCGCCTGCAGGTCGATCATCTTTTCCGGACCGACACCCCATTTTTCGATGACGTCGGGAATGCCGATCTGCTTGTCCTTCATGGCGTCGTACATATGCACGTTGGCCGTGACGAGCTGCATGAGATCCTTGTCGGACGAGATGATGGTGACATCGGCGCCGATGGCTTCCGCCTGGCGGGCATAGGTGGCGATGATATCGTCCGCTTCGAAGCCTTCCGTCTCGATGCAGGGAAGGTTGAAGGCGCGCGTCGCCTCGCGGATCAGGCCGAATTGCGGCACCAGATCTTCCGGCGGCGCGGTGCGGTTAGCCTTGTAGAGATCGTAGAGCTCGTTGCGGAAGGTCTTCGACGAATAGTCGAAAATCACCGCAAAATGGGTGGGTGTCACACCCACATCGGTATTGCGCGCATCCTTCAGGAGCTTCCACAACATGTTGCAGAAGCCGGAAACGGCGTTGACCGGCAGCCCGTCCGACTTGCGGTTCAGCGGCGGGATGGCATGGAAGGCCCGGAAGATGAAACCGGACCCGTCAACGAGGAAGAGATGATCGCCTTTTTTCATGGGTAGCATGGATAGCGCGGGGCCGTTTTGACGTCCACCGAAACTTCGCACAACGCACCGCAAAGCGCAGGAAACAGGACCGCCGCAGGAGCGTGTCAAATTCACCCGAACGTTACCGATTTGTAATCCGATCTTCCCTTGAAAAGCCGCATTTGCAGACACATTTCTTACTGGACGGCGCCTGATCACGCCGTAGTCTGATAGCTGGCTCGTCCCCCGCCGCGTCAGACCGGACAAAGGCCTTTCCCCCCTCTCCGGGCCTTTGTCCTCCAATATGACCGCCATGGCCGACCCCTCCCGGCCATGGCGGTTTTCTTTTGCGCTCCCTTTGGACTGGCATAAACATATCATGCGATATATATCGCACTATCGAGATGCCGGCGCGCGCTGGCCACGATGCTTCATGGACGGATGAATGGGCTTTTCCCGGGACGAATCGGCGATCTATCTTGCCACCAAAATGGCGCGGGAATTCACCATGGCCCTGCAAAAGAGAGCCGCAGCGCTGGGTTTCTCGCCGGGACAATTCCCCATTCTCATCGAGCTCTGGCATGAGGAAGGCCTGACGCAACGGCAATTGCTGGATAGAATCGATGTCGAACAGGCAACACTCGCCAATACGCTTTCTCGCATGGAGCGCGACGGGCTGATCATCCGCAAATCCCATCCGAGCGATCGCCGCGCCCAGATCATCGAACTGACGCAACGCGGCAGGGATCTGGAAGCGAATGCCATTGCGGCTTCCGAAGCCACGGAAGACATGCTGCTCAAGGATTTCCGGCGTTTCGAAAGGCAGCTTCTGCTGGAATATATGCGGCGGGCGGTCGACAGCGCTAAAAAAGCGAAATAGCACCCAGGGCGCCAAACCGATCTTTCACAGCCACCGAAGCCGACATCGCCGGCAGTTTGGGATGAAAACCACTTCGCAGT
Organism: Agrobacterium sp. NPDC089420; assembly: GCF_044900305.1. Lineage (NCBI taxonomy): Bacteria > Pseudomonadati > Pseudomonadota > Alphaproteobacteria > Hyphomicrobiales > Rhizobiaceae > Agrobacterium > Agrobacterium sp. NPDC089420. The sequence continues at coordinate 26,840 of NZ_JBJDMY010000002.1, read as the reverse complement.
TTTCCTGAACTGCTCTATCGTTCCGGCGGCTGCGCGTCTGCCGATTCACGGCAAGACGGCCCCTTGTTTCCCGCGATGCGCGATGCCCGGATGTTTCGTCTTATCGCCGGGTCACGACAGACATGACAGGATCAGCGATGACAGACGTTTCCTCTATTCTCTCCACCGCCGACGACAATCTTCCTTCCAGCCTCGAGCGGCTGTTCGAGCTTGTGCGCATTCCGTCGATTTCCACGGACCTCGCCTATAAAGCGGAGTGCCGCAAGGCGGCGGAATGGCTGGTCAGAACGCTTTCCGCGCTCGGCTTCACGGCTTCCGTGCGCGATACGGCCGGCCACCCGATGGTGGTGGCGCATCACGATGCGACATCCGAGGATGCGCCGCATGTGCTTTTTTATGGCCATTATGACGTTCAGCCGGTCGATCCGCTCGATCTTTGGGAAAATGACCCGTTTGAGCCGGCCATCAAGGATATCGGCGCCGGCCGCCAGGTGATCACCGGACGCGGGACGGCTGACGACAAAGGCCAGCTGATGACGTTCGTGGAGGCCTGCCGGGCCTACAAGGCCGTCAATGGCGGCCTGCCGGTGCGTGTCACCATTCTTTTCGAAGGCGAAGAGGAGTCCGGCTCACCCTCGTTGAAACCTTTCCTCGACGCCAATGCGGATGAGCTGAAGGCCGATTACGCGCTGGTCTGCGATACCGGCATGTGGGACCGCGATACGCCCGCCATTGCCGCCGCACTGCGTGGCCTGGTCGGCGAAGAAATCGTCATCACCGCCGCCGACCGCGACCTGCATTCCGGCCTTTTCGGCGGGGCGGCCGCAAACCCCATCCACATCCTCTCCGATATTCTCGCCGGCCTGCACGACGAGACCGGCCGTGTGACGCTCGCCGGATTTTATGACGGCGTGGAGGAAACCCCCGCCAATATCAAGGCCTCCTGGGAAACGCTCGGCCGAACGGCGGAAACCTTCCTCGGCGAAGTCGGCCTTTCTGTTCCCTCGGGCGAAAAGGGCCGCTCCGTGCTGGAGCAGACCTGGGCGCGGCCGACGGCGGAAGTCAACGGCATCATCGGCGGTTACACCGGCGACGGTTTCAAGACCGTGATCGCCGCGAAAGCCTCCGCCAAGGTGTCGTTCCGCCTCGTCGGCGAACAGGATCCCGCAGCCATTCGCGCCAGCTTCCGGGCTTATGTGCGCGCGAAAATTCCTGCCGACTGCGCCGTGGAATTTCACGAGCATGGCGCATCGCCGGCGATCCAGCTATCCTACGATTCCCCCGTGCTGACCAAGGCCAAAAACGCGCTTTCGGAAGAATGGCCGAAACCTGCCGTCGTCATCGGCATGGGCGGCTCCATCCCGATCGTTGGTGATTTCCAGAAGATGCTGGGCATGGATTCCCTGCTTGTCGGCTTCGGCCTGACCGACGACCGCATTCATTCGCCGAATGAGAAATACGACCTGCAATCCTTCCACAAGGGCATCCGTTCCTGGGTTCGGATTCTGGATGCCCTGGCCGCAAAATAAGCGAAAAGAGGAGGCGTCGGCCAGCCGATTCCTCCTCCCTCTCCCGCTTTTCAGGCGATCAAAAACAAAAAGGCCGGGCAAGCCCGACCTTTCCATCCGTTTTTCGTCAATGCCAGTACATCCGTGGTCAAAGCGTTCAACGGTCTGATGTTCCAGAGAGCATCCACTGCGCGGACGCTGCTTTCACCATCAGGATCGGCTGTTTCGGTTAATCTTTGGTTAACGCGATAACAGCGGCACTTTCAAAATGCCCGCCTGACGGTTTTCACCTGAAGCACTGTTGAAACCTATATCGGTATGCCTTGGCGCCTTTTCAAGGCCCGGCCGCTTGGCCCCTGTATTTCAAAAGAAAAAGGCCGGAAGAATCCGGCCTTTCCATTCATGCGAATGACCCTTTCGGGCCAAAGCGCTTATCAGGCAGCAACGAGGTTGCCTGCGGACATCTTGCCCGAGCGGCGGTCCTGCATCAGCTCGTAGGAGAGCTTCTGGCCGTCGTTGAGGGCGGTCAGACCCGCGCGCTCAACAGCGGAGATGTGAACGAATACGTCCTGCGAACCGTCGTCAGGCTGAATGAAGCCATAGCCCTTGGTTGCGTTGAACCACTTTACTGTACCAGTCGCCATAACGATTTCCTTCCGTTGGCAATTGTATTTGCACTGCGAGCAGTGCGGTCTCTTGTCGAATTTGAAGGAAAGATCGTCGTGTGCACCCGAAAAGGTACCGAAGCTCTGGTCGTCAAACAAATATCGATGGGCGAACACGTAGGTTGGAAGGGCCTGAAAGTCAAGTTTCTTTGAAAAACAGGGCGATCTTTGTGAACCTACGGTAAAACGGAGCCGCCGCAAAGAGGGCCGCAAACAGCAAAAACCCGGCGCGGGAGGAGGTGCGCCGGGTTCTTGAAACTGACTGACAATTGGGAGGAGGAGTATTGTCAGTCCAATCGGGCGACGCTGGGAGGAGGAGTGCGTCGCTTCGATGGTTTGAACATACAGGATCGCCGCTTAAAAAACAGACGTTTCATCGCAGCGCAGCATTGCGTAAAACGCATAGCTATTTCGGGGCATCTTGAAACCCCTGCGCTTACCGCCTAATAAATACGCATGTCCATCGAATCCGTCAGAGCCTTTTTCTCCGAGAAGTCACCCGACGTGACCGTGATCGAAACGGAAGCCAGTTCGGCAACGGTCACACTGGCCGCCGAAGCGCACGGCGTTGCTCCCGATCAAATCGCCAAGACAATCTGCCTGAAGGCGGGCGACACCATTCTCCTCGTCGTATCCGCCGGCACGCGGCGGCTCGACAACCGGAAATTCCGCGATCATTTCGGCGCAAAACCACGGATGCTCGGACCCGAAGAGGTGGTTGCGGTGACCAGCCACCCCATCGGCGGCGTCTGCCCCTTTGGCCTGCCCTCGCCCCTGCCGGTGTTTTGTGACATATCGCTGAAAAACTATCATGAGGTGGTTCCGGCGGCCGGCGCGACCAATGCGGCGGTGAAGATTTCGCCCGATGTGATGGCTGAGCTGACGGGCGCGGCATGGGTCGACGTCTGCCAATGACGCCGATTTGATCCGGCCGGGACTTAACCCCGCCTTAAATTGCCGCATTTAAACTCTTCATCCTGGATTAAGGATCGCGCAGGCATAGAAGCCTGACCCATGAGGGCATGTGCGATTTCGCGAATAGGAGCGACTTAGGCTGGATGGCAGGCAAGGGCAAATCACGCGAACGGGTAGAGCCTTCCTTCGGGGATTTCCACGAGTCCGGTGATGACCTGCGCCTTGACGCCAGCGAGCGCATCAGCGGAACGACGAAACAGTCCCCCAGAAAGCCGCAACCCAATACCGGCCGCGCCAAACCACGGAAAAAGGAAAAGCGCACACGCCATTCGGGCGGCGGCGCGACGGGTTTCATCCGTGCCCTCGTCTACTGGTGCATCGTCCTCGGAATCTGGGGCGGTATCGGTGTTGCCGGGCTTGTCCTTTATTATGGCGCGCGCATGCCGAGCGCCAGCAGCTGGTCCATTCCCGAACGTCCGCCGAATGTGAAGATCGTCTCGGTCAATGGCAGCGTGCTTGCCAATCGCGGCACCACCGGCGGCGAAGCCCTCGCGCTGGAAGACATGTCGCCCTATATTCCGCAGGCCGTGATGGCGATCGAGGACCGGCGCTTTTATTCGCATTTCGGGATCGACCCGCTGGGTCTCGGCCGCGCCATCGTGACCAATGTGCTCACAGGGCGAACCGTGCAGGGCGGCTCGACGCTGACGCAGCAGCTGGCGAAAAACCTGTTCCTCTCGCCCGACCGCACGCTGGAACGCAAGGTGCAGGAAGTGCTTTTGTCCTTCTGGCTGGAGCATCAATTCACCAAGGACCAGATTCTCGCGATGTATCTCAATCGCGTCTATTTCGGCTCCAACGCCTATGGGGTGGAGGCGGCTTCCCGGCGATACTTCAACAAGTCCGCACGCGACGTCAATCTGGGTGAGGCGGCGATGCTTGCCGGGCTGCTCAAGGCTCCATCGCGTCTTTCACCCGCACGCGATCCGCAGGCGGCGGAGGAGCGGGCGCAGGTGGTGCTGCAATCCATGCGCGATGTCGGCTTCATCACCGACGATGAAATCAAGACCGCCATGTCGCAGCCGCCGACCAAGGCGAAACGCTTCTGGTCAGGCGCTGAACATTACGCCGCCGACATGGTTCTGGAGGAAGTGCGCGGCCTGGTTGGCGAGGTCAAGCAGGACATCGTCGTCGATACCACCATCGACCCCAATCTCGAGCGCGACGCCGAAAAGGCGCTGACCCATCTGTTGCAGGGCGATGGCAAGAAGCAGGGCGCATCGCAGGCGGCGCTGGTTTCCATCGACGGCACCGGCGCGATACGGGCGGTGGTGGGCGGGGCGGATTATGCCGAAAGCCAGTTCAACCGCGCCACAAAGGCAAAAAGACAGCCTGGCTCGGCCTTCAAGCCCTTCGTTTATGTCGCAGCGCTCGAATCGGGACTGACCCCATACACCGTCCGCAACGACGCGCCGGTCCGCATCGGCAACTGGACCCCGGAAAATTACGAGAAGAAATTCCGTGGCGAGGTAACGCTCGCCACAGCACTCGCCAATTCGCTGAACACGATCGCCGCGCAGCTGGTAATGGAAGTCGGCCCGGAGCGGGTGACGCAGGTGGCGCATCGCATGGGCATCGAATCGGAGCTGCAGAACAACGCCTCCATCGCGCTCGGCACTTCGGAAGTGTCCCTGATGGAGCTGACGGCCTCCTATGCCCCCTTCATGAACGGCGGCTACAAGGCGACGCCGCATATCGTCAGGCGCATCACCGATCCCGATGGCAAGGTGCTTTACGAAAACAAATACGACAATCCGCCGCGTGTGCTGAGCGAAGAGACCGCCGCGACGATGAACGGCATGCTGTCGCGCGTCATCACCGAAGGAACGGGCAAGGCCGCACGCCTGCAGGGCTGGCAGGCGGCAGGCAAGTCCGGCACGACCCAGTCCTTCCGCGATGCACTTTTTGTCGGCTACACAAGCAACCTGACCACGGGCGTCTGGTTCGGCAACGACGACGGCACGTCGATGAAAAAGGTCACCGGCGGCGGCCTTCCTGCAAGGGCCTGGAAAGATTTCATGACCGCCGCCCATTCCGGGCTATCGCCCTCGCCGCTCTTCGGGCTTGGCGCAGGCGGCGTGGCGCCGCTCGGGGAAATGCAGCAGCCGGCACCGGAAAGCACACCGTCCTCCATCGGCGAGATCATTTCCAATGCGCTGGGCGGCAGGACAACAGATACCGGCGCCTATCCCGCAGCGCCCGTTTCTCCCGAGCCCACCCGTCAAGGCGGCCCCATGCCTCCCGCCAGCATACCGTCCCGCGACATGGAACCCGGCTACTCAGCCAGCGGCGGCCCTGTTCCGCCCGCCGATATCGGCGGTCAGGCATCCACGCCGTCCGGGCCGAAACAGACGACCCTGCTCGACATTCTGATGGGAAACTGACGGGCGTTTGAGACCATTGCGGCGAGAATGGACGGTGGGGCTGCAGCGCCCCCCGCCCCGTTGCACATCCCGTTTTCCGGAAGTGCAGACGCATGGAGCCAATCGCCATGACAGCCACTGGCGGCGAAGACGCAGTTGCGGCAACATTTGCGTGCATCCACGTTAACTGTAGATTGATATTTGCCAAAAGGCGGCTACATTTCGGATGACTTTTTAGGGTAAATGAATTATTAATCGTTCATATAAATTAATTTTCTTCTATCAAAATAACTTTTCAGGACTTTATATTATGCTGGGTACTAAAGGCTCATCGCATGCCATTTTTTACGACGCTCCCTATTCAGCTGCCACCACTTTCGAAACGCGGGAGATACAATCTCCCATTTCTGAAGAACACGCATCGTCATTGCTGCGTGGTCAGTTCGCGCTCAAAAGAACCATCGACATAGCGGGGGCATCCATCGCCCTTGTGGCACTCGCACCCGTATTGCTGACCGTCGCGGCACTGGTGAAGCTCGACAGCAGGGGGCCGGTCCTGTTCTCGCAGGTCCGCTGGGGCATGAACGGACGGAAAATCCGCGTCTATAAATTTCGCTCGATGAAGGCGGAACTGGGCGATGCCACCGGCGTGGCACAGACCGTGAGAAACGACCCGAGGGTGACCCGCATCGGGGCAGTCCTTCGCCGCACCAATATCGACGAACTGCCGCAGCTCATCAATGTACTGAAGGGCGATATGTCCCTGGTCGGCCCGCGCTGCCATGCCATTGGCATGCTGGCAGCCGGCCGGCCTTACGAAGAACTGGTCCCGCACTACCATCTGCGGCACCGTATGCGACCGGGTATTACCGGCCTTGCCCAGATGCGGGGCCTGCGCGGCCCGACCGACCGTAGCGACAAGGCGCGCGCGCGCATCGTCTCCGATCTTTATTATGTCGATAATTTTTCAGTCTGGCTGGATATCAAGATCATGGTCGGAACGGTGATTTCCGAATTACGCGGCGGCAAGGGCTTCTGATACCCGCCGCCGAAAACACCCCGCAACCAAGCGACCTGAAAATAAAAGCCCGGCAGCAATGCCGGGCTTTTATTGTGATCGTCGTTTCGATCAGTTTGTCGGTGCGGGAGCTGCAGCCGGATCCGGCAGCGGCGCGGGATTGGCCGACAGAGTGCGCAGATAGGCGATGAGGTCGGCTCTTTCCGTTTCTTTCTTCACACCCGCAAAGCCCATGGCGGTGCCGGCGATATATTTCTTCGGGCCTTCGAGGAAGTGATTGAGATGGTCGTAATCCCAATGCACGGAAGCGCCCTTGGAGAAGTCCTTCATCGCTGCGGAGTAGCTGAAACCTTCGTGGCTGGCGATCGGCCGGTTGACGATATCGAAGAGATTGGGGCCGACCTTGTTTGCACCACCACTCTCTCCGGTATGACAGCTCGTACACTTCTTGAACACCGCCTCGCCCTTGGCGGCATCCGCGCTGGCAAGCAATTGCGCAATCGGCGTCGCCGCGGCAGCCGCTTCGCCACCACCGGCTCCACCGCCGCTTTCTTCCGCGACAATGGTGTAGCCTTCCTTTTCGGGCGCAGGCGAATGAAAAATACCCTCAGACGCAATTGACACCGACATCAGGACGAAAACGGTGCCCAGAAACGCCCCAACGCCCATATTTACATAAGAATTCATCTATATGCGCTCCCTCGCATCCGCTCGATATAACCGGGCATCTTGAAATTGCTCGAAAGCTATGGCTTTTGCACAGCCTGCGCAACTTGAATAATGCTCCCCACACCGTGACGTTTTGACACTTTTCGGGCGGGATTAGAAGGGTGTCGGATGAATAATCGGGATTTCGAGAAAGCTGTCGTCCTCATACCGGCGCGGATGGCCTCCACACGCCTGCCGGGTAAACCGCTTGCGGATATAGGCGGCAAGCCGATGATCGTGCAGGTGGCGCTGCGGGCACGTGAGGCCGGTGCGGAACGGATCGTCGTTGCGGTCGATGATGAACAGGTGTTTTCGGCGGTACAAAATGCCGGTTTCGACGTGATGATGACACGCGACGACCACCAGTCCGGTTCGGACCGCATTTTCGAGGCGCTGCAAAAGGCCGACCCCTACGGCAAGGCCGAATATGTCATCAATGTTCAGGGCGATCTTCCCACCATCGAGGCGGAGACGATCCGCGCTTCGTTGCGGCCGCTGGAAAATGCCGCCGTCGATATCGCCACGCTGACGGTGGAAATCACCGACGAGGAAGAGAAGACCAATCCGAACGTGGTGAAAATAGTCGGCAGCCCCCTGTCTGAAACCCGGTTGCGCGCGCTTTATTTCACCCGCACCACGGCGCCTTATGGCGACGGGCCGCTTTATCACCATATCGGCCTTTACACCTATCGCCGCGCGGCGCTTGAGACATTCGTGAGCCTGCCTCCCTCGCCGCTGGAGACTCGCGAGCGGCTGGAACAGCTGCGTGCGCTGGAGGCGGGCATGCGCATCGATGCTGAAATCGTCCGTTCCGTGCCGCTCGGCGTCGACACGCCGCACGATCTCGAAAAAGCCCGCAAAATTCTTGCAGGCAGAACCTTCTGACGGAAAGCCCCATGAGCTTGAGCACAAATCGCATTGCCTTTCAGGGCGAATTCGGCGCGAATTCCGACATGGCCTGCCGCGACATGTTTCCGGATATGGAGCCCTTGCCGTGCCCGACATTCGAGGATGCCTTCAACGCCATTGAAAGCGGCGAGGCCGATCTCGGCATGATCCCGATCGAAAACACGCTGGCCGGCCGTGTCGCCGATATTCACCACCTGCTGCCCGAATCGCGCCTACATATCATCGGCGAATATTTCATGCCGATCCGCTTCCAGCTGATGGTGATGCCGGGCGTGAAGAAAGACGAGATCCGCACCGTCCACAGCCACATTCATGCGCTTGGCCAGTGCCGCAAGATCATCCGCTCCAATGGCTGGAAGCCGGTCATCGCCGGCGATACCGCAGGCTCGGCCAGGCTGGTTTCCGAAAAGGGCGACCGCAGCATGGCGGCACTGGCACCGCGTCTCGCCGCGGATCTCTACGGTCTCGATATTCTTGCTGAAAATGTCGAGGATTCGGAAAACAACGTCACGCGCTTCGTGGTGCTGTCCCGCGATGAAAACTGGGCCAAGCGCCAATCGCAGGACGAAATCGTCGTCACCACCTTCGTCTTCAACGTCCGCAATATTCCGGCCGCGCTGTACAAGGCCATGGGCGGTTTTGCGACGAACGGCATCAACATGACGAAACTGGAAAGCTACCAGCTCGGCGGAAAATTCGTCGCCACGCAGTTTTATGCCGACATCGAAGGCCACCCGGATGACGAACCGGTGCGACACGCGCTGGACGAGCTGCGTTTCTTCTCGGAAAAAGTCCGCATTCTCGGCGTCTACAAGGGTCATGCGATGCGCGGCAAGCTCAACCAGAGCTGAGCCTGCCGCAGCGTTTCATTTCGTCCATTCCACCCAGTCGCGCATCAGCCGATGCGCGATTGCGCCGCCGGGAGGCGCGGAAAAGCCTTCCCCCGCAGGCGCATCCAGCATCTTCGCCACCTCCGCCCGGGTGAACCAGCGGCAATCCTCCAGTTCGATCTCGTCGCGGGCAATATCGAAAGAAAGCGCCTCGGCATAACAGCCGATCATCAACGTATGCGGCATGGGCCAGGGCTGTGAGGCGTGATAGCGCACGCGGCCGATCTCAACGCCGGATTCCTCGTGCGTTTCGCGGCGCACCGCCTGCTCGATCGTTTCGCCCGGCTCGACGAAACCGGCAAGGCAGGAATACATGCCCGGTGCAAAATGCGCGCCGCGGCCAAGCAGGCAAAGATCGCGCTCGACATCGATGGTCATCATGATGACGACGGGATCGGTGCGTGGAAAAATGGTGTGATTGCAAGCGGCGCAGATGCGCTTGTAGCCGCCGATCCGCAGTTCCATCGTGCCGCCGCAGCGTCCGCAGAACCGGTTATCGGCATTCCAGTGCGTGAGGCTGACCGCTTGGGCAACCTCGCTCAGCAGCTCTTCGTCAAGCAGATGATCGCGATAAAGCGTGCGGGCGTCGGCCAGCTTGTAATGGCTCGCCAGCCGGTCCTCGGCCACGGCAACCGGCACCGCTATTCTCGGCTCACCGGTCTCACGATATCCTAGCAGCACGGCACTGTCGAAATCCGGCTGCAGCTCGGCGAGCTCATAGGCCGAAAACAGGGGATCGATGACCTGCTCGTCATGCTTCAGAACGAGCCGGTTGCCCGAAAAGGCAAAAATATGGGTACCGTCGACTTTCAGCGCATCGGCAACGCACTCCTCCGTCCGCTTTTCAGCGAAACGGTCGAGGGCGTTTTTGGAAAAGGCTGTCAGCAGGCTTGCTTCGGGATGGGGGGCGTCGGTTTCAAAAATTGTCATGGAAATCATCAGAGCGCGCCGGAGATTTTTTTCATCAAGGTTTCCCTTTCGCCGGCCTCATAAGGCACTGCCGTTCCGTGACCCCAGATAGGGCCGGGCCAGCAGGTGTCGCCTTCGTTGCGGGCGATAATATGGACGTGAAGCTGCCGGACGATATTGCCCAGCGCGCCGACATTGATCTTGGTCGCTCCCGTCACTTCCTTCAATGCGGAGGCGACGAGATTGGTTTCGAATGTCAGCACGGCCTGATCGAGCGGGGTGAGATCGAACAATTCGCTCACACCGTCGCGCTGCGGCACCAGCACCAGCCAGGGCCAGCGGCTGTCATTCTGCAGACGCAATTCACATAGTCCCAAACGCGTCACCAGCACGCTGTCGCGCGCCAGCCGGTCGTCCAGCCGGAATGTCTCCAAGGTGTCCTCCATGTTTGTTTTCATCGTGATAGCAGTTTTTTGAAGGCTTGGCTTGCATTTGCTGTCGATATTGCCGATATGTGGCCCCGGGAGGTTGGTGGTGGACGAGCCACTCGCCAACCGGGTCAGGTCCGGAAGGAAGCAGCCCTAACGAGCCCGGCACGGGTCGCCGTGCCAGCCTCCCACCTTTTTAAAAGACGTGCTCAGCTTTCGCCGGGCCAGTTCAGCGCCCCAAGACAACTGGCAAAACAAACTGGCGAGGCAATGAGCGACACCGTACCCACCACATCAAGCGAATCCCAGGTCGGGACCGGCTACCGGGTACTGGCGCGCAAATATCGTCCGAAGGATTTTTCCGATCTGATGGTGGGCCAGGAACCGATGGTCCGCACGCTGACCAACGCGTTTGAGACCGGTCGTATCGCGCAGGCCTATATGCTGACCGGCGTCCGCGGCGTCGGCAAGACGACCACGGCCCGCATTCTCGCCCGCGCGCTGAATTACAAGACCGACAGCATCGACAAGCCGACCATCGACCTTCGCATCCCCGGCGAACATTGCCAGGCGATCATGGAAGGCCGGCATGTCGACGTGATCGAAATGGACGCCGCCTCGCATACCGGCATCGACGATATTCGCGAGATCATCGAGCAGGTCCGTTACCGCCCGGTCTCGGCGCGCTACAAGGTCTATATCATCGACGAAGTGCACATGCTGTCGACGCAGGCTTTCAACGGTCTTCTGAAGACCCTGGAAGAGCCGCCGGAACATGTGAAATTCATCTTCGCGACCACCGAAATCCGCAAGGTTCCGATCACGGTTCTGTCGCGCTGCCAGCGTTTCGACCTGCGCCGCATCAGCGCCGCCGACCTCGTCGGCCTGTTCACCGCCATTGCCGGCAAGGAGGGTTTCGAGGCCGATCCGCAGGCACTGTCGATGATTGCGCGTGCGGCCGAAGGTTCCGCCCGTGACGGTCTTTCCCTGCTCGATCAGGCGATTGCCCATGGCGGCGGCCGGGTGGAGGCGGAAGCTGTGCGCGGCATGCTCGGCCTTGCCGACCGGGCGCGCATCGTCGATCTCTTCCAGCATGTCGTCAAAGGTGATGTCGCGGCCGCCCTGTCGGAATTCAACGGGCAATATGAAGCTGGCGCGAACCCTGTCGTCGTATTGAACGACCTCGCCGATTTTACCCATCTCGTCACCCGCATGAAATATGTGCCGGACGCGGCGGAAGACCCCTCGCTTTCCGAGATCGAGCGCGTGCGTGGCGCGGAATTTGCCGAAACCATTGCAGTGACAGCACTATCGCGCATCTGGCAGATGCTGCTGAAGGGCATTCCGGAAACCGAAAATGCTTCGCGGCCCGCCGGTGCTGCCGAAATGGTGCTGATCCGGCTTTCGCACGCCGCCAACCTGCCTGCGCCGGAAGATGCGGCCCGGCGCCTGCTGGAGCTTTCGAGCGGCGACGGCGGTTACGCCAATGGCGGACCTTCGGGCGGCGGCAATGGCGGCGGCGCACGCGCCTATTCGTCAGGACAGACCGTGGCCGCGGGAAGACCCGTCGATCTTCCCGCCCAGAGGCCCGCAAACCCGCAGCCATCCGCAATGCTGCGCGCCGTGCCCGATAGCCGCCCGCAGGAGATGCAGGTCGTCCAGCCGAAAACCGAAGAGCGGCCGGAGCCGAAGGTTCCCGTCAATTCGATGCAGGATATTGCCGATCTGTGCCAGAAGCATCGCGATCCCGTCATGCGGGCGAAGGTGCGCAACTTCATACGTCTCGTGCGGCTCGAGCCGGGCCGGCTCGACATGCGCCTCGGCGACGGCGCGCCCGGCTCTCTGCCCGGCGAGCTTGGCGTCAAGCTCAAGGAATGGACCGGCATCCACTGGATTGTCAGCCTCAGCAAGGAACAGGGCGAGCCGACCCTTGTCGAGGCCGAAGGCAATGCCCGCGACGCCCGCCTTGTCGATGCGCGTCAGGACCCGGACGTTGCCGCCATTCTGGCGCAGTTTCCCGGCGCGAAAATCACCGATGTGCGCATCCGTGCCGTAGCGCAGGATGAGGTCGAAGACATCGCGCCGCCATCGGTTGCCGAATCGAGCGAAGGCGACATCCTTCCCGGTGACGACATCGAATTTTAAACAAAAAGAACAGGAGATTGGCACATGCGCGACATCATGGGCATGATGGGCAAGGTCAAGGAAATGCAGTCCAAGATGGAGAAGGTGCAGGAAGAAATCGCCGCCCTCGAAGTCGAAGGCAGGGCCGGCGGCGGCCTCGTGACCGTCATCCTCAATGGCAAGGGCGAAATGCGCGGCCTGAAAATCGACCCGTCGCTGTTCAAGGAAGATGAGGTGGAAATCCTCGAGGACCTGATCGTTGCGGCCCACAAGGATGCCAAGGAAAAGGGCGAAGCGCAGGCGCAGGAAAAGATGGCGGGCCTGACCGCCGGTCTGCCGCTGCCGCCCGGCATGAAGCTGCCGTTCTGATCGGCTGTCTGTATATTCCCCATGCCATCATTCCGGCCCTCGGCCGGAATGATGGCAATTGCGGACATCACCGGCCTCACGACGTGCCGCATCCAATTCTCAAGCCTCCAGCATCGCGCGGAACCGGCTTGCAAGCGGCGTCTCGAGATAGGCCGCGCGTTCGGCCCTGCCGAGCTGCATGGGCCGGAAGCGCTGCAGAATGGTGGGTATGGACAGTTTCGTGCCTTGATAGGGTTCGAATGTGAGGTCCTCACCGGCCGCCATCATTCCGCCTTTCAGCACCCGGCAATAAAAACCCGGCTGGCCGGCCTGCCGGAACCGTGGAGCGAAATCGGGATCGCCGATGCGGGCCGACAGGGTGGCGCAGGGAATGCGGGCAGCGGTCACTTCCAGCACGACGTCGTTGGCGGTAAACCTGTCTCCCACATGGAGCCTGGCGCTGTCGACACCCTCCATCACCAGGTTTTCACCAAAAAATCCCGGTTCCACCACGAAGCCGAGCGCGCGCGACCAGAAGTCGAGATCGACGGACCCCATGACGTAAACGGCCTGATCCGGCCCGCCGTGATGTTTGCGATTGCACACCGCATCGCTGACAATGCCTTCGGCATCCACCATCACAAGGCCGTGCACGGCATGTTTGAAGATACCGGTCTTCGTCGTCTTTCCCGGCAGTTTCTCAGCCTCGCCGCGGCACAACGCCCGTATTTTCATGCACCGCCCTTTACGCTTCGTGATTCCCGTTTCCAGATTTATGCAGTAGAAAGCGCTCATGGCAAAACGAGTCACCGGCCCCGAAATTGAAAAACTGATCCAGCTTCTGGCAAAGGTGCCGGGGCTTGGCCCCCGCTCGGCTAGGCGGGCGGCATTGCATCTCATCAAGAAGAAGGAGCAGCTTCTCGGGCCGTTGGGCCATGCCATGGGCGAGGCCTATGACAAGGTGAAAATCTGCTCTTGCTGCGGCAATGTCGATACGATCGATCCCTGTACCGTCTGCGCCGACGACCGGCGCGACCAGTCCGTCATCATTGTGGTGGAAGACGTTTCCGACCTATGGGCGCTGGAGCGAGCGGGGGCGATGAACACGGCCTATCACGTGCTCGGCGGCACCTTGTCGCCGCTCGATGGCGTCGGGCCGGAGGACCTGAACATCAAGGGGCTGATCGACCGCGTCAGCGCCGGCGGCATCCGCGAGCTTATCATCGCCGTCAATGCGACGGTGGAGGGGCAGGCAACCGCTCACTACATCACCGACCGCCTCTCCGATCTCGGCATCAAGATCACCCGGCTGGCGCATGGCGTGCCGGTAGGCGGCGAGCTGGATTATCTCGACGAGGGCACATTGACGGCGGCGCTTCGGGCACGCACGACGATCTGAAGCCTGCCATACTCCCCACACCCCAAAGAGGAGACCGAATGCGAAACCGATTTGATTCTTTATTTTGGCGCATTTCCGGACGGAAAACCGGGCTCCACTTTTCCGGAAAAAGCTTCAAGGCGCTGGCTGCCCTTCTTTCCGTTCTTTCAGCAACACCGGCTTTGGCGCAGTCGGTACCGACGGGAGCGGCGGCGGCCCGATATGACACCGAATTTAATACGTGGCTAAAAAAGGAAATCTGGCCTGAGGCCCGCAAGGCCGGCATTTCGCAAAAGACGCTCGAAGCCGCGCTCAGCGGTCTTTCGATCAACTGGACGCTGCCCGATCTCGTCATTCCCGGCCGGAAGCCGCCGAAGGAACAGAGCCAGAGCCAGGCGGAGTTTTCCTCGCCGGGCGCCTATTTCTCCGAAAAGCGATTGCAGGGGCTTGCCGCCACCGGTCGTTCGCTTGCGGCAACGCATGCGGCCACGCTTCGCAGGATCGAGGCGAAATATGGTGTGCCCGGTGAAATCGTCGTGGCAATCTGGGGCCGTGAATCCGGTTTCGGCCGGGCCAAACTGCCGCATTCGGTGGTCGATGTGCTGGCCACGAAAGCCTATATGTCGACCCGCAAGGAGATGTTCCGCGCCGAGCTGATCGACGCGCTCAAGATTGTCCAAAGCGGCGATATCGCAGCATCACGCATGATGGGCTCGTGGGCCGGCGCGCTTGGCCAGCCGCAATTCATGCCATCCAGCTATCTCAAATATGCCGTCGATTTCGATGGTGACGGCCACCGCGATATCTGGAATTCCGTGCCGGATGCGCTGGCGTCCATAGCGAACTATCTTTCCCAGCGCGGCTGGCAGCGAAACCGCGACTGGGGGTTCGAGGTCTCCATCCCCGCCAATGTTTCCTGCGCGCAGGAAGGGCCGGACCTTGCCCGGCCAGTGGCCGACTGGGCGAAGATGGGCATTACCCGTATTTCCGGAAAAGCCTTTCCGGCCAATGACCTGACCGCTGACGGCATGATGCTGGTGCCAGCCGGTCGGCACGGGCCGGAATTTGTGGTGACGCCGAATTTCTACGTCATCAAGGAATATAACAATTCCGATCTCTATGCGCTCTTCATCGGCAATCTCGCCGACCGCATCGCCCACGGGGCCGGACCGTTCAAGGGTGAATGGGGCAATGTCGGATCGATGCTGCGCTCTGATGTGCTCACCATGCAGAAGGCGCTGGTGGCCAAGGGCTACGATGTCGGCAAGGCCGATGGGCTGGCGGGCTTCAAGACGCGCCGGTCGCTCGGCGACTGGCAGGCGAAAAACGGCCTTGCGCCGACATGTTTTCCCGATGCGACGCTGAAGGCGAAGCTGAAATAACAGGCCGCTGACAAAGCCGAAACTCTTTTCCGTCTTCCTGGGGCCTATTCCGAGAATGACGGGGCGTATGCGGCGACGCCCGTCACCACTCTCCCGCCCCATCATCTCTCAATGCTGGTCGGTATGGGGCTTGTGAAAGATATCGTCGGTCGGCGGAATGGTCTGCCGCTCGATCATCCGGTGCACCCGCGGCCGAGTCTTGCCGCGATGAAGCTCAAGCAGCCGGTCCCAGGCCTCGGCATCCGCCTGGGTGCGGCGGTGGTTATGGCGGACATATTCCACCCATGTCAGCACATGGTAGCTTTCCGTCCAGATGTCGGGATTTTCAAGATCGCGCATCAGATTCCAGTTGCGGGCGCCGTCTCTCAGTCTGATACGGCGGCGCTCGGCCATCAGCGGCAGGAATTCGCCGAGATCCTCGTCATGGATTTCATAATCGATGAGAATGGCGATCGGGCCGCTGCGCGGCTTGATATCCAGCCTCAGCGGCGGTTCGACGAAGCGGTTGAGCGGATCGAGATTGAGCGAGGCAAAGGCCGGCATGGCGAGCTTCAGGCCGACGACGACGCCGAGCAGCATCAGCACACACGAACAGAGAAGCGAATAGGAAATGCCGTAATCTTCCGCCAGTTCGCCCCACAGCCAGCTGCCGACGGCAATGCCGCCGAAAGTCAGCGTCTGGTAAAGCGATAGCGCCCGGCCCACCACCCAGCGCGGCGTGGAAAGCTGGACGATGGTATTGAAGAGCGACAGCGCCAGAACCCAGCAGGCACCGGCAATAGTGAGGACGAGCGATGTGATGATCGCACTGGTGCTGACCGCCGTCACGCCGGCGCTGAAGGCGAAGCCCAAAAAGGCGACGCGAACGATCCATTCGCTGGACAGGACTTCGCGCAGCCGCGCGCTGACCAGCGCGCCGCCAATGGCGCCGACGCCGAAGGCGCCCAGCATGACGCCGTAAGTCAACGGGCCGCCCTCGACCAGATCCCGGGCGACGATGGGCATCAAGGCAAGGATGGCGCTGGCGGAAAGGCCAAAGAGAAAGCCGCGCACCAGCACCTTGCCGATATTGGGCGACATGGCCACATAGCGCATTCCGGCCGAGATGGCGGCCAGAAGCTGTTCACGCGGCAAGGTCGAGGCATATTTGGGCGGCTGCCAGCGAAACAGGGCGTAGATCAGGGTGAAATAGCTCAGCGCATTGACGAAAAACGCAGCCGCAGCACCGGCCGCCGCGACGATGATGCCGCCGATGGCCGGGCCGACGCTGCGGGTGATGTTGAAGCCGACGCTGTTCAGCGTCACCGCGGCGGGCAGATCCTCACGCGGCACCATTTCGCCGACAGAAGCCTGCCAGGACGGATTGTTGAGCGCCGTGCCGCAACCGATCATGAAGGTGAAGAACAGCAGAAGCCATGGCGTGAGCCAGCCGGACCAGGCAAAGACCGTCAGCAGCACGGAGGCCGTCAGCATCAGCAGCTGCGCCGAGATCATGATGCGGCGGCGGTCGAAACTGTCGGCCAGCGCGCCCGAGATCAGCGAGAACAGCATGATCGGCAAAGAGGTGGAGGCCTGCACCAGCGCGATCATGTTTTCCGAACTGGAAAGCGAGGTCATCATCCAGGCAGCACCCACCGCCTGGATCAGTCCGCCGAAATTCGAGGCAAGGCTGGCGATCCAGATTCGTCTGTAAGTCAAATGCCTTAAAGGCGCGAGTGGCGATTTACGGTCAGGCACGCTCTGTCCACTTATGCAACTGCGATTTATCAAACGGCAACTATAGACAGTGCCGGAAATCATGCCAGCCTTTCCGACACGGTGTGGGTGAAAATATGGCCGAGGCTGCGACCGACGCGCGGCTACCTGCGAAAACCTTGCAATCCTGCCCCGATGGGTCTATATGACCACTGAAATTCTTGATCGCTTGATGAAGAGTGGGGCCGCAAGGCTCCGCTCTTTTTCGTTAGGCGAACCGGAAACCACGGGCAAAAAGCCCGGCGAAAATCAAAGACCGGAAGGCCAGATGGCAGACACCGCACATGAACCGCGACTGATAACCGAAACGGGCATCGACCAGCGTATTGCCGAGATCATCGAGCCTGTTCTGACGGGCATGGGATATCTTCTGGTGCGCGTGCGGCTCTCCAACCAGAACGGCATGACCTTGCAGATCATGGCCGAGCGCGAAGACGGCACCATGACCGTCGAGGACTGCGAAGCCGTATCGATGGCGATTTCACCGGTTCTTGATGTGGAAGATCCGGTCGATAAAGCGTATCATCTCGAAGTTTCCTCGCCCGGCATCGACCGGCCGATGGTGCGCAAATCGGATTTCACCCGCTGGCAGGGTCATCTGGTGAAGGTCGAAACCTCCATTCTGGTCGAGAACCGCAAGCGGTTTCGCGGCAAGATCGTCGAGGTCAATGCGGACGGCTTCAAGCTGGAACGCGACCAGATCGCCTATGGCGAGGAGCCGACAGTCATCATTCCGTTCAATGCGCTTTCCGATGCGAAGCTCATTCTGACGGACGACCTTATTCGTGATGCGCTGCGGGCAGACAAGGCGGCAAAGGCCGCCGCCGCAAACCAGAACGACGAAAACGAAGCAGACGCAGACTAATTCCAACGTAAAGCCCGAAAAAAAGGGCGAACCCCGCAATCATGCGACTTACGGAGACAGAAAAATGGCAGTGAGTGCTAACCGGCTTGAGCTTCTGCAGATCGCCGATGCTGTGGCGCGCGAAAAGGTCATCGACCGCGAAATCGTGCTTGCCGCAATGGCCGACGCTATCCAGAAAGCCGCCCGCTCGCGCTATGGTTCGGAAACCAACATCCGCGCCGACATCAACTCCAAGACCGGCGAAATCCGCCTGCAGCGTCTTCTGGAAGTGGTGGAAGCGGCCGAGGATTATTCGACCCAGATTCCGCTGGAGCTGGCCCGCGACCGCAACCCGGACGCCAAGCTCGGCGACTTCATCGCCGATCCGCTGCCGCCGATGGATTTCGGCCGTATCGCCGCCCAGTCCGCCAAGCAGGTCATCGTGCAGAAGGTGCGCGAAGCCGAGCGTGACCGCCAGTATGACGAGTTCAAGGACCGTATCGGCGAAATCGTCAACGGCACCGTCAAGCGCGTCGAATACGGCAATGTCATCGTCGATCTCGGCCGTGGCGAAGGCATCATCCGCCGTGACGAGATGATCCCGCGCGAAAACATGCGTTACGGCGACCGCGTCCGCGCCTACGTCTACGACGTTCGCCGCGAACAGCGCGGTCCGCAGATTTTCCTGTCGCGTACCCATCCGCAATTCATGGTGAAGCTCTTCACCATGGAAGTGCCGGAAATCTACGACGGCATCATCCAGATCAAGTCGGTTGCCCGCGACCCCGGTTCGCGCGCCAAGATCGCGGTCATCTCCAACGACTCGTCGATCGATCCGGTCGGCGCCTGCGTCGGTATGCGCGGTTCGCGCGTCCAGGCCGTTGTCGGCGAATTGCAGGGCGAGAAGATCGACATCATTCCGTGGAGCCAGGAACCGGCTTCCTTCATCGTCAACGCCCTGCAGCCGGCGGAAGTCGCCAAGGTCGTTCTGGATGAAGAGTCCGAGCGCATCGAAGTGGTTGTTCCCGACGAGCAGCTGTCGCTCGCCATCGGCCGCCGCGGCCAGAACGTGCGTCTGGCATCGCAGCTGACCGGCTGGGATATCGACATCATGACCGAGCAGGAAGAATCCGAGCGCCGCCAGAAGGAATTCAACGAGCGCACCGCACTCTTCATGGACGCTCTCGACGTCGACGAAATGGTCGGCCAGGTTCTCGCCTCCGAAGGCTTCGCGCAGGTCGAAGAACTCGCCTATGTCGATCTCGGCGAAATTTCCTCGATCGACGGTTTCGACGAAGACACCGCCGATGAAATCCAGACCCGCGCCCGCGAATATCTGGAACGGCTGGAAGCCGAAATGGACGCCAAGCGCAAGGAACTCGGCGTTACCGACGAGCTGCGCCAGATCGACGGCCTGACCTCGCAGATGATGGTGGCGCTCGGTGAAGACGGCATCAAGACGATCGAAGATCTTGCCGGTTGCGCGGCGGACGATCTGGTCGGCTGGAGCGAGCGCAAGGACGGCGAAACGAAGAAGTTCGAAGGCATCTTCTCCAAGCTCGATGTTTCGCGCGTCGAGGCCGAGAACATGGTGGTGCAGGCCCGTCTTCTGGCCGGCTGGATCACCGCCGAGGATCTCGCTTCCGAAGAGGAAGCTGCCGAGGAGGCGGATACCGCCGAACAGGAATGACACCGCAGGCGCATGAGCCGGACGATCTGCCCGAAACGGATGATGACGGGCGGCTTAAAGGCGACGCCAATGGGCGTATGTGCATTGTGACACGGCAGAGCGGATCGCCCGATGAGTTGATCCGCTTCGTCGCAGGTCCGGACGGCAGCGTCGTGCCGGATCTGAAACGCCAATTGCCGGGGCGCGGCTGCTGGGTGACACCCGAGCGCGCCCTGATCGAGAAGGCCATCGCGAAGAAGCTCTTCGCACGGGCTCTCAAACGCGACGTCAAGGCCGGGCCGGAGCTTCTCGCTCTTCTCGACCGGCTGATGGCGCAGCAGCTTGCCGGAATGATGAACATGGCGCGCAAGGCGGGCCAGTTCATCAGCGGCGCGATGAAAGTCGATGCTGCGGTACGATCCGGGAATGCGATTGCCGTGTTCCATGCGACCGATGCTGCGGCCGACGGCGTGAGAAAACTGGACCAGGCCCGCAAGGCCTGGGCGCTCGGCAGCGATGCCGGCAATGAAATTCCGTCCTTCCGGCTCTTCAGCGGAGCCGAAATGGACGAGTTGATGGGCCAGAATGCTTTTATCCATGCTTGCGCGCTTGCGGGGCAGGCGGGTGAGGGTGTAGTGAAGCGCGCAACGATGCTTGAGCAGTACCGCCTTGGCGGTCGATCTCAGGCGGAACGCGACGCTGCCCGGACAGAACAATGACGCGGTTAACCGACATGAACGGTCGCCGCGTTCCGATGCAGCAATTGAACGACGAGACCTGATGGACGTCATCCGGTTCTCGTCCGAAGGAACGGGAACGGAATGACCGACAACAACGACGACAAGACACTCAACGCGCCGGCCAAGAAGACTCTCACCCTCAAGCCGGGCGGGATGAATCAGGGCACCGTGCGGCAGGATATGGGTCGAGGTCGCACAAATGCGGTTGTCGTGGAAACACGCAAGCGCCGCCCCTTGCGTCCCGAAGACGAGAAGCAGGTTCATTCGGCCGCAGCGCCCGCTCCGAAGCCGGCCGCCCCTGCCCCCGTAGCACCGCGCCCGCAGGCGCCCCAGCCGCGTATCCATCAGCCCGGCGGCCAGCAGCAACGCTCGGGTTCGTCCCAGCCGCAGCAGCGTCCGGGCTCGTCCGCGCCGCAGCAGCGTCAGCCTGAGCGTCCACGCGGCAACGTCCTGCACGACCTGTCCGCAGGCGAGATGGAAGCCCGTCGCCGCGCGCTGATGGAAGCGCAGGCCCGCGACGTGATCGAAGCCAAGCAGCGCGCCGAAGACGAAGCGCGCCGCAAGGTGGAAGAAGAGCGCCGCATCGCCGCCGAAAAGGAAGAGGCCGCACGCCGCGCCGCCGAAGAGGCGGAAGCCGCCAAGGTGGCGGCGACCCAGCCTGCCGTGGAAACGAAGCCCGCACCGGCAGTTGAAAAACCCGCTGCCGCCGCTCAGCCGGCGCCGCGCGCCGAGGCTCGTCCTCAGCCAGCCGCAGCACCTGCCCGCGCCGTTCCGGAAGCCGCCGCGCCGCGCGGACGCCGTACCGATGGCGACGACGAGGATGATCGCGGTGCACGCCGTGGCAGCCTGCCCGTTCGGGGCAAGGTCGCGGCACCCGCACCGGCAAAGCCGGCTGCGCGCCTGAAGACGGAAGAAGAACGCCGTCGCGGCAAGCTGACCGTCACCTCATCCAACCTGGATGAAGACGGCACGCCGCGCGGACGCTCCATGGCATCCATGCGCCGCCGGCAGGAGAAATTCCGCCGCAGCCAGATGCAGGAAACCCGTGAAAAGGTCATGCGCGAAGTGATCCTGCCGGAAACCATCACCATTCAGGAACTGTCGCAGCGCATGTCCGAACGCGCCGTCGACGTCATCAAGTTCCTGATGAAGGAAGGCCAGATGATGAAGCCGGGCGACGTGATCGACGCCGATCTGGCGGAACTGATCGCGGTCGAATTCGGCCATACCGTCAAGCGCGTTTCCGAATCCGACGTGGAAGAAGGCATCTTCAACCAGGCAGACGACGAAGGCGAAATGCTGCCGCGTCCGCCGGTTGTCACGATCATGGGCCACGTCGACCACGGCAAGACCTCGCTGCTCGACGCCATTCGTCAAGCGAACGTGGTCGCAGGCGAAGCCGGTGGTATCACCCAGCATATCGGCGCCTATCAGGTCGAAAAGAACGGCCAGAAGATCACCTTCATCGACACCCCCGGCCACGCCGCCTTCACGGCCATGCGTGCCCGTGGTGCGCAGGCGACGGATATCGCCGTTCTGGTGGTCGCCGCTGACGACAGCGTGATGCCGCAGACGATCGAGTCCATCAACCATGCCAAGGCAGCGGGCGTTCCGATCGTCGTGGCGATCAACAAGATCGACAAGCACGAAGCAAACCCTGAAAAGGTTCGCCAGCAGCTCCTGCAGCACGAAGTCTTCGTGGAATCGATGGGCGGTGAAGTGCTTGACGTGGAAGTCTCCGCCAAGAAACAGCTTGGTCTCGACAAACTGCTTGAAGCGATCCTGCTGCAGGCTGAAATTCTCGACCTCAAGGCAGATCCGAACCGTACCGCAGAAGGTACCGTCATCGAAGCGGAACTCGACCGCGGCCGCGGTGCCGTCGCTACAGTTCTCGTACAGAAGGGTACGCTGAAGCCTGGCCAGATCATCGTGGCCGGCGACCAGTGGGGCCGCGTTCGTGCCCTCGTCAACGACAAGGGTGAACACGTCAAGGAAGCCGGTCCGGCTATGCCTGTCGAGATTCTCGGTCTTTCCGGCACGCCATCTGCCGGCGACCGTTTCGCGGTTGTCGAAAATGAAAGCCGTGCCCGCGAGATTTCCGAGTACCGCCAGCGTCTGGCACGCGACAAGGCTGTCGCACGTCAGACGGGCCAGCGCGGTTCGCTGGAACAGATGATGAGCCAGTTGCAGACTTCGGGAATGAAGGAATTCCCGCTTGTCATCAAGGCAGACGTGCAGGGTTCGGTCGAAGCCATTATCGCTTCGCTCGACAAGCTCGGCACCGACGAAGTCCGCGCTCGTATCGTTCATTCGGGCGCTGGCGCCATCACGGAATCGGATATCTCGCTTGCCGAGGCCTCCAACGCCGCGATCATTGGCTTCAACGTTCGCGCCAATGCACAGGCACGTACGGCTTCCGAACGCGCCGGTATCGAAATCCGCTATTACAACATCATCTACGATCTGGTGGATGACGTGAAGGCGGCGATGTCGGGCCTGCTGTCGCCGGAACGTCGCGAGACCTTCCTCGGCAATGCCGAAATCCTCGAGGTGTTCAACATCACCAAGGTCGGCAAGGTCGCGGGTTGCCGCGTCATCGAAGGCAAGGTGGAACGTGGTGCGGGCGTGCGTCTGGTTCGCGACAATGTCGTCATCCACGAAGGCAAGCTCAAGACCCTCAAGCGCTTCAAGGACGAAGTCTCGGAAGTGCCGGTCGGTCAGGAATGCGGCATGGCCTTCGAAAACTACGAAGACATCCGCACCGGCGACACCATCGAGTGCTTCCGCGTCGAACACATCACGAGAACGCTCTAAGCGTTCTCGCCGCAAAACAGGACTTTACTGTCGGGCGCCGGCTTACCGGCGCTCGCTCCGTTTGAGGCATAACCCATGGCAAAAGCTACATCATCGGCCCCTTCGCAACGCATGCTGCGTGTTGGCGAACAGGTGCGCGCCGCATTGACCCAGATTCTCCAGCGCGGCGAAGTCCGCGACGACCTGATCGAAAGCACCGTCATTTCCATTTCGGAAGTGCGCATGTCGCCCGATCTCAAGATCGCCACCGCTTATGTGACGCCGCTTGGCGTTGCCGATCACACCGACATCATCACCGCGCTCAACCGCCATGCCAAGTTCATGCGCGGCCGTCTCGGACCCCAGCTTCGGCAGATGAAATACATGCCCGAACTGCGCTTCCGCGACGATACGAGTTTCGACAATTACCAGAAGATCGACGCGCTTCTGCGCTCGCCCGAAGTGCAGCGCGATCTTGGACCTTCGAACGAAAAAGACGACGAACAGAACTGAAGCATGTCCAAACCACGCAAACAGCAGAACCGCAAACCCAAGGGCCGCCCGATTTCCGGCTGGCTCATCCTCGACAAGCCGCTCGATTTCGGCTCGACCGAAGCCGTTTCCAAGATCAAGTGGCTGTTCAACGCCCAGAAGGCGGGCCATGCCGGCACGCTCGATCCGCTTGCTTCCGGCATGCTGCCGATCGCGCTTGGCGATGCCACCAAGACCGTGCCCTATGTCATGGACGGCCGGAAGATTTATGAATTCACCGTGACCTGGGGCGAGCAGCGTACGACTGACGATCTGGAAGGCGAGGTGGTCGAATCCTCCGATCAGCGCCCGGACGAGCAGGCGATCCGCGATATTCTGCCCAATTATACCGGCGTGATATTGCAGACGCCGCCGCAATTTTCCGCGATCAAGATCGCCGGCGAGCGCGCCTATGATCTGGCGCGCGACGGCGAGACAGTGGAAATCCCCGCGCGCGAAGTGGAAATCCATCGCCTGACGCTGCTGGCCTGCCCCAACCCCGATACCGCGCATTTCGAAGTGGAATGCGGCAAGGGGACCTATGTGCGGGCTCTGGCCCGCGACATGGGCCGCGATCTCGGCTGTTTCGGCCATATTTCGGAGCTGCGCCGCACCATGGTGGCGCCGTTTGGCGAAGACATGATGGTGCCGCTCGAAACCCTGACGGCGCTGGAAGCCGTGGAGGACCGCGACGAGCGTCTGGAGGCGCTGGACGCCTTCCTGATCGATACGGCAGAGGCGCTTTCCGCCCTTCCCCGCCTCATCATCAACGACGATCAGGCGCACCGGCTGAAGATGGGCAACCCCATCCTGCTGCGCGGACGCGATGCGCCGGCCAATCATCCGGAGGCCTATGCCACTGCGCATGGCAAGCTCGTCGCCATCGGCGAGATCGGCGAAGGCGAGTTTCGACCGAAGCGCGTTTTCGGCTGAAACGGCTCCATCTATCTGTTGTTCGCGTTTCCGCCCGGAAAACCGCTTCACACTTTTCCCGGAAACGCTCAAAGAGGCGCTGTCAATCGCCTCTTTCAATTGCACCCGGAATAGTTTATAGGCAGCGCCAGCTTGGGCTTTGCCTATGCTGCTGAATGGCCAGAGCTGGACGACATCCCGGCTCTTTGGCGTCCCATTTTCCTTAAAACAGAAAGGATCGTCCGATGTCGATTACTGCAGAGCGCAAAGCCGCCCTCATCAAGGAATATGCAACGAAGGAAGGCGACACCGGTTCTCCGGAAGTTCAGGTCGCAATCCTCACCGAGCGGATCAACAACCTGACCGGTCACTTCAAGGACCACAAGAAGGACAACCACTCCCGTCGTGGCCTTCTGACGCTGGTTTCGAGCCGCCGTTCGCTTCTTGACTATCTGAAGAAGAAGGACGAAGCCCGTTACTCCAAGCTGATCGGTGCTCTCGGCATTCGCCGCTAAAACTTGTGTCCGGCGGGTTTCGCAAAGATACCCGCCGGTTTTTATATCGAGCCTTTTGAAGGCCACATGAATTTCCGGGCGTCTGCCGCAGATGTGGCCCCCGGACGGATGAGGTAGACCCGGATGGGCCGGGGTTGCCTTTTCAACCGCAGACCTGTCATGGGGCAGGATTGCCGGATGCTTGCACCTTAAAAGCCTCCCGCTGTCTTGCCCGTGATTGCGTCATTCGTTGCCCCTTTTGGCGGCACGCACAAACAAGGACAAGATATGTTCAATAAGCACTCCGTGGAAATCGAATGGGCAGGCCGCCCGCTGAAGCTTGAGACCGGCAAGGTTGCCCGTCAGGCTGACGGCGCCGTCATCGCAACCTACGGCGAGACGATGGTTCTCGCGACTGTGGTTTCCGCAAAGTCTCCGAAGCCCGGCCAGGACTTCTTCCCGCTCACCGTCAACTACCAGGAAAAGACCTATGCAGCCGGCAAGATCCCCGGCGGCTATTTCAAGCGCGAAGGCCGTCCGAGCGAAAACGAGACCCTCGTTTCGCGCCTGATCGACCGCCCGATCCGCCCGCTTTTCCCTGAAGGCTACAAGAACGACACGCAGGTTGTCGTGACCGTCATCCAGCACGATCTGGAAAACAACCCCGACATTCTGTCGATGGTCGCCACTTCGGCAGCGCTGACCCTTTCCGGCATTCCGTTCATGGGGCCGATCGGCGGCGCGCGCGTCGGCTACATCAACGGCGAATATGTTCTGAACCCGCACCTGGACGAGATGGACGAATCCACGCTCGACCTGGTTGTCGCCGGTACCTCCGACGCCGTTCTGATGGTTGAATCGGAAGCCAAGGAACTCAACGAAGAGATCATGCTCGGCGCCGTCATGTTCGGCCACAAGGGCTTCCAGCCGGTCATCGACGCGATCATCAAGCTCGCCGAAGTTGCCGCCAAGGAACCCCGCGAATTCGAACCGGAAGATTTCTCCGCGCTCGAAAACGAAATGCTGGCTCTGGCCGAAACCGAACTGCGTACCGCCTACAAGATCACCGAAAAGGCTGCCCGTTACGCTGCCGTCGACGCCGTGAAGGCGAAGGTGAAGGCACACTTCCTGCCGGAAGAAGGCGAAGCCAAGTACACGCCGGAAGAAATCGGCGCCGTCTTCAAGCACCTTCAGGCGAAGATCGTTCGCTGGAACGTTCTCGACACCAAGAGCCGCATCGACGGCCGCGACCTGTCGACCGTTCGTCCGATCATCTCGGAAGTCGGCCTGTTGCCGCGCACCCACGGTTCGGCGCTGTTCACCCGCGGTGAAACCCAGGCAATCGTTGTTGCGACCCTCGGCACCGGCGAAGACGAGCAGTATGTCGACAGCCTCACCGGCATGTACAAGGAACGTTTCCTGCTGCACTACAACTTCCCGCCCTACTCGGTCGGTGAAACAGGCCGCATGGGCTCTCCGGGCCGCCGCGAAATCGGC